>JAYZDS010000009.1:0-192891 GCA_036337715.1 Pseudomonadota bacterium | reverse complement strand
AAAAAAAAGAGAGACAATTATTATGAATTATTCAATAAACAAATATATAGATAGCCAGAAACTAAGTGATATGATTTCAGGCCTTGAAAAACTGGATAGAGCCAAATATAAAAATGAGATCCAAAGTTTAAAAGACTTATTACAAGCCAAAAATGAAGCCAAATTAGATTCTAATGAAAAAAGGTTCATCGGGGGATCATTAGCCTTAGGCTTGATATTGTTGATAACAACATTTTCATTAGTGGCTGGCTTACCTTTTCTAGTTGTAGCAGCCTTTTTAGCAGTACCATACTTTTGTCGTCAAATCAGCTTTCATTTCTTTCAAAAAGATCTTAATTTATCTTTGCCAAAAGATCCAGATACTCTGGTAGACTTAGTCCAATCAACGAAAAATAGAAAAAACGCATCTGACCCAGCACCAAAATCACAAAATGATAGGTCATCTGAGAATCTTAAGCAAATGGGTTCATCAATAAGAGACAATATACCAGCCCATACTGGCGAAGAGATCAACGATTACGGTGACGGTTATGGTGTCAGCTCTTTAATAAAAAAATAAGTGATAAATATTAACATGCTTGTTTTGGAAGGCGTAACAATTACACGAATCAACAAACCCAAGGTGATTCAACGAATAATAGCTATAGCCTAAAGGCCTCAGAACTAAATGGAATAGTAAAAGTTAATGATTTGAAGGCTAACAAGACTGATGATGGAAATGAGTAGAGCCAATAGCCAATAGCTAAGATGAATAAATGATTATGACTGTAGCAATTGCTACATAGAGACGTTTATTTAAGTTTCTCTTCGTTAAAGATAACTGCTCGTCTTAGTTTTTTGTCATATTTTTTTAGTTTTAACTTTTTGGATTCCATGTTTCTGTGATTGACTGTTGTGGTGTAAAACTCACCTGTCCCTTCAGAAGAAACTAATTTAACGAATACTCTAGCTTTGTTTTTTCCTGCCATAATCTACCTCTAAATTTACTTCTTGTTAAACTTTTCCATAGCAGCTGTAAAACCAATTTTGTCAATTAGTTTGATGGCTTTAGCGGAGACAACTAATTTAACATAGGTTTTTTTCACTGGATCCCAGAAACGTTTGGTTTGTAAGTTTGGCATAAACCGACGTTTAACATGGTTTTTAGCATGTGAAACATGATTCCCGCTCATTGGACGTTTTTTAGTGATTGAACAGACTTTACTCATAGTTTTCCTAAAATTAAATTGCTATGTTATACAAAAAGTTGATTAAAAACAAGTGTTAACTAAATTATTTTTATTTCTCAATTTTAATGACAATTGGCTTCGATTGCTGATCTGCATCGTTTTCCCAATGTCTTTGATATTGCATCTCAATTGTGCCACTACCGGGGAATGTTTTAGTTAGAACAATATCAAGCTGTTCAATGCCTGGAGCACCACAACAAGGTTGATCAGGCGCCATAAAAACCTTTTGATTAACCTTAATACCCTCAGAAACAGATAATACTTTCCACTGGTATCCTGTCGTAGGGTTAGATGGTAACTCGATTGAAAAACAATTGGATTCAGGATGAATTGTAGCGGGCTTACTTGGATCAATTGGATATAACCCATCTGCAAAAGTGATTGATGTTGATAACGCTAAAAGTGTCATAAGTATATTTATTTTTTTCATCATAATTTTCCTTCTTTATATATTATAGAAAATTCTACCTAATTAAGTTAAAAATATCTAATTTTTAATACACATATAGAAAAAAACAATGCAGAACAGCGTATATATAATGTTTATATATATCTAATATATATTTATTTTGAAATTTGACGCGTTAATTATTGACAATTAATTTTAAGATAGTAAAATCAAGGCTATGGTTAAATCAGAATTTATAAATTTGCTAGCCGAAAAGGCTGAAACACTCAACTATAGAGAAGTTGATCTAATAACTAATTTCATGTTTCGCACCCTTGTTAATTCTCTAACCCAAGGTGACCGTGTTGAGATAAGAGGCTTTGGAAGCATGACTTTAAAAAAGTTAAATCCTCGTCAGGCTGTCAACCCTCAGACAGGCGAAAAGATATGGACTAATGGCAGATATAAAATCCATTATAAGCCAAGTAAAAATATCAGAGAAAAACTAAACCCTGAGAAACAAGGCGCTGAATAATAACAACTATGTTATCGGCTCAGTAACGCCTTTTTGACCTTGATACTTTCCTGCTCTGTCTTTGTAGGAGGTATCACACACTGATTCACCTTTCAAAAATATCATTTGCGCAACACCTTCATTTGCATAGATCTTTGCAGGCAAACTGGTTGTATTTGAAAACTCAAGTGTCACATGACCATGCCACTCTGGCTCTAAAGGAGTTACATTCACAATAATACCGCATCGCGCATATGTAGATTTACCGAGACATATTGTCAAAATATCTCTTGGGATATCAAAATATTCTACTGTTCTTGCGAGAGCAAAACTATTAGGTGGAATAATGCAACTTTCTGCTTCAATACTGACAAAACTATTTGGGTCAAATGCTTTTGGGTCCACGACAGCAGAATGAATATTTGTAAACACTTTAAATTCATTTGCACAGCGTACATCATAGCCATAACTTGACGTGCCATATGATACGATTTTACCTTTTTCGTTTGAACGCACTTGTTTGGGTTCAAACGGACTAATCATTCCTTTTTCAGCCATTTTATTTATCCATGTATCAGACATAATTGACATCGTAATTCTCCTATTCTGTGACAATTGTTGGTATATTTCCCGAAGGATGTTCCGGTAATTTTATTACCTGTTTAATTAAAGCAGTTACTATACGAAAAAAGCAATCATCTTGCTTATTTTTTTTAATGGGCTTAGCATATTTTTTATCAAAGGGGACATTACCTAAACAAGGAATTTCTGAACTTGGCCCTTTGACATTCGATGACCAAGTACGCTCCTCATGACCGCATTTTGAGCATATGTGGGTAGCCATATTATTTACAAAGCCCAGCATTGGGACATTCACTTTAGCAAACATTTTTATTCCCTTTAAGGCATCGGATTGAGCCATGGGATGTGGCGTTGTAATCGATACTGCGCCAACCAATGGGATTTTTTGAGCTAATGTCAATTGAGTATCACCTGTCCCAGGAGGTAAATCTAGAATCAAAAAATCAAGTTGAGGCCATTGTGTTTGCATTAAAATTTGCAATAGCGTTTTACTTAAAATTGGACCACGCCAAACCATTGGTTTATTCTCATCAACCAAATACGCCAGTGACATTGTGGCAATACCATCTTTTTGGATAGGAATAAAACGATCATTGTCTGTTGCCATTGCCTCATTACCCTGTGTGTCCATCATAATTGGAATATTAGGACCATAAATATCAGCATCAAATAAACCTACATTATAACCTGCCTGTGACAACTGAGCCGCCAAATGACAGGCTGCTGTGGTTTTACCAACCCCACCTTTACCTGAACTTATTGCAAGTAAGTTTTTCACATTTGCTATTTTTGTAGTCAAAAGCTGAGTGCCATAAATTGGGACTTTTGAATTAAACGCAACCTCAATTTTACCCAGAGAATATGCCTTTAAAGCCTCAGCTACAAGTTTTTTTAAATCTTTTGCATGATTTTTTTCAACTGGGTATTTAAAAGTAACCATTAATTGTTCGTCTTTTAATTTAACACTTACTTGATCGCGAAATGGTCTGCCTAACCACGGGCATATCAATTGTTTGATTATTGCTTGATATTTATCTTGGGTACTCATTAATAATTGATATTATTACCAATTAAGCTTAAGCGCAATAACTTTTAACTTTTCATGCACAATAAGCCTATATTTCCCCCCGAAACAAACATAACCATTGGAATTTACTGAATAATAGCGTATATTATAGATATTATACTATGATTCACATAATCGGTTTTAACCATCATCGTTGCCCTATTAACTTAAGAGAACAAGTTATTTTTTCAAATGACACTTTTTATAATAACGGCAGTCAAATTAAGTCTATGCTTAATGCAAACGACTTTATATTATTGAACACATGCAATCGTAGTGAAATCATTTTCAATGGTCCTGGAATAAACAGCTTAGATAATATTCTTAACTGGATATCCATTCATAGCCATGTATCCTTGAATACTTTAAAAAACAACATGTATCACTATAGCAATTTAGATGCTTTAAACCACATGATCAAAGTGTGTTGTGGATTAGACTCTATGCTTTTAGGTGAACAACAAATTTTTGGTCAATTTAAAAAAGCTGTTGAGCACGGTAGATCACTTGGATTTGTCAATAATGATCTATATGCTACGTGTCAAAAGGTATATGAGGCTTCTAAACACATTCGACACGCAACTAAAATACATCAGTCAACCGTGACGTTAGCACACGCTATTTATAAAATCATTAAATCCCAGCACCCTTCAACACAAACGCTCAAAACATTAATGGTTGGGACAGGTGAAACAATCAAGTTGATATCAAATCAATATGTCAAATATGATCTTGGTCCGATTTGTATCGCGGGAAGAACATTGGAACGAGCAAAAAGAATTGGGTTGAAGCATGGCCTTAATGCCACACGCATTCAAAACATCCCATCACAAATTGACGACGTCGATATTATTATTTCAGCAACTTCAAGTCAAATGCCCATTATTGGGAAAGGATTAATTGAAAAGGCGCTCAATAAAACGCCTAACAAACCATTACTTATTTTTGACTTAGCTGTCCCAAGAGACGTAGAGGTTGAAATAAACGAGCTGAACCATTGCAACCTGTATAACATTGATGATTTACATCAACAATTACAAGAAGGCCATGAGCATAGGGCTTCGGCTGCAAAAGAGGCAGCTGGGATGATTGACTATGAAGCCAATCTAATTTATGAAAACTATATTACTAAAGGGAAAATGACACACATCATTCATTTTCGACAACATATTCAAGATACACAAAATAAGATCATCAAAAAAGCACTACAACAACTTGATCAAGGGAATGCACCCGAAGCCGTTATTGTCGATAGTATTCGTAAGCTAACCAATCATTTCTTGCATAAACCCACAACCCAACTGAAACAAGCGATTATAGATAAAGAAGAACATATTCTTCAGGCTTCTAAATACCTTTTTGAAACTGACGATCTAGCCTAAATGAAAACCATATCGCCCTCTTTGAGAAATCGATTAGAAACCCTACTATTAAGAATGGGGGAGATCAATGATGAACTATCACATGCTGATCACACCGAACAAGACAAAATTACCAAGCTTTCAAAAGAGCGAGCTAATCTGGAAAAAATAACAGAACTATATCGAACATATTTAGATAAGGAAGAAAACATAGCCAACCTAAAACAAATGCTGTCTGATCCAGAAATGAAAGCACTTGCTGAAGAGGAACTTGATTCTGAAATGAATACCATCGAGCATTTAGTGGATGATATCTATTGTGCTTTGATCCCTGAAGACCCTGACAATGATAAAAACGTGTACCTAGAGATACGCGCAGGCACTGGCGGTGATGAGGCAGCGTTGTTTTCGCAAAATCTCTTTGATATGTATCAGGCCTATGCACATCAAAATAACTGGCGTATCGAACTAGTGCAACAAAATAAAACTGGGCAAGGTGGTTTGAAAGAAGTCATTGCCCTAATATCAGGCAAACAAGTATATGCTAAACTGAAGTTCGAAAGTGGTGCACATAGAGTTCAAAGAGTGCCTGCAACCGAATCACAAGGCCGTGTACATACATCAGCATGTACAGTTGCCATATTGCCAGAGGTGAGCTCTGTAACAGAAATCGATATTGATCCTTCTGATTTACGCATCGACACTTTTCGCTCATCCGGCGCAGGCGGCCAACATGTTAATACGACTGATTCTGCAGTACGTATAACGCATATTCCATCAGGGGTTGTTGTAGAATGCCAAGATGAACGGTCTCAACACAAAAATAAAGCCAAAGCAATGAAACTATTACAAAGTAAAATACTTCAATCAGAAAGAGAAAAACAACAGCTTGCTCAAGCTTCAGAAAGAAAAATTCAAGTTGGCTCTGGGGATCGTTCAGAACGTATTAGAACATATAATTTTCCACAAGGACGTATCACAGATCATCGCATCAATCTGACTTTATACCAACTTAACGAAGTTCTTAGTGGGCAATTAGACCAGCTAATAAATGCGTTAACTGCCGAAAACCAAGCTAAAATCCTAGCTGCAATGGAAAAGGATAGTTAACTATATGCCATCTTACGTTATTGGAGATGTTCATGGCTGTCTAGATGGTATTTTTTCACTATTAGAAGCAATAGAATATAACCCAAAGAATGATTATTTATACTTTTTAGGGGACTTGGTAAATAAAGGACCTGATAGTATTGGCGTTTTAAGCTGGATCATGAAACAAAAAAATTGTAAGTCTGTTATTGGGAATCATGACTTATTCCTCATTCATAGCATTGTAAACCAAACTTCTAACCCCTCAGACACAACTAAGTCTTTTTTAACAAAAACTGACGCCATTGATTGGCTTTGCCAGCAACCATTTATCATTGAACATCAAAACACCCTGATGTGTCATGCAGGCATTCATCCGAAATGGACTGATCAGAACATCTCTGACATAGTCAAAGAGCAAATGACTTTTATTACAGCAGAGCAATTGAAACGCTTTTATCATCAACCAAGATGGCAACTTAAGGCAATGTATAATGATCCCTTATTTATAATGGCAGTACTCACTGAGATGCGTTTTCTCGACCCCATCAACTTTACACTATCTCAAGGAACCAATGACAATGACCCATTGGACCAAGAACGAATTGCTTGGTTTGACGTTAAATCTATGAACCATACAAAAAAAGATATTTTATTCGGTCACTGGGCAAAATTGAGCACTGTTAAGAACCATCACACCACCTGCTTGGATGGTGGCTTTGTTTATGGGGGGACATTACTGTGTCAAAGACTAGACGACGGTAAAATTTTCAAAATTAAGCACCCAAAACAAAGAAATGTATGATTTGAAAATATAATATTGCCAAGCTTGCACCGACTGGTAACGTGACAAACCATGATGAGAAAATGCCTCTAACAACTCTCAAATCAATAGTGCCTATACCACCCATCAACCCAACACCTAAAACTGCACCAACCAGCGTATGTGTCGTTGATACAGGCAAACCAAACACTGTCGCACATATTACGGTTAAAGCAGTTGCAAATTGTGCAGAGAACCCTCTAATGGGCGTTAAAGAAGTAATTTTAGTACCGATGGTTTCAATTATTTTATAACCATACATACTCAACCCTGTAACAACACCAAAAGCACCAACGACAGTCACCCATCTTGGGTGATCATGTAATGATTCGTTATTTAAAATAGTTACCACTCGAGATAACGGACCAATGGCATTAGCAACATCATTGCCGCCGTGTGCGAAAGCCATCGCAGATGCTGTAAAAATGGCTAGCACCCCAAACATTCGCTCAACTGATCGATAAGCCATTAGATAATCTTTATGGTTTTTTAAGTTGCCATACTCAACATTACTGACATATCTATGACCAACAAAGGTTAATAGTAAACTTGTAATAAACGTCCAAAATATTGACTGTAACGAAGTCCATGTTACCCCCAAAAAGACAATGCCTTGGCCAAATGCAATCTGAACAATTATCCATGAAACCATAAAGAAATATAATGGAATATAACGTTTGGCGTACTTAACTGGATTAGATTGATTAATGATCAATACTTTTACTGAATAAAAAATTGTGGCAGAGATAATAGCGGCGATAAAAGGCGTTAAAAACCAACTAGCAATAATGCTTGATAATATGTCCCAGTGTACCTGATGCACACCTGCTACAAAACAACCAAAACCTAGAATAGCACCAATAATACAATGTGTTGTAGACACTGGCCAACCAAAACGCGTTGCTGTCAGTAGCCATGTCGCAGATGCTGCTAAAGAAGCAATCATCCCAATGACAATCATCATATCCGCATTAGCAACATCCTTAAAATCTACTAGGCCCTTGCTAATGGTCGAGGTGACTTCATTACTAGCAAGTAACGCACCGGCAACCTCAAAAATGGCAGCTAAAATGATGGCTTGCTTTATATTTAGAACTTTTGCACCAACCGAGGTTCCCATAGCATTGGCAACATCGTTGGCACCAACGCCCCAAGCCATTGTAAAGCCTAAAAAAACAGCCAAATAAACTAAATAAATAGATTCAGAGCTAGCTATCAAGCGACTTCCTTCCAAAATATGTTCTCAATAACTGAGCTAAATAAACATCGCTTTTTGCTGCCATTGCTAAGGTATGCTCATGAGATAAAACCTCATCACTTAAACCAGCACCTTGATTTACAACGACAGATAGCATTGCAACGCTAAGACCATAATATCTTGCAGCAATAACCTCCGGAATAGATGACATTGCCACGGTATCAGCACCTAACATTTGAAACACTTTCACTTCAGCAGGCGTTTCAAAACATGGCCCCTGAACACCCATAAATACACCTTCTTTTAAGTCGATACCAATTGATTTAGCAGAGGCAAGGAGCTCATTTCTCATATCAAGGTCATAGGCATTATCCATATTCAAAAACCGGCTTCTGCCATCTTCAACAATACCCATTAATGGGCTTTTAAATTGCCAGTTTATATGGTCATTGACCAACATCATAGTGCCTGCTTTATAACTAGGGTTTAGTCCGCCAGAAGAGTTGGTAACAATTAAAGAAGTCGCACCTAAGTTTTTAAGTTCTCTTATAAATGCTAAAAATTCATTAGAATCTCTACCTTCATACCAATGCGGGCGACCCAAACAGCAAATAACTGGATGAGATTCAATTTCACCTAAAATCATTTTTCCCTGATGACCTTTAACTTGACACGGTTTGAAATCTTTAATTTCATCGTATGATCGCTCTTCCTCAACAACCATATCATTTACAATTTGATGAAGTCCTGAACCCAGTATAATTGCAGTTTTATTTTTTACCATTTTAAATTCCCTAATTATTTACTAACAAGATGAGTCTACCGCCTAATTCTTCTAAAATATCAGCAACCCTACTTAATTTATCGATGGATTGGTACATAAACATCAAGTCTAATTGATTAAACGATGATTCAACTAAGAATAAAGTATGTCTCAGGATCACTTCAAGATCATCAACTTTTTGCTCAAGTTTATCAATATCATGTGCTGCCTGAATGACATGCTCGCGAAAAATATGACCAAAGCCAGTTTCAACCAAGTCATCCAGTTCAAGGATGGCTTTGTTAAATTTTTTCATACATTTTAGAACAGAATTTAAAAAGTCAAAGAAAACCGGCTTAACCTGTTGTGGCATAACTATTTTTCTTCCCACAAGTGTGGCCGCAATATCGCGTAACAGGTTCAGAACTTTTTCTTGTGAATTGAGCATAAAGAGGATCTCGCCTCTAGGAAAAGCCATAATTAAAGGCTTATTCATCAGTCGTCTGACCTTATCTTTTCGTCTATCGGCTTCTCGTTCAATATTAATCATTTCATCAAATATATCTTGCGCTACTTGATAGTCCCCTGAAAAGATAGCCCGAAAAAATGGCTCTAGATTCATAGACATTTCTTCTGTGAGTTTTAGATGTTTTCTTAAACCCCTGACTGGGGATCGACCGATAAGCTTTAATATAGATGATTTCATGAGCATTAATTCGCTTTAAGTAACATAATACAGATTCCGATGAACCCAATCAAACCTAATGCCAAAAAACCTAGCGTATTCATCGTCTTAAGCATTGCTTGCATAGTAAACAACTCTGGTCTACCTTTAATGGTTCGATAACAAAGCCATCCAGCAAAAAATATACCTAAGATCCAAAATAATTCTAACCAATTCATCTTAATAACTTATCCTTTCTTACGTATGACATTTCAGTAAATCGCTTACTGTCCAGACTTCTATAGAGTTAGTATGCCCTGAAACGCCAACTAAATCACCTTTTAAAATAACAACGGTATCAGGTTCGCTGACATGTTTATGATCTTTTAATGTTTTTACCGCTAAAAAATCCAAAGATGATACATCATGGTTTTCAAACTTTACAAGTACTGAAAAAACGCCTTTAAATAGATTGTTTTTTAGACACGTTGTTTTGTTCTGACTTAATGCGTAGATGGGAATATGCATTGTTTGTCTTGAGGCAAATAATGCTGTTCTTCCTTTTTCTGTGTAGACTACTAAGGCCTCTGCACATAAGTCAGCGGCAATTTGACAACCATTTAAAGACAAGACCCTAGTTGTATCACATTCTTTATTCTTATGATTGAAAATTTCATGCTCTCCTTTTTGAAGCATATCTTGTTCACAAACATTAGCCATTTGTTCAATCACCTCAAGAGGATATTTACCCACAGCTGTTTCTGCTGAAAGCATTAAAGCGTCTGCTTGATCAATCATTGCATTGGCAATGTCTGATACTTCTGCTCTTGTTGGTGAGAAAGCATGTATCATAGATTCCATCATTTGAGTTGCAACGATGGTGAAACAGTCATATTTTTTTGCAACATTAATAATTTTTTTTTGTAGGTAGGGCACTTTTGCAAGGCCTACTTCAAGTGCCAAATCACCCCTAGCAATCATTAAACCATCTGAAACTTCAGCAATTTCCTGAATCCTTGAAATGGCCTCAGCTCTTTCAATTTTAGCAATGACACTAGGCGCTGAGTCTTGGTCTTTGATAAATGATTTTAAGTGGATAATGTCTTCATCTTTCTCAACAAAAGACAAAGCGACAAAATCAATATTATATTTTAAGGCAAATTCAAGATCAGCCTGATCTTTCGCTGTAAATGCACTATTTGATAAACCACCACCTTCAAAATTTATACCCTTAGTTCCAGATAGCTTGCCACCAATTAAAACCCTTGTCGTCAATACATCTTTAGTTTTTTTAACCGCCTTTAAAATAATGTTTCCATCATCTAACAAAAGCTTTTGCCCTATTTTGACATCATCTATAATCTTTGGCTCACTTATTGCTACAATACCAGATGTACCTTGATCTATTGGATGGCTTAGGCTTAAATCGAAGCTTTGATCCGACTTTAGCATTACTTCACCATCTATAAACTGACCAATACGAATTTTTGGCCCCTGAAGATCAATTAATATTGATGGTTTCGCGTGGTCATTTTCTTTTTGTAGTTGGTAGATAGCTTCTATATTTTTTGCATGATACTCGTGTGTGCCATGAGATAAATTCAGTCTAAAAACATCGACACCTTTTGCGACCATTTGTCTCATGACATCAATATCATGAGATGCAGGCCCTAATGTAGCTATGATTTTTGTTAATCTCATTTAGGCAGTCTCCGGTTCGTGTATGATCTTTTCTGCTACCGCCTCAATAACAGGTAATGTGCCATAAGCGACATAATGAAGAAAAGCACCTCCTGAGGTAGAGACATAATCGAATTGATGGCTAATATTTAAATCTTCTATGGCAGCAACAGAATCACCCCCACCCACTATAGAATAGCCAGATGCGCTTGCTATTGATAATGCGATTTGCTGGGTACCACGCTGAAATCTTGGGCTTTCATAATAGCCAAGAGGACCATTCCAAATAATTGTGTCTGCCTGGTCAATATATTTAGCATATAATTGTAGTGTTTTGGGCCCAATGTCTAAAATCTTATCACCCTGAGACATTGAACTGCTTTCAAAATCCAGTATGCCTTCAGATTGGTTTAAACCATCAATTGGCAAAATGAGTTTACTTGTTTTATTAAGCATCATCCTTGCATCAGTTATTGCATTGACGTCTTTTAGTGAGTCTTGCATGTTATAACCACTGGCATGAAGCAATGTATTAGCAATGCCACCACCAACCAAAACATGGTCTGCCCAAGTAAGCATTTTTTTTATCATTGGCAATTTAGTTGAAATTTTTGCTCCACTAAGAATAGCAATGCGCTTACCACTTCTTGATAGCGCCGTATCAATGGCTTTTCTTTCTCTATGAAACAATGGACCGAAAGCATACGTTTTTGCGGAAGCTAAAATACCAGTTACAGATGCGTGATTACGATGACTGACAGAAAAAGCATCAAAAATAACTGTATCTATTACAGATAAATATTCATCTATCAGTGTTTGGTCTAATGTTTTTTCTCTTTCATCGAAACGCACATTTTCAAGCAAGAAAATACCCCCTTCATCTTTGATATCAGAAATTTTTTTGATTAATTTGATCCCTGGAAGATCTTTTTTAATAACTTTCTGGATGTGTAACAACGACAATGCCAGCTCAATGCCATTAGGCTGACCTAGATGAGAAAGAATCACTAATTTCTTTGGCTTTTCTTCCAAAATCCTTTTTATGGTCGGCAATACATTTAGCCAACGCGCCATGCTTAAGATTTCGCCATCAAGCATAGGCATGTTTAAATCAACGCGTAACAAAACCCGCTTATTATAAATAGAGTTGGGATTTAAGCTAGGGATCATATTACAATACTATGCAATTAACAGGGTTAGGTCAAAGTTTATGAAACAAATGCTTTCTCATTATTTTTGGATATCAACTTTTGATTATTCATATACATCACAATATCAATCATACGGTATGCGAAAGCCCATTCATTATCGTACCATGCCATTATTTTAACGGTTTTATCTTGAACCATGGTTTGCGTTAGATCCACGACACTCGATTCTGTTCTTTTATTAAAGTCACATGAAACAAGCGGCGCATCATTATGCCCTAAAATGCCTTTATGAGATTCGACGGTAGCTTTATAAAGTACGTCATTTAAGGCTTGTTTATCTATACTTTCGTTTAGGTTTAGGGTTAAGTCTAATAATGATACATTGGCTGTTGGAACCCTAACTGCCATGCCATCAAGCTTACCATCTAAGGCAGGGAGAACTTGCCCAATGGTGGACGCAGCACCTGTTTTAGTAGGGATCATAGAATGAGACGCTGCTCTTGCACGGCGCAAGTCTTTATGTGATGCATCCGTTAGATTCTGATCAGTTGTATACGCATGTATGGTTGTCATAAAACCAGATATGATTTCTCTTGATTGCATGACCACATCTAAAATGGGCGCTAAACAGTTTGTGGTACATGACGCTGCAGATACGATGTCATCTTCTATCGATAGGGCTGCATGATTAACACCATAAACAATGGTTTTATCCATTGATTGACCAGGAGATGAAAGCAATACTTTTTTAACGCCTTTTGACAAATAGACCGATAATGTCTCTCGATCTTTATAACGTCCCGAACATTCAAGCACAATATCTACATCATCCCAGGCCATACTCTCTAAACTTTTTTCTGTGGTATATAGAACTTTTTTTCCATCCAATATCAGCTGTGGTGCTTGCCATTCAACTTGATTTGGGGCAACGCCATGGATTGAATCATACTTAAGCAAATGCGCACCCACTTGTCCACCAGATGGCGAATTAATCTGAACCAACGTCATTTTTTCTTGTAACTTTTTATCTTCAAGCCATAGCCTGACAATGCACCGACCTATACGACCAAAGCCGTTTATTCCAAAACGTATCATATTTCTTCTCCAGCGTATTTAATCGAATCAAATTTCTTTAATACTTTTAACACAATATCACCAATCTCAAAACCGCAATGACTCATAACAGCGCTACCTGGACCCGATAATCCAAAATCATCTTGACCAATCACTAATCCATCTGTGCCAACCCACTCATACCATGGTTGTGATGCTGCTGCTTCAATAGCCACTTTTGGAATGCCTGGTAGCAGTAGCGACTCTTTATACTTTGACGTTTGTTGTCTAAAGACTTCCATACATGGCATCGATACAACCTTAACAGCAATATTCATGCTTTCAAATCTTTCGGCGACAGCACAAGCCAAACTTACCTCTGATCCACTTGATAACAAAATTAAAGCTGGTGAATCATGGTCTTTAATTGCATACCCACCACATTCAATAGCCGTTAATGCTTTATTGTTTTGTTTTTGGACTTTTTGACGAGTTAATACAATACACGTTGGATGATCGGTAGCTATATAAGCTTTTTTCCATGCAACAACGACCTCATCCAAATCACATGGCCGCCAAACATGTAAATTTGGGATGGCACGCAACATTGCTAATTGCTCAACAGGTTGATGTGTCGGCCCATCTTCACCAAGGCCGATGGAATCATGCGTAAGCACGTAGATTACTTGCAGCTCCATCAGTGCTGACATCCTAATCGCATTTTTAGCATAATCAGAAAAAATTAAAAACGTGCCCACATATGGAATTCTACTACCATCAGCAGCGATACCATTGGCAATTGCTGACATGGCAAATTCACGCACACCATAGTTAATATAATTGCCTGCCGCATCAGCCGTTTTAACCACTGAATTTTTTGGATATTTTGTATAAACAGAGCCTGTTAAATCGGCACACCCACCAATGAAAGTATCTGGCAACTGATCAAGGACCTGAAAAGATGCCGCTCTAGTTGCAATGTCATCTGTTTTTTGGCTGGCCCAAGAGAATATAACATCCCAATCAATATTTGGTCTTTGATATTGTTCTTTGTCAAATGAGGTTAACCTTTTTTGTGAGCAAATGCGCCATTGTTCTAGAATATCATTATCAATTTCAAAAGGACTTCCTGTGACATTCATCAGCTTCTTTGTGGCCAATGATCTATCTTGTCCTAGAGGTTGTCCATGTGATATGGCTTTACCAGCCCAATCTGGAATATATCTACCTATGGTTGTTTTAAATATAATGATGGTTGGGGTTTCTTTTGAGTATGATTTTGCGCTTACCAATGCACTTCTGATAGCATCATAGTCATGTCCATCAACATCATCAATAACAGACCAACCCTGACTTTTAAAACGCTCAGCAACATTCTCGCAAAACCAACCACTGACATTTCCATCAATAGAAATATCATTAGCGTCATACAATAAAATAAGGTTTTTCAGCTTGAGGGTTCCTGCTAAACTGCATGCCTCATAACTTACGCCTTCCATTAAACAACCGTCACCTGCAAAACAATAAACCCAATAATCGTTCTCATTTACAGGCTTAGAATCTCTGGCAATAGCCATCCCAACAGCATTTGCAACACCTTGTCCCAGCGGACCTGTTGCAACCTCAATACCAAAATCAACATCTCTCTCAGGGTGGCCAGGCGTCTTTGAATTAACTTGTCTAAATGCTTTGAGGTCGTTTTCACTTATCGGATAGCCAGCTAAGTATAACGTCGCATATAAAAGAGCACAGGCATGACCATTGGATAACACAACTCGATCTCTGTCCGACGACAAGGGCACTTTTGGATTGCATCTGAGTATATCGCACCATAGAACAGTCGCAATATCCGCCATCCCTAAAGGCGCACCAGGGTGCCCAGATTTAGCGGCCTCAACCATATCTATTGCGAGATATCTTACAGCATTAGCAAGGTCATTATACGTGATATTCTTAATCATAAATTAGATACTACCCCAGCAACACGAACATGGCAAGACAAGCAAAAATTGACAATTAATTACAAACAAGCTATTATAGAAACTATTGACTATGTATCAACCCGGACCAAGCCATGTCTCAAAAAAAACAGAGTAAATTTCCTACAAATAATAAAAAATATTCAATCGAAGAAACCAATGGCTACATTCCATTACTTGAAAAATCATTTATTCGTTTAAAGCAACTAAACGAGAGTGTGAATAACATTTTACATGACTTGGGCATTGATTCATCAGACTTAAAAGAGCTAGATCTACTTAAATCCAATGAACATACATCAAATGAGGAAATGTATATTAAGTTAACAGATTTAAAATTATATCTTTCTGCTATTCAATCGACGATTCGAGACCTTACCCTGACGGGATGCTTAATCGATAACCTTGACAAAGGACATGTTGTTTGGCCAGCAGACCATGAGGCATCTAATATTGAAATTTCTTGGGTTTTTGGAGACAAGCAATGCAAGCTTGTGACCCCTGCAACAACTATCCCAAACGATATTTATCTAGTCCCAGATCAAGAGCCAACAACATCTATGCTCAACGAGGACTGATCTTCATCTTCCTCAGACTTTTTATCTTCAACCTTTATGGCACCAAATAATGACATTGGCTTAATTTTACATGCCATTCTTAAATTATCACCTGAAGATTTTAGATAATCTTCGATAATTGATTTGACTGAATCATTATAATCTAAACTAGTTAAAGTAGTCCCTCTGTAGTCACTGGAATCAACGAGTGCTTTTAAAGCTTTAAATGTTTTTACTTTTTTTGCTTCCATGTATGCAACATCAACTTCTTTAATATCGGGGATCTTTCTAAGATCTTGATAGCTTGGGAAATATTCACCACTAGTCGAATAATCCTCTATTTGTGCCTTAATTTTTTTAATCCCATGAATTGCTGATAATAGTTTTGCGGCATCTTTATCGGCTAAGTCACGCATTGGATTATCTAAATTCAGATTATCTTTGTCGCTTTTGTCCATAAATATAAAGCCATAGAGTGATTCAATTTTTGCAAGCGATAATGTTGGATATTCTATACCATAGAAAGAAACCAGTAACTTTTTAATACCCTGACTATCAAATTCTGAAGGCAGTTGAGCTTTCAACTCTGTATTAGCAAACTGTTTAAGTTTTATTGCCTGCTCATATTGATTGTCTGAAAAAACAATGTTTGATTTTGAATCTAATTCTTTAATCAATATCTTTTGGTCTATCAATGTAGTTTGCTTATCAAATAATTGCTCCAACCTTGTTGCAACTGGTTGATTAGCAACGGTGGCAATATTACTCGCCGCTTCAAGCTCAGAAAGTTTGACAAGATCAATGTGCTTCATTCTAGAAAAATACTGAATTGAGTAACTTCGTAAAGGCTCAAAGTCTTTCAGAAAATGTAAATCCTCAATCATTCTCAAAACCAACTGTGCCTCAGAATTATCATATTTTTCCCATATGGATCCAATTTGATTAAGAGATGACATAAGCCCTTGTTGATCTGAAATTGCATACGGCTTTAGAGCCATAGCTTTATTATGCTCAATACAAATTTTCATAAATATACTTGAAAACAATGTTACACCAAAAATGTAAATGACAGGTGTTGCCCACAAAAAGAATGATAAAACAAACATTGTAAATGAAATTATTAATGACAAATTAGCAACTTGTGATGACATATGGTACTCAACATTGTTATTAAGTAACTTAGCCGCACCATGATGATTCAAAAGCAACGCACTTAATGAAGCATCTGTTGCTAATTTACTTTGATCAAGTTTAATTTCGCGACTCCATACTGGTGCGAATTGTGCAATCATTTGATCTAAAAATGCTCTATCGGTATTTTTAGGCAATAAAAACGTCATGTATTGAAAAAACATATCTGTATTTCCACGTAATACAAATGTTGAAACCAAATCTAATATAGTTTTTTCTTGAGTATTTATTGCTTTTTCACCTAAATAACTAACGTACTCATTCTCCAAAGTACCCAACAAATTATTAACATTTGGATCAAATAAATATTGTCTTAAAAGATTATGATACAAATCAGTATAGTTTTGACTCAAAAAGTACATCGCTTTTTCAGATAATTCGTCATCTTTATTCGAATCGTTGATATCGACTTCTAAAAATTGATTTTCTTGTCCAAGCAAGCTAGAAACGCTCAAGTATTTGTCAGTATCAAGTGCTTGTAGTACTTTGCTTTTTGATTGACTGTTTTCATCAAAACTTTTTACAAAAATAGCAATTTGTTTGGCATCCATTTTATTAAGAATGTCACTTAATGGGAATGCAAACATCGCATTTTTTGCAACACCTATGAATGATTGCTCATCTAAATATTGATTACTTTGTAACAACCTTATTGATCTTACAAGATCAATAATAGTCATTTGATATTGACTGTTATCAGTATCATGGTTGATACCTTTTAAATCAGCATAACGATGCTTAATTTTTTCACTGACTGCTTTAAGATATGCTTTTGTATCGCTGTCCATATTATTTAGTAATTTTTTGGCAATCTTATCATCAAACGTTTTAATTTTTTCAATTAGTCTTAGGACCCTTATGTTATCAATCAAATTGGATTCATCCATAATGTCAACTTTTTTTAGTGATGACATAAACTTCATCATTAAAGGTAAATCTTTTTCAGGGGTATAGCCTGAAACTTTAATTTGTTCTAAAGACTCGATATCTTCAATGCCTTTATTTTTCTCAACAGCAGCAAAAGCTGTATTGATTAATAATAATTCGTCAGAAAATTCTTTTGCTAACTTGTTTTTTTCAGTGCTCTTTTCAATGAAATGATTTGTATCGGCCAGTGCAATCTCTAAATCTTTTTTCTGAGATATGATTGCGTCTTTAATGGCTTTAGGTGAAAAGTGCTTAGCATGTTTAGTTGCTAAAAAATCAAGCGTCTTTGTTTTTTTAATTGCTGGATTTAAAGCCTTAAAAAAGACTTGATAAGCTGGCAAGTCTGCCATTGTCTCTTCGGTAAAATCTGTTTGATAGCCTAAGCTTTTAAGTTTGTTTTCAGCATATAGCAAGTCCATTCCTGATGGATTTTTTTTAATTAGATCTGACAAAGTAGCTTTTGTACTTGTCAGAAGATTTTGGTCTTGGATCTTCGCAAAATCTTTTTCTTTGAGAAGATCAATTACTTTCAAGTCTGAAGGCAAAGCATCATAGGCTTTAAGTTCATCCATCAATAGCAATACTTCTTTAGTTAACTCTTCGATTTGTGTATCTTCTATCTCTACAACTGGCCTATATTTCGATATAAAAACAGAACTTGGTTTAGATAATGAACTTACGTTTTCAAAATTATTGATGATTTCTCTTGCTTGTTTGTAAGTAATTTTACTTTCGTTGTGTTTCTTTTCAATAAGAGAAAGCGCAGGCAAAAAATTATCCTTTAAATGCACTTTTTGACTTTTTTCTAACCAACTTAGTGTTTCTGTAATAGCATCGTCACCAGCTTTTTTAGATGAAATAATGTTATATAGTACTTTTATATCAATACTGGCTTTATTTTTTGGCACATCTTTTAACGTCTTATCCAACCATGATTGCCATTGATCATAGTCAATAGTCTTATCATTAATGAATGAATTTATCTGCGTCAGTCTTGACTGAGGCCAAGTATAAATTGAAGAACGGAAAACTTTCTCATTAAAATATATAAAATCATAAAATGCTTTATCATCGAGCTCTTTTGGTATGCCAGGCTGTTGAACAAACAGTTTTTTTCCATGGCTAACATCATTTTTTAGTTTTGAATATTTGTAAATAAGTGCCTTTGACGTTGCATTTAATTTTTGAGCAGCATGATAGTATGTTCCCAACTGATTCTTATCAAACGAAGTATTTAAATCAGTGTATGTGTTACTTAAATATTCAACAAACTTATTATCTACCCATGCAGTTAATTTGTTTATTTTATCCGTCTTATTTGCTTTGTTATAAAGCGTAACGACCTCATGCAATTCTTTTCTGTTTAAACTTGCAAAACCACCAATTTTGTCAAATTTATTCCTGAATATTTCGATATTAGCATTTTCTAGTAATTGGTTATTTTCTTTACTTAAATCAGTCTGTGGTGATTGAATTAAATTCAAAATTTGACTTTGTGAGTCTTCAAAATCCATACCATATATATTAGAAAATAACATTAGTTGGTTTAAATCTAAGCCATCAACATCTTGACCTGTCATTTTTTGGTATCTCGTCAAAGTCCACTTTGCAATAGGTCCATATTGATTAGGCAGTTTGTTGTAAATTAAATTAATGGTTTTTTCAACTTGAACTTGTAATGATTCAATTTCAGCTGCAGTTAGCTCATTACACCGTAAATATCTCGCAAACGAGGCAAACTTGAAAACTAAATCCATAGTTTTTTCTTTAAACTCAGGGTTAACCTCTTCCAGATTGATTTCCTCTCCTAGATCAGGTCTATGGTTTAGTAGTGTTGTGGTATAACTACACATCTTCATCGCAAGCGCTGAATAAAAATGTTCCATTTGAGGCTCTTTGAAAAGGCTTTTAAAACTATTATAAGAAGTATACTCGCCTGTCTTAAAGCGCTTAACCCCGTCAAATATCGTCAATATATTTGCTAATGCCCCTGAAGAAGCATCGCTTTTAATTTTACTAGGCCAAAGTATATCTTTAGACATATCAGGGCTGATATTAGTATCATAATTGTCAGCTATTTCTTTAACATACTTAGAAGCAATAAACGAATCAATATCTGTCAGATTCTGCTTTCTAATCGCTTTAATCAATACCGGTTCAAATTGATTAAAATCTTCCACACACATATCAATGAGTCTAAATCCAATCGTACTTTCTAACTGATTTAATAGTTTGTTTTGGAATTGTTCCCGACTTGATATGACTGATTCATTCTGATTTAAATCACTCAAGCCATCTAAGCTAGCTTGTAATAACCCTTTTAGTTCAGGGTGCACAAAATCAATATCAATATTTTTTTCAAATTTGTTTTCATCTGCTGTATCATCAAATGCTTTAACATCAAAATAAATTTCGTCCATGTTTCTAATGTCTTTCGTTTCAATAGCTTTTAGTATAAATGGTTCAAGTATTTCAAATTCATCTTTTTCCATAAATGCTAATTTGTAACCGAGTTTTTTTTCTACCAAATTTACTATTTCGTATTCAAAGCTAGAAAGGGTAACTTTTCTGCCCTGACTAAATTTGATCATGTTCACTAAACGAGGATCTTTGTCTTCAAGATCTAAATTGATATCATTACCTTCAAAATATGCGTTAAGGGCACTAAACATCTTAGTTTTTAAGTCATAGGCATTTACATTATCAGCCGTATAATATGATTGTTCTGTCGGTGTCAATGTTTCAATATAATTAAGGTCACTTAATATGTATGGTTCCATATTGCAATATGTTTCATCGTCTAATTGATGCAGTGGCTTGCCAAGCTTCTCTTTAATAAAATTTAACAACTTGTTCTCTAAACCTGAGAGATTTTTTGGATCCGCAACAAGACGTTTTTTAATATTTGCATTTATTTTATCTAAGTTTAAAACTATTTCTTGATCTTCACTTACCGACGTTTTTATAGCATCGACTTGCTTATCAATTAACTCATTTAAATGAGTCATTTTTTTCTCTAATTTAGAGAATATTTTTTTAGATTGAAGACTATTAAATAATTGCTTTGGGCTTTGAATGTTTGATGTTTGTCTATGGGCCTCAATAGCCAAATTTTCCAACTGAGACATATCATCAATGCCTTCAACAATATTATTTGATAAGCTTGTTAGCTTATCTTGTAAACGCAATTTAGAACTCTGGCTAAATGTATCTTCTATAAACTGCTTTATTTGAACTTGTTTAAGATTTTTCAATTCTAGTTGTGTTTGTGAAGTATTAACATCAGCGATATCAATGTCTTTCAACGACTTCGACAATACTTTATATTTATCAACAATGGTCGCTTGGCTTTGTCTAAACGTCTTGGTTTTCAAAACTGCATCATTAAAAGCACTTCTAAAATCATCAAGCTTTGCAATCTGTCGAGACAGTGAGTCTATTTTCTTTTCACTTTCTTTTATTTTAATGAAGCTTTCACCCCATTCTTCTATACCAACCCATTGAAGATCAAAGCTAATATTTTTAGGATTCATGATACATGCATTCGCATTTTTAATGATATGTGCAACAGTTTTTAGTCGTTCAATCCCTTTATATCTATTTTTTAAATCAGAATAATAATTTTTTTGGTTAGTAAAAAAGTGCCAATAGAGTTTAATAATTTCATTATCCACTCTGAGTTTTGTTTCAAATGGTGTTAATTTGACAGCAGCTTGTTCATTTATGGCTTCGGTAGCTGTTTTTCTTATTAAATACGTTAAATCGTATATTGATTTCAAATGCCAAGGATCATTATCAACCATTTTTTGATTTGACAGAGTTTGATCAAACATGGCTAGGAGTTGATCTTTAACACCATGACTAATGATATAGTTGTTAATTTTCTCTGAATTTGGCATATTAAAATTCCATTTATTGCCGCTTCCTTTTCAAGAGCGTTTTCCTTAGATACCTATTATAGCATCATTATTTGTTTTAGCCTGAATATTCCTTTATGGCTTTGATATTTGGTGTTTTTTTTATTTTCATACAGTGTCTTGCAAAAGACTCTAATAAATCTTTACTTTCTTTTAAATCTCTAGTGATGTTTTTAAAGACGTAATGGATGATTTCTGGCTCTAAAAACATATTTTGCTTTTTCAACCAAAATTCTAAAATAATTGCTTTTTCATCATCCATCATTTGTGGCAATTGCCAACAACACATTGCTTGTAATCGTGTTTTTAAATCTGGGAGCCAATTATCCATATTCGCTGGCTTAAATCTAGCAGTTATAAGCATTGATACATTGTAGGCCTTACATAAATTAATTAAATCAAACAATATGACTTGCTGCACCGGGTTGTCCACTAAAAGATCAATGTCTTCAACACATATTAAATCAACTTGATTGATCCCCTCCAGCATGCGCTTGTCCAAAAATTTTAATTCTGATAATGGCAAATATAAGCTTCGACGGTTTGTATGATAAACACACATTGCTTTTGCAAGATGAGAACGTCCAGAACTTTTTTCACCAAATATATAAACATGCTCTCCAACATTTAGATTTTTTAAATGGTTAACGATAGGCTGGTGTGCTTTTAACGCGATAAAATTATCAAATTCCGTCATTATGCCATGATCAAATGCCAATAATTGTTGATCATCTCTGGAGAAAGTCATGCTTCAAGGTCCTGTGGGTCTATTTCAACTCGGTATTGTTTTTGAACCATTTCTCGACAAGCGTTAGCAAGATGTAACCTTTTAGTAGCCTTTAATAATACGTATCCATGAAATTGGTTCAATCGCTTTTGAATTGCTGGGAAAATTGGCCCTATAAACTCTATATTTTCGAGGTTAGATTGTATTATTTGATTCAACTCCTTTTCTAATGAGGCCAGTGTATTGGCAACCAACTTTATTTTTGCCAAGAAATGATTGGGGGGCCACTGAGCATCATTGCGCATATTTAATAAATAATTCGCAAATTCATCATAATTACTCTGCTGTAGTTTTTCAAGCGCAGGGTGATTAGGCAAGTGTGTTTGCACCCAAACGCGACCTTCATGATCGCCCCTGCCACATCGACCTGCAACTTGTTTCAGCCTTTGCCCCCAGCGCTCAATAGAGCGAAAATCTGTTGCATGTAATGCATAATCAGCATCTAACACAATTACATCTGTTAGATTTGGAAAATCATGACCCTTGGCAAGCATTTGCGTCCCAACAATAATCATTGGCTCACCAGATAAAATTTT
This sequence comes from Pseudomonadota bacterium, assembly GCA_036337715.1. GTDB lineage: Bacteria > Pseudomonadota > Gammaproteobacteria > Comchoanobacterales > Comchoanobacteraceae > JAURNZ01. Next base: position 169,436 of record JAYZDS010000009.1, on the reverse strand, counting down.
ATGACGGACCTTTGCCCACTGACTGATCGTCGAGGTAGTGTCTGCATCAACCCTCAAGATATCGATATTAGGAAAAATTTTACCCAAACTGTCTTCAAGCTTCTCTGTTCCTTGGCCAACTTTAACCAAAGCATCAGAACCACAGTTTGAACAAACCTCAATGGGTTGATACTTTTTTTGACATAAGTGACAACTATACGATGACTTGCTTTTTGAGTAAGTTAATTTTACATCACACTGTTCGCACACGTATACCCAACCACACCCATGACACAAAGTAATGGGCGCATACCCTCTTCTGTTTAAAAAAAACAATACTTGATTACCCTTTTCTAAACTTGATTTTACTTGATTGATAATTTCAGGAGCTATTCCAAAATCCAAACGTTGTCTCCGAGCATCCACAACATGCCAACCGACTTCACGTCCTTTAAATGTATTTGCTAAATCAACATACTGATAACGACTTTGAATGACATTATTAAACGTTTCTAGTGAAGGCGTTGCAGTACCTAAAACTGATTTAATATTAAGTTTTTTTGATATCAATACAGCCAAATCACGAACTGAAAAATATGGTCTATTTTGTTGATAGAAAGACATATCATGCTCTTCATCAACAATGATTAATTTAAGGTTTTTAAACGGTAAAAATAACGCTGAGCGGGTACCGATAACAACTTCAACACTCTTATCATATACTGCACCCCAGATACTAGACTTTTGACCATCTGAAAGCTGCGAGTGCCAATAAACAGAGTTTGCTTTAAGGTGCTGACGCAACTTTGCAGTTGTTTGCGGGGTTAGACCTATTTCTGGCACCAATACAAGTACTTGTCCCCGTTCAGCAATGGCGTCTTTGATTAGTGACAAATACACATAGGTTTTACCGCTAGCTGTGACACCATGTAACACAGAACAGTGGTGGTTTGCGCTGATTTTTTGATAAGCTTTCTCTTGCGTTTCAGATAGTTTATATGGCAAAGGGATCGGGTCTGTCACAACAGTCAGAAAACCAACTTTTATTAAGCTTTTTATGGTTGATTCACCAAAACCTTCAGCCAATAATGCCTCATGAGAGATTCTATGACATTGAATGCTTTTAAGCCATTCAATACATGCCTGTTGTCTGGTCGACAGTTTTTTCACAGTCTGCAGGGTAAACGCATACTGATCCTGTGGAAAAAAAGGCTTTATTTTTCCTTGTTTAATAGTCTTTGGCAGCATCATGGACTGGTAGACATAAACATTGTCATGATAATATTGAGCCATCCAAAAGGATAGCTCTAATTGAAATTGAGTTAACCTAAACGGCTCTGGCAAAAACTCAATCACAGCTTTTAATTTAGACTTTGATACAGCAGATGTTGTAGATGTCTCAATTACTAAGCCGAAAGTTGTCTGCTTACCAAAAGGGACTTTCACAATAATGCCCGCTTCAAGGTTATCTGCTAAATAATCGAATGCCCGCCCACCAGTTCGAAAAACGAGTACTTTTGCTACATTTAATTGTTTTTTATTGCTTATCATTATTTTTTATATTAAAACAAGTATGACATGTCTCTCAATACGTTTGTACCAAGATTCTTTATTTTTATGGCACTCAGTCTGAGTGTATTTACAATATACTTTTATTTTTTCATCCCAGATATGGGTAAACTCGAATCATTTCTTTATAAGATTAATCACAGTCCAAACTTTATCCCAAGTGAAAAAATACCCGAGCACGTAAAGAAATCCTTTGTTGTTGCGGAAGATAATTTTTTCTACACCCACAGAGGCGTCGATTACTCTTCACTTTCCAGGGCAGCTAAAATACTTTTTAAAACAGGCCAAAAACGCCAAGGTGGTAGCACGATCACAATGCAATTAGCGAGAAACACTTATTTAACTAATAAAAAAACGTATACACGCAAGTTCAATGAGATTTTAATTGCTCGAAAAATAGAAAATACTTTTTCAAAAGATGATATTTTAACCCTATATTTGAATGAAGTTTATTTAGGCCACAACGTTCATGGCATCAAACAGGCTGCACAATTTTATTTTGGAAAAAATGTTTATGACCTCAATGTGTCTGAGGCAGCCATACTAGCCGGTATTCCACCTGCACCTGCACATGTGACACCAATTCTAAACCCAGAAAAAATTATGCAAAAAAGAAATGAGATTTTAATTCGGTTATTAGCTCTGAAAATAATTACCCCCTCATCATATTGTATATCTTTCAATATGCCATTAGAGCTTAGAGCCTCACACTAACCAAAATTTATTAATTTTTATTTCTTAAGGTTTCCTTAATAAAACTCTTTTATGATGGTCAACATAACAACAACATGCTCATATTTAGACAATAATAATTCACCTGGGTTCTTTAAAAAGAACCCTTTTTATTTGGAAAAATTCTTTGCCAGTGCTATGATGCCAAGCATGTCATCATTAATAAAAAAACGATTCAGAGGGTTCTTACCTGTCGTTGTCGACGTAGAGACAGCAGGCTTCAATGCCCATAAAGATGCTCTGTTAGAGGTTGCAGCCATTAATATCATCATGAACAAAGAGGGGTTGATAGAAGAAGAAACCACTTGGCATGAACACATACTGCCCTTTAAGGGCGCTAATTTAGATGAAGATGCCTTAGCGTTTAACCAAATAAAGCCCTTTCATCCTTTTAGGTTTGCTTTGGAAGAGAGCGTGGCTATGGAGAAGCTTGCTGAATTTGTAAAAATCAAGTTAAGTGAAACTGGCTGTCAAAAAGCAATTTTAGTCGGGCACAATGCGAGTTTTGACCATTCTTTTTTATTGGCTGCTTGTCAAAGACACAACATTAAATTTATGTTTCATTCATTTAGTACATTTGATACCGCAACACTCTCCGCATTAGCTTTAGGAGAAACTGTTTTAGCAAAAGCGCTTCAAGTCTCTAAGATTGGATATGATGCGAGCGCTGCACACTCAGCTTTATATGACGTTGAGCAAACAGCAAAACTTTTTTGTCACATCGTAAATCATACTAAATATAAAGTTTAAACAGCTTGCTTAAGTGATCTTTTGAGTACCTTGCCAACATGGCTTTTAGGTATTTCATCAACAAATGTTATGACTGATGGGACCTTGTAAGCAGCCAATGACTCTTTGCAAAATACTTTTAAATCTTGCTCAGAAATAGCACCTTTGACAACAACAAATGCTTTAACCACTTCATTATCCTCATTGTCTTTGCTTCCAACTACAGCTGTTTCTATAATTTGCTCGTGTTGGTTAAGTACTTTTTCTACTTCACTAGGGAATACATTAAAACCAGAAACAACAATCATATCTTTGATGCGATCTACTATTTTCAGGTTGCCACATTCATCTAAATATGCAAGGTCGCCAGTTCTAAACCATCCATTTTTAAGTACAGCTGCGGTTTCCTTCAACGAGCGCCAATAGCCATGCATCACCTGAGGGCCCTTAACACAAAGCTCTCCTACATGACCTGTCTTCACACATTTGCCTTTATTGTCTATAAACTTTACCGTTGTTCCAGCTAGCGGCTTTCCAACATGGCTTAAAAATTTATCATGTTGCTGATACGTCGTAATAGAAACAATTGGTGCTGTTTCAGATAACCCATAACCTTGATTAACAACACAGCCTGTTATTTTTTGCCAATCATTTGCAACCGTTGCTTGTGTTGCCATTCCGCCTGTAATAGTGACTTTCAACCATGAGAAGTCTATCTTTTTAAACTTTTTAGATTGCATCAAATTAACCATAAGCGTATTAATAATTGGAATAATTTCAGGCTTTTCTTGGTCTAGCGTTTTAATTAAAACCCCTGTATCTTTTGGATTCGATACGAGCACCCCAAATAAACTATGTTTTATTCCATTGAGAAAAACGCTCAACCCATAAATATGAAAAAAAGGCAAAACTAATAATTGCTTAGAGCCGTCTTTGATTCCCATTTTTGAAAATGCAACATTGACCTGGTCTATATTGGATAATATATTTTGATGAGATAACATCACACCCTTGGCTTTTCCAGTTGTACCACTTGTATATTGAAGCATAGCAAGATCACTTCTTTGACGTTTGACACATTTTACTTTCTTATGTTTAAAGCGCTTAATGACTTCGTTGAATTTCAAGAAAGCTTTGTCTTTATAAGATTTTTGGTTTTTAAAAATCCTTAAAACAACCTTCATAATAAATGAATTGAAGCGTGATAACATATCACCCATCGCAGTTGTTATCACAACAGGTTGGTGTTTTAACCCTTTTATCGATTGGGCTACAATATGTGCCTTAAAATCGATCACAAACATACAACGTATGTCAGCATGCTCCATAATCTGTTTGACTTCTCTTTTTGTATACAAAGGGTTGATAGCAACGGTTATTAAACCACATAGTTGGGCAGCTAAAAAAACAACTGCAAATTGGGGGGTGTTTGGTACCATGATCCCAATGCGCGTCCCGGGATTGAGGGAAAGTTCATTTGATAAAAAATAAGCTAAAGCCTGTGCGTGTCGATAAACATCACTGTATTTAAATGTTTTCCCATAAAACTTGATCATGGGATGGTCACGAAATTCTTGCGCATAATGCGAAAAATATAAACCTATATGATCAAATTGACTTTTCATGAAGCGACCCCTTCCTTTTTGTCGTCTCTTATTTTTATTATAGACTGTTTAATAGGAAGTGCTTTGTTTAATTATCGACCGATAGTAAGAAAGCATTAAAAAGATAATCATATGGAAAATGACCACCAATATTAAATTGATTATATATTGCATTTCCCATCCCAAAATAAAGCCTGCAATCAAAGAACAACACGAGCCAACTAAACTTAAAAACAGAGAAAGCAAACTAATGTCATTTGCAGATTTATAAACAAAAGAACGTGCTAGCTGACTACACCAACAAACCCAAAAGCAAAGTTGACCTATCGAAAGGATTGGAAAAAACTTTAATTTCATTACCCACTTGATCGGACTGAAGATCAAACAACAGACACAGAAGCACAGTGAAGTTAGTTCTTTTTTGTCTATTTGCTTTCTATTGAACAATAAAAAGAGCCAAAGCATCGTTTGCGATAGCCCCAAGTAACTAACAACAAAATACTGCATTGGCATGGCATACAGTTTTGCGTAAAGTACATCCATGATCCAACCTAACCAAACAAAACGTATCATTGTCATACTTAGATCGGTCATTTTTTTTTGTGATGCGGTGCGCCACAATTGTGGCACTAATTGAACAACATAAATAATAACGGCTAAGTTTAATGCAGATTGTGCAATCATTAATTTCAAACGATTAACTCTTTTAAGGTTTCTCTTAAAACAATTTGTTGTCCATTAAAAAAGTGATCTGCATTTGATACACCATGTAGCTGGATGTTTTTCTCTTTCGCAAAAAGCATTGCCTTTGAATAAGGACAAAGTAAATCCACTTCGCCATGAATCCAACCCTTAACACTTGCAAGCTCTGACAAACTTGAGAGTGTTTCATTAATGGATGCGCCAATCCATATGGTTGGTGTTTTTTCTTTTTGTTGTTGCCATACATATTGAATGACATTGCAACCAAAAGAAAAACCAATGAGATATTTAATTGGTTCATTGATTATTTCAGACATCAGACCTAATGCTTGACATGCCTCATGATAGCCAAAGCCAAAAAAACCATCAGAATTCCCAACACCAGGATAATTAAATCTCAAAAAACTATATCCTAACTGTTTTGCGGCGATACTACTTGTTGTTATCACCTTATTCATCATGGTCCCCTCGTATAAGGGATGTGGATGAAAAATAACAATGGTCTGTCCATTCTCACCCTGATGGAATTCATATTCAATGTTAAATTTATTATTCAGCAGGTAAACAGACATGATGGGTCTAAGTTGGAATCATTTCAAAATCGTTTTTCATTGCTCCGCAATCGGGACAGACCCAATCTTCAGGCACGTCTTCCCAGGCTGTTCCAGGCGCTATCCCGTCGTCCGGGGCCCCAACATCCTGATCATAAACATAACCACAGATTAAACAAATGTATTTTTGCATAAAATTATTTCTCAGTTTAGTAAATTGGTGATTAATATGATAATATATGAATTTTTAATGAGACACAAATATGACTAACCGACTTGTTGGCAATGTTAATTCACCCGTCAGAGCATGTAAAGCCGTCAATGCAAAACCTTTTTTTGCAAGTAAAAGCGATGGGGCCTTCATATATGACCAGCAAAATAAAGCATATGTAGATTATGTATGTGGTTTCGGGCCTATTTTAGTCGGACATCAACATCCAGAAATAAAAGCGCTAATGTCAACTGCAAAAAACCTGTCTACACTTGGGGTTTGTACTGAATCCGAAAATCAATTAGCAAACCAAATAAACGCTTTTATGCCCCATATCGAAAAAATTCGTTTTACTAATTCTGGTGGTGAAGCTGCAGGTGTTGCGGTAAGGCTTGCAAAAGCATATACCAACAAAACAAAAATCATCAAATTTAAAGGCCAGTATCATGGCGCAACTGACTCTGTCTTAGGGTATATTGAACCTGGTAATTTAAAAGAAAATGGGATAGATGCTTACTTAGCCTCTCAACTTATTTGTGTGCCTTTTAACGACATAGAAGCATTAACATCAGTGATAAAAGAGCATCATAATGATATTGCCGGCCTTATGATCGAGTTATTTTCAGGTAATATGGGCTTTATTCCTGCCAACAAAGACTTTATCACAACCGCAAAACGCTTGTGCGAACAATATAACATTGTATTTATTGCAGATGAAGTTATGACAGGGTTCCGTGTACATGCCAGCGGCGGTTCACATCTCTATCATATTAAGCCAGACCTAACCATGTTGGGGAAGGTGATCGGTGGTGGGTTTCCTGTAGGTGCGGTTGGCGGGAAAGCGGCTATCATGAACCTGTTAAGTCCTGAGGGTGGCGTATATCACGCAGGAACGTTTGCAGGTCACCCACTTTGCATGCAAGCAGGTTCAATCGTATTGGATATCATAAAAAATAAAAACACTTTAAACACATGTGAACAATATATCCGCGCACTATGTGATGAATTAACATTGATCTTTAAACAAAAGGGCATTCCATTTTGTACTGACTATAGACAGGCCATGTTTGGATTTTTCTTTCAAGAAAAATATCCCCAAATGTTTTCAGACATTGAGCCTTCAAGCAAGACGCATTTTGAAAAGTTTTACCACCATTTGCGTAAACATGGCGTCCTTCTCCCTCCAGCGCATCTGGAGGCTCTATTCGTAACATCTGCTCATGATGACGAATGTTTAGCGTTGACTATTAAGGCTGCAAAAGATGCTTTTTAATCGGCTTTATTCTTTTTTATTAACGATTTTATCACCACTTTTTTATTTATATTGGTTTATTCAGTCCATCAAACACGGGGTTCCTTTGAATAGAATCACAGAAAGGTTTGGATATGTGCCCAATTTACCCAAAAATGCTATTTGGATTCATGCCGCATCCATAGGAGAGCTTAACGTAGCCAATATGATTAAACCCCATATCACTCATTTAGGACCAGTGATTATCTCTTCATCTACCTGTCGTGGCGCAACCACATCACATACTGACTTTTTTCTACCTTATGACCACCCACTTTGCGTAAAAAAAGCACTGTCTAGGCTTAATCCAAAAGCAATGATACTCATTGAGACGGAAGTATGGCCTAATTTAATCAAGTATTTAACCTGTCCTATTTATCTTGTAAATGCAAGAATGTCGAATAAAAGCTTTGATAAATATATGCGCATACGACCCTTCATTGTACCTTCTTTTAAAAAGTTATCAGGCGTTTGGAGCTCATCTGACGTTGATGCCAAACGCTTAGCTAAACTTGGTGCACGCATCATTAACACTCATCCCAACGTTAAGTATTTGAGTGCTAAAAAGCCAGATGAAAAACAAAACCACAAAAGAAATACCATTGTTTTCAGCTGCACTCATCCTGGCGAAGAAACCATGTTAATACCTGTTTTTAAAAAAATCATCGCATCTCGAAAAAGTCAAAAAATTGTATTGATACCTAGGCATGCTCATCGCAAAAAAGGTTTAGAAAAAGAGCTTTCTGCTTACAAAGCAAACATATTGATTGAAGACCGATTTGGCTATACACACCATTGGTATAAAAGAGCTAAATTGGTTTTTATTGGGGGCAGCTTCATTAGTCACGGAGGGCAAAACCCGATAGAACCTTTAATTTATAGCTGCCCAACTGTCATTGGCCCTCATTATTTTAATTTTCAAAACGTAGTAGATGGCTTACTAAAAAATGCACTTATACATGTTGTGCAAACACCCAATGAACTTACTCAACTTTGCCTAACACCCCCTATAGAACCATCACCCTGGCCCTTTATTGAAAATCAAATCAAACAAATTGAGTACTGTTTAGATGAGTTAACTGCATGTTTAAGTTGACAACGGTTGGCAATTAAATATTTATTTGATACCTTGAGAACTTAGAGGATTTTTTATGTGTGGGATTATTGCAGGCATCAGTTTAGAACCTATTCTTAAGACAGCATTAGCTCAACTTCAAAGGTTAGAGTATCGTGGTTATGACTCAGCAGGTTTTGCTGTTATTCATAACAAGCAAATAGCTGTACAAAAAACCATTGGCGAAACAAAAAAATTATTATTTCCTGAGGAATTAAAGCATGCCAACATTGCTATTGCACATACACGTTGGGCAACCCATGGCATCCCTAGTGAACAAAATGCACACCCACATGTATTAGATAATAAGTACGCAATTATTCACAACGGAATCATTGAAAATCATTTAGACTTAAAAAACAAATACCATATCGTAACAACATCCGATACAGATTCAGAAATCATTGTACATCTTTATAAACTCTTTCTATCCGTTACCAGTGATGCACGCTCTGCGTGGGAGAGCACTATTTTAGAGCTAGAGGGCAGCTGGGCAACCGTACTTTTAGATACTGCACATCCAGAAAGCCTAATGATTGCCTGTAATAAAAGCCCAATGGTACTTGGAAAGAGCGAAAAAAGTATATTTGTTGCATCTGACTTATATGGGCTAGAAAACATTGCTGATCAAATTCTTTACGTACCTAACCAAACCACAACAACTATCTCGCTGACTACTGATGTCGCTGCGCAAGTTGATGCCTGTTGGGAAGAAACCCCCAAGAACCTTATTCAAGAAAAGGTCATCCATACGGATACGACCATGTTACATGAAATTATGGAGCAACCTGAAGCATTAATCGCATGTGAAACAACGACCATAAATGACATCCCAAAACCTGAAAATCTTGTTATAGCTGCATGTGGTAGTAGCTATCATGTTGGGATAATTGCCATGCAATGGCTAGAGTCACAAGCCAAAGTGCCTTGCCGTGTATTTTTAGCTAGTGAATTAAGATATGCTGAAATAGCTTGGCCAAAAAATACAGCCTTAATGGTTTTATCTCAGTCTGGGGAGACAGCTGATACCCTAGAATGTGTCAGGCATTGGAAAAAACATGCAGCTTATAGTATCGCAATCAGCAATGTAGAAAAATCTGCTCTTATGAGACTTTGCGATTATACTATTTTAACTCCTGCGGGCATTGAAACAGCTGTTGCTGCAACAAAATCAGTTACTAGCGCGATTTATATGTCTGCCAAGTTAACACGACACTGGGCAGAAGAAGCGACTCTTGAAGGACTTAACCAAAAAGTTCTCCAACATCAAATGCAAGCCATCTTATCATTGGATACTGTGATAAACTTTATTTCTGAAAAAGTACAAAATCACAAACACTTATTTTTATTAGGCAGAGGGCTTTTTTACCCAGTAATGTTAGAAGCAGCATTGAAAATAAAAGAGCTTTGTTATCTACACACAGAGGCATTTGCAGCAGGAGAAATGAAGCATGGACCACTTGCTCTTATTGAATCAGGAACCATGATAATAATGATCGCTGCCAAGAATCGTCATTTTAAGAAATCCATTTCTAACGCAGAAGAAATGTTGTCTAGAGGTGGCCAAGTTATTCTTCTAACAGACAGTGATGTGACACAGAAAAAAGGCCTTACGACCATAACGCTACCTTTTGAAATTGATGAAAATAGCTGTATTAGCCTAAGCGTTTTATTTCAATTGGTTGCGCTTAATCTTTCTCAACGCTTAGGGCACAATCCTGACCGTCCAAGAAATCTTGCAAAGTGCGTAACCGTCGAGTAGTTTTCCTAAAATAATTACCATGAAAAGGATTAGTAAAGGATATTGGATATGGGGTCAATTTGTAGATAGGGATATGGACTACCTTGATAATATTAAGTTACGTGTAAATGAAAAATTGAAAGGCCCTAATTTCGATATACACCTAACATTATTAGGTCCATTTATGTCCATGGACAAAGACAAAATAAATGAAATTGAAAAAATATGCGTAACACTTAAACCAATAGAAGTTTATGCTAAAAGATATGCGATGACTGATAACTTTTTTACTTCTTTTTTTATCGAAATAAAAAATTCATCTCCCCTAATAAACTTTAGAAATAATTTGCACAGTTCTAATCATGAAAAAGAATTTAGTGTGTTCACGCCACACATAAGCTTAACTTATGGTAACTTTCCCCAAAAAGAAAAAGACACAATAAAAAATGACCTGGCCCTCTAAAAGTGAAATTTGTTATAAATAAAAGTTTGTATCGTTGACGTGAATGAAGAGGAGCTAACTTGGAAAACCAATAAAAGTTTTATTTTACAGTAAAACTTGTGAGTTTTAGTCAAACAGGGTTCCTATAAACATTTTTGATAATGGAAAACTTAAAAATCGGTTAGAAAAAATTAGTATGAAAAGCTAATTTGATCGTTTATCTGAATGCCTTGTTTCTCAGCCTCGCCTAAGTTTATTTCAAGAACATATTTAACTGGCTGTTTACTAATCGAAGACCGTGTTGACAAAACATCATCACGCTTTACAATTTGTGTAATCAGCCCAGATTCACTGATGAAAACCATGTCGAGTGGGATTACAGTATTTTTCATCCACATGCTAACCTTCTGTTCTTTATCATAGATAAAAAGCACACCCTGGTTTCTTGGCAACTTTTTTACAAACATTAAACCCATTTTTCTTTCCTCATAAGTATCGGCTACATGCACGTCGAAACTTATAACCTCAGAGTTTTGCTTTTTTATGTCCAATGAATATAATTTTTTAGATTGATCGGCATCTACATAGCTCATAAAAATAATTAAGAGAAGCCACCAACCGTGAATAAAAAAGTATTTCATTAAGCTTAATTTATTTTTAACGGATGGAAGTATTGAATCAGTCCAACCTTTTTAAATAAAACAGATAGACCAAGACCAACAAGCAGACTCAAGATCCCGGTAACATTAGCGCTTGTATAAAAATATATCCTTTGCCCCAAATCAAGATCCCACAGAAAAGGATACGGTAACGTGAACACAAACTCTGAAAGAAGCGTATACGACGTGGCAATAATTAAAAAATATAAACCGCCCTTAAACACTTTGTTTGAAAAAGCTTGTTTGAATACAATTGCATCAAACATCTGCGCCAACGGACAGAACAAATGAACAAAGTCATCACGATACCACGGCATTCTAGTAGACCCAGCGTACAGCAAGTCAGGATTTTTGAAGTAAAGCTTCCAATATAACACCATAACAACAACATTGGTGCAAAAAGCAGCAATAATAAACGAATTGATACGTAGTGGTTTCTCTATTGCCGACTCAAGCGATAATAATCCTGCACAAATGACCGAAAGGGTTAACGCCCAGTTTGTTAAATAACGTAAAATACTAAAACCATTTAAATAATATAAGTCTAGCCAATAAGCGAGGGTTATGAAAAAGATTAAATATCTATAGTTTCTAATAAATGGCGACATGAAGAATGATCCTGCAACAAAACTAGACTATACTAAAACTATTATAGAGATCAACCACGAGGTACAATTATGTCAGATCATTTGAATATCGATGAAGTAACAAAAACATTTTCTCAAAAAGTAGCCAATGCGCCTGCTTTAACAGGAACCCTTAAAGTAGTCATTGAGAATGTTGGTACTGTTTATTTAGAGACAGTAGACAACAGCAATATGGCGTCAAACAAGGATGAGGATGCAGATTGCGGCGTTCACATGTCTGAAGATACATTTAAACAAATACTATCAGGCGAATTGTCAGGTATGGCTGCATTTATGCAAGGAAAATTAGATGTTAAAGGCGATATGTCAATTGCTATGCACTTAGGCAACTTTCTCTAATTTAGATTTTTTTAAATACACCAGCATTTGATCAATGCTTGCTGCCGTCACACCAGAAACCCTACTGGCTTGTCCCAGTGTTGAAGGCTTAACTTGATTCAATTTTTCTATGGCTTCGGTCGATAAACCCGCAACTTTGGAAAATTCAAAATCATCAGGCAACTTAAACTGTTCTAATTTTTTCTTTTTACTGATTAGCTCATTATGTCTTTCAATGTAGCCGGCATACTTTTGGTTGGTTTGTACGTGTGTTTGTGTTCTTTCATCGAAAGACAAGGAAACGTGGTCTATATTAAAGTCAGGTCGTTTCATTATTTCAACGAGCTTCTTTGCTTCTTTTAACCCTAAGTGAACGCCTAACTCAGAATCTGGTTTGATTGTTTTTTGTGTTACTTCTCTGGTAAGCGCTGCAATGTTTTTAGTTTTTTGTTCAAAAGCTTCCCACTGAGCATTTTTTATTAATCCTAACTGTTTGCCTTGTGGCGTTAATCGTATGTCTGCGTTATCTTCTCTTAACATCAACCGATGTTCAGCTCGACTGGTGAACATTCTATATGGCTCTGTGACCCCATTACACACTAAGTCATCAATCATTACGCCAATATATGATTCTTCTCTATTTGGATACCAAACAGGTTTATGACTTGCTTTTAAACATGCATTTATTCCAGCAACCAACCCCTGGGCTGCTGCCTCTTCATAGCCAGTTGTCCCGTTAATTTGACCGGCAAAAAACAACCCTGAGATCATTTTGGTTTCTAACCAAGGGTGTAGTGACCTAGGATCAAAATAATCATACTCAATGGCATAACCAGGTCTTGTAATATGTGCACATTCAAAACCAGGGATACTATGCACCATTTCCCTTTGAACGTCATAAGGTAAGCTTGTTGATATGCCATTAGGATAAATTTCGTTAACCCAAAGGCCCTCAGGTTCAATAAAAATTTGATGGCTATCTTTCTCTGCAAATCGTTTAATCTTGTCTTCTATAGACGGACAATATCTTGGACCTACGCCCTCAATATGTCCACCGTACATAGCTGAACGATCGATATTTTTAGCTATTAACTCGTGTGTTTGAGGTGTCGTTTTTGTCAAAAAACAATCTACTTGTTGTGGTAATGTAATCAACTTCCATTCACATAACCCTCTCCCCTCTTCGCTAGGCTGAACCTCTAGTCCTGAAAAATCAATGGTGTTTTTTGCAATTCTAGGCGGTGTCCCTGTCTTCAGCCGACCAAAGGTAAAGGGATATTTTTTTAAAGACACGGCCAACTTGTTAGATGGTGGCTCACCGGCTCTTCCTCCGCCATTTCTTTTGTCACCAACATGTGTCACCCCTGCCAAAAAGGTTCCCGCGGTTAAAATAACACTTGTTGCAAAATATCTAATACCTATTTCCGTTTCAACACCCTGAACGGCATCATTAGCAATGATTAAATCTGAGATAGGCTGTTGAACTAGATACAAGTTCTCTTGTGCATCTAACAACCGACGAACCTCTGCTCGGTAAAGCTGTCTATCTGCTTGTAACCTCGTGGCTTGTACAGCAGGGCCTTTGGTTGCGTTTAAAAGCCTTCTATGGATCCCTGAAAAATCGGCAGCCTGCGCCATCACTCCACCAAGTGCATCTATTTCTTTTACAAGGTGACTTTTTCCTATACCACCAATGGCAGGATTACAAGACAACTGTCCGAGCGTATCCAAATTATGGGTGCAAAGCAGTGTTCTAGCACCCATCCTTGCAGCAGCCATCGCTGCCTCTGTGCCAGCATGACCGCCACCGATGACAATGACATCAAATTGTTGTTTCATTCTTCAAAAAGTGATTCTATATATTGTTTATTATCAAATGGCATGAAGTCTGTTTCGCTCTCGCCTGTCCCTACAAAAAATACTGGGATTTTTAACTGATCTAGAATTGAAAAAATAACACCACCCTTCGCAGTGCCATCAAGCTTAGTTAAAATAATACCGTCAACTCCTAAGACTTCCATGAAAATCTTGACTTGACTTAGCGCGGTCTGTCCTGTGGTTGCATCTAAAACCATTAAAGTAAGGTGCGGCGCTGTTGGGTCTATTTTTTTAATGACACGCTTTACTTTTTCAAGCTCTTGCATCAGGTTGTCTTGAGTATGAAGCCTACCTGCTGTATCGGCAATTAAGTAGTCCATTTTCTTTGCCTTGGCTGATGCTAATCCATCATACACGACAGCTGCGCTGTCAGACCCCTCTTGTTGTGCAACCAAGGGCAGCGACAATCTATCTGACCATGTTTGTAGTTGCTCAATAGCAGCGGCTCTATATGTGTCACCTGCTGCCAACATGACTGTTTTATCTTTTGCTTTAAGCCAAGACGCCAACTTAGCAACCGAAGTGGTCTTGCCGACACCATTGACACCAACAACCAAGACAACTCCCGGCTTACTCTCAGGGAAATCAACCGCTTTATTTAAGCCTTCTAAATGTATTAACATCGCTTTTTTCAACACGTCTACTGACTCTGCCTCATCAGTCAAACCATGGTCTTTACTAATCCGCTTTACTTCTTCAATGATTTTTTGCGTAGCAGAAATACCTACATCAGACGACAACAGAATAACCTCAAGCTCATCTAGTGAGGTCTGATCTAGGAGCTTTTTCCCAGAAAAAAGACTCCCCAGACGCTCCCTAAGCGTGTGTCTCGTTTTTGATAACCCAACTGACATTTTTGCTTGATCGTTGGATTCTTTGTTTTTGCTTTTAAACAAATTAAACATTTGCGTTCCTTAATGTCTAATAATATACTAAAAAATATGTTATTATACAATGTAATTAAAGTTTGCATCGTTGCATGTTTAATTTCAGCCGCACAGGCAGACTCTAGAGACATCATTCATAAAACGCTTGATAACGGTTTGAATATTGTTATCAAAGAAGATCATAGGTATCCAGTTGCTAATGTAACTTTTTCCTATCGTGTCGGCTCCATCCATGAACCACCGTACCAATCAGGGGTCTCTCACTTTTTAGAACGTATTATGTTTGGTAGAACAAACAACCTATCTCATAGCAATATAGAAGACTATTATAATCAGCATAGTGGCCACTATAACGCAATGACCACTTATGAATACACACAATATTCAACCTCCGTTTCACCTGACGAAATTTCTTCTGTTTTACAGTTCGAAAAAGATAGACTGACCGATTTACAATTTGTAGATGCAGACATAGAAAAAGAAAGAAAAGTCATTCTCCAAGAAAAAAACCAATACTTAACCCATTCCCCATGGTCCGAACCAAAAGAGTTTTTTCATGTGTTGTCTTTCCCAACTGGTGTCTATCACCATCCCATCATTGGATGGCAAGCAGATATTGAAGCACTTACATTAGACAATTTAAAAAATTGGTATGATCAATGGTACCAACCTAACAACCTGACAATCATAGTCATTGGAGACGTCACAGCCGATCAAGTTTTAGGCAATATAAAGCTTCTATTTGGTGATATCCCAGCAAGCAAAAATGATAACAAAATCGTTTTAGAAAACAAAAGTAGGGAAGGTGACATCCGCATTGACTTAAAAAGAGATGTTAATAACCCGCTTTTTGTTGTGGGCTTCAAAACACCCAAACCTGATCAAAACTCTCTCGACACAGAAATAACTTTAATGCTTTTACAAGACTTGCTCACTAACCCCAAACAAGGATTGATTTCACAAGAACTCATAACAAACAATCACTTGGCTGTTGAGGTTGATACTGAAATTGACTACCTCAAAAAAATAGATGGTTACTTTTCCTTCTATATCATTCCCAATAAGAACATTCATTTCTACAGCATCAAAAACAAACTGCTTTCCATCTTAAGTAATATTTCAGAAGAAGACATTACGGACCAAAGATTGACAGAAATAAAAAAACGCTATTATGCAAAATATGTTTTTCATCAAGACTCTATTAATTATCAGTCTAAACTGTTTTCTAAATTAATTAGCCTTGACTTGCCTTTCGATCGTTATAGTAAAACACAAGAGACCTTAGATAAGATTACCAAAAAGTCTATCATTTCAACCCTTAAAACTTACTTTAATGAGGATAGCCCGAAAGTCATATTGACCGTTAAGCCATTATGAAAAAATTTATTATTCTACTATTGTTTAGCACTCCCTTCGCAGCAGAGACCATATCGTGGGAAATCAATCAAACAAAGGTGTTTTTTGTCCAAAACAAAGAAATTCCTATGATTGACATTGCCATTGCTTTTCATGCAGGATCAAGATATGCCAAGCCAGGGCTAGCCAACTTTACAGCTCAATCAACCATGCTTGGATCTAAATTTTTAAACAAAGAACAAGTTAATGCTAAATTAAGTATCGTTGGCAGTGAAATGAATGCCTTTGTTGATGAAGAGCTTGTAATCTATCATTTGAGAACACTTTCTGATGTTCCAGTAAAAACAATTTCAGATCAGTTTCATAGTGCAATCTTTAATGCTGCATTTCCTTCACAAGAAATTAGATATCAACGACAAGCGATTTTAAGCAACATCGCTTTTGAGCAAGATCAGCCTGAAGAGATTGCAAAGGGCGTACTTTTTAAAAATTTATTTCCTTCTGCACCCAAATACGTTAGCTCCACAAATGGTTATACCGATACGCTTGAAAACATTCATTCAAGTGACTTACAACAATATCACGCAAAAGTCTTGAGCCAACCAGACACCTCCATTATCATTGTCGGCGACACAACAGAAGAGAACGCACGGCAAATAGCTGAAAATCTTGCCTATAAAAGCCACCCTTCAGCAAAGCGCCTTGAAAAAGAAGTGTTAAATAAAAATAATGAACCTCAAAGCATTTCTATAAAACCTGAACAAAAACAAACTTACTTTCTTTTTGCGACAA
This sequence comes from Pseudomonadota bacterium, assembly GCA_036337715.1. GTDB lineage: Bacteria > Pseudomonadota > Gammaproteobacteria > Comchoanobacterales > Comchoanobacteraceae > JAURNZ01. The sequence continues at coordinate 152,234 of JAYZDS010000009.1, read as the reverse complement.
AAATACCAGTTGCATCAACTGACAAAACTTTTGTGACTTATTTGTTATTAAACGAAGTACTTGGCGGCAACTCTTCATCTTACCTATTTCAAACCTTAAGAGATAAAGAAGGCCTTGTTTATGAGATCCATAGTAACATTGAGGCCATTGACGACTTTGCAATACTTAGCATTTCAGGTCAATCAAAAACAAATAATACAAAAAACATTACAACACTTTTAGAAAACACTTTTAACAATCAACAGATAGACACAGTTTTAGCACCAAAACGCATTAAAATTGCAAAAGAAAGCTTGAAAAACAAATTGCTTCTCAATGTCGGCAACAACCAAAGCAAAGTTATGAGTATCTTACAAACAGTAAAACACAACCACGAAATAAATTACGACCAGTGGCTGATTGAAACCTTGGACAAAATAACATCTAATGATATATATGAAGCACTAAAAGTCCTTCATTCGAATCAATTTTATAAGGTTTACGTTGGCTGTTAAACCAAATAGCATTCGCATTCAATCGGGGTTGTTTAAAGGTCGCACCCTTTCCTTTCCGAATAGACCTGGTCTCAGACCAGCAACAGGAGAAATGAGAGAAACTCTTTTTAATTGGATTAGGCCACAGATAGATGGGATGCACGTTTTAGATGCTTTTGCAGGCTCAGGGGCGCTTGGTTTTGAAGCGCTGTCTCAAGGCGCCCACTCTGTCAAAGCATATGAAATTGATGAACTAGCTTACCATGCAATATGTGATAACCTTAAACGCTTTCCGGATAACTTTAGTTATGAATTGACGAAAGGAGACTTTATGGTTGATTGTAAACAACTAGAGACATTTGACATAATTTTTCTGGATCCACCTTACGATAGCAATTTATTAAAAGAAGCTTTATTCTATTTATCAGATAAAATCAACAATCATACGTTGGTTTTTATTCATCATTCGTCATCTCTAGAGCCTAACTTTGATCGCTGGGAAATTTTAAAAAGTAAGCAGCGCAAAAAAAGGTGTTATGCTCTTTTAAAAACAAAGCAAAAAGATTGAAAAAATTTATATTTTATGACAGGCTGTAAATGTGAGAAGGGCTAAAGTCATTGCGATTACAAACCAGAAAGGCGGGGTTGGCAAAACGACAACTGCTATCAATTTAGCAGCAGGTTTAGCCATCATGAATAGACGGGTTTTATTAATTGATCTTGACCCTCAAGGCAATGCAACATCTGGCGTTGGCTATATACACAAAGATGGCCCAACTCTTTACGACTCTTTTTGTGACGGTGTTCATTTATCTAAAACCATTCGTCAAAGTCTCGAGCATTTTGACCTGGTACCTACTCTAAGCCACTTAACAGCAGCGGAAGTAAAGCTGCTTCAACAGCCTAATAGAGAAAGAAAATTAAAAACTTTAATTGACGATGTAAGTCAAAACTATGATTTCATTTTAATAGACTGCCCGCCTGCCCTAAACATTCTAACCGTTAATGCATTAATTGCTGCCCAATCTGTCATCATCCCTGTTCAGTGTGAATATTTTGCTTTAGAGGGCCTGACTAAACTATTAAGAACCATCGACCAATTAAAAGCGTCCACTAACCAGGGTCTTGCTATAGAAGGCTTATTACGCACCATGTATGACGGTAGAAATAAACTTTCGCAAGAAGTATCAGAACAAATAAATAAGCATTTCAGCGCTCAAGTGTATGAGACAATCGTCCCCAGGAATGTAAGGCTTGCAGAGGCACCTAGTCATGGGATGTCAGCGTTAAAATATGATCGTTTATGTCAGGGAGCTATTGCTTATTTAGCATTAGCTGCCGAAATAGCAAGAAAAAGTGAGAGAGTTTATGGTTGAGAAGAAACATGGCCTTGGAAGAGGTCTATCTGATTTAGGGTTAAGTGAAATACTTGGAGACACTATGGGTAAAACACATTCCAATAACGCACAAATACTATCAGTTGACATTAATATGGTCACGCCAAGTCCTTTCCAAAGTAGAAAGCAATTCAATGAAGAAAAGCTTCATGATTTAGCAGAAACAATCAAAAGCCAGGGGATCATTCAGCCGCTTTTAGTTAGACAAATCACCAATAATCGCTATGAGCTTATTGCCGGCGAAAGACGTTTAAGAGCAGGTAAATTAGCCGGTTTAAAAGAAGTCCCTTGCTTAGTACAAACCATTGATGATGCTACGGCAGCAATGATCAATGTATTAGAAAACTTACATAGGGAAGATTTAAATGTTGTAGAAGAAGCTGAAGGGATTCGTCAACTAATTGAACAACACAGTTTAAAACATTCTGAAATTGCCACAACACTTGGTCAATCACGATCTAGTATTACTAATAAACTTAGACTTCTTAGCTTATCACCATACTCTCTAAAAGCACTACGAGCTAATCAAATTGAAATGGGCCATGCTAAGTGTTTATTAAGTGTAGACGAACAAAAGCAAAAAAAATTCGTTGACTTAATTATCAAACACAACCTTTCTGTAAGAAAACTTGAGTCTTTGCTGAAATCACCTACTGTTTTACCAAAGCAAACCCAACCACTATCTAATCCATTCATCCAAAAGATTGAAAGTCAGTTATCAAAACTCTTTGAGGCAAAAACAACCATAAAAAACAAAGAAAGCGGCAAAGGAAAGATCGTAATTGATTTTAAATCTTCGGATAATCTAGATAAAATCATTTCTTTAATGACTAAGATTTATGTAGAGCAATAGCTGTTTTTTGTGCTAAGTAAACAATACAAACAGCACCTAAGCCATCAACAAAATAATGCCAACCAAGAATCATCGAACCAATCCAAGTAATCATTAGGCCGATAAACGTTAGTATCGTAAGGTACTTGTAACCACATTCTCTGAAAAATAAATATATAAATAAACAAATTGCTATATGTAAACTTGGAAAAGCGGAAATACCACCTGCTAACATGGTTTTATTCACATCAAAATAACTCTGCCATAAATAATTCTGTGTATTTAAAGAATACAATGGAACAATATGATTAATAGCCTCTAGACCTTTCATTTGCAGTATATGCCAGGGTGCATAGCTAAAGAAAAATGGACCACCAGATTGACATAAACCGCCTATCGTTGTACCAAACATCCAAATAAGAAAAAATGTCGTAATAAAGTACTCTCTTTTGTCACTGGTTTCATGAAAAACAATATACATAATCACAAACCACTGATAAGCAAAATAGGGCATATAAAACCGATCTAAATAATAAACGACATTCAACCAAATATTGTGAGATAGAAGCTGACTTCCCCACCACCATAAAGATGGCCCTAAGAACATTCTATCAAAGGTGTATAGCAACCAATCAACGTTATTTGGTGTTGCTAATTGCCAAGCATAGATACTTTTGAAGCTTGTTTGGAAAATAATTAAATAAATAAACAGCAGCGTAAAACTAAACACCTTTTTCATATCAGAAAAAAAATTGGTTACGTCATATTGCCACATTTTAAAATATTTTGTTTTTTTTATGTATACCCCTTTGATTGTCGTAAATATAAAGAACAAAATATGGTAACTTAAAATCAAAACAGGGACATAAAGCCATACCTGGACAGATCCCCTTGTAGTACGTGCGATATCAATTAATGAAACGCCTTGGTAGTTAACTAGAAAAACATTAAAAATGAATGCGATGGTTATTATTAAAAAGTTTTTTATTTCTACTGACATTAATCACTTATGAAAGAGGTATCAATAGCAACTTCATTGAAACAATTAGCTTTTTGCTCCCAAGGAAGGTTGATGTCTTCTCGCCCAAAATGACCGTAGGTTGCGGTAGGTAGATATTTCACATTAAGCAAGTCTAATGTATTGGTAATTCCCCATGGTGTTAAATCAAAGTTTTTCTTTATTAGATCAATAATATCTGCAACAGGAATATGCTCAGTACCAAAAGTATTTAAATATAAGCTAATTGGTTCAGCAACACCTATGGCATATGAAACCTGAATTTCACATCGATCAGAAAGCCCAGCCATGACAACATTTTTTGCAATATACCTAGCCATATAAGCGCCAGATCTATCAACCTTAGAAGGGTCTTTGCCAGAAAAACACCCACCACCATGATGCGCTGCACCACCATATGTGTCTACTATTATTTTACGTCCAGTAAGTCCTGAATCACCTACAGGCCCACCAATGACAAAACGACCAGTTGGGTTAATATGATACTTTGTGTTTGCATTGATCCATTTATTAGGAATAACTGGCTTGATGATTTCTTCCATTACCATTTCTTTAACATCGTCTAGTTTAATGTGTTCAGCGTGTTGTGAAGAAAGAACAATTGCATCAATGCCTACTGGTTTAAAACCATCGTATTCAAATGTTATTTGAGCTTTTGCATCAGGATAGACCCAATCATATTTTTTTGTTTCTCTAACATCTTTATGTTTTTTGACGAGTCTGTGAGAGTATTCAATAGGGGCAGGCATACAATTTTTAGTTTCATTGCAAGCAAAACCAAACATCATCCCTTGATCACCAGCACCTTGATTCTTATCACTAGATTTATCAACACCTTGAGAAATGTCGTTTGATTGTTGCCCTATTGCAGTGATTACAGCACAAGTACTACCATCAAAACCCTTTAAACTAGAATCGTAACCAATGTCATTAATGACGCGCCTTGTGATAGCCTCAACATCTATGTAACTAGATGTCTTTAATTCACCGCCCACAAGCACTAATCCTGTCTTAACAAAAGTTTCAAGGGCCACTCGTGCTTTTTTATCTTTTGCTAAAATTGCGTCTAAAAGCGCATCTGATACCTGATCAGCTATTTTGTCTGGGTGACCATTTGACACCGACTCTGAGGTAAAGAATTTATTCATAGTTACTCATTTTACAAAGAATACACCCTTTAGTAAAGGTATAATGCGTTACAAAAACTTACGCTCTCACCAAACTCTTTAATATTTAAGTCATTATTTTTGTTCACTGAGAGATGACATTCATAGCCTGGCGTAAAGGGCTTTGAAAAACTTGGGTCTGGTGTTTTTTTAACTAAGGATAACGTTAATTGCGCACCTTTATATGTGATTTTCTGTTGGTACTTTACATCTACAGGATTATTGATAAGCCAATCCTTGTCTATATCAAGAACAATGACACTCTGATCATGCGCATTGATATAATCAGGTGATTCAACTCTGACATTTTTCAATATTGGTGGATCCAAAACGATGACACCATCCAAATTGTTTATAATTAAGATTTTTTTCTGGTCGTAAACATCTGCCTGACAAAAAGAAAACAAACAAAACAAAACTACTAATCTAAACATAATCATTTTTTTAAAACATTTTTTAGAAAAAATCAATGTTTATACACACTCTGTTTTGTGGATAACTTTGTTGATAACTAATCTAATTACTTACTCATAACCTGGTGATTGATTATTATCCCCTTTTTTCAACAAAGTTACTAACGGAGTTATCAACATGTTGGCATTCACTTAAAGTTATGAATTTTAAAAATTTATAGAACAATCCACAATGATTGATCAACTTAATAAACATAATAAACTAAATATATATATATTATTTTTTATATGATTTATTTATAAATATCTGTTTGGGATATGTTTGACAAAAGGCTCTAAAAAAGGTACATTTTTGTTTTTAAAGACAGTATATTTGAGATAAACATGAAACGAACATATCAACCAAGTAATCTAAAAAAACATAGAACACATGGATTCAGACATAGAATGTCAACTCGAGCTGGTCGCTTAGTCCTTAAGAGACGTCGTGCTAAAGGCCGTAAACAAATTTCTATTTAACTATGACAGCATTGCCAAAGGATTTTAAGTTAATAAAAAAATCAGATTTTTTAAATGTATATAACTCTAATGCTAGGGCAATTAAAACTAAGCATTTCATATTTCTCGTTAAAGACAATACACAACAAAAAACAAGATTAGGTGTTGTCGTCAGAAAAAAAATATTCAAACAAGCGGTTAAAAGAAATTACATTCGTCGGGTAATGAACAGTTTGTTCATCCAGGATCAGAAAGATGTCGGTCATATTGATATTGTCACAATTTTGTCTAGACCGATCAAACTTAATTTTGAGGAAATTAAACAAGATTGGAAGTTATTCCTAAGAAAACTAATTTTAAGTGATAAGAAATGAATTCATTAAAAAGTTATTTATACATATTATTAGGTTTACTGTGTTTGGTCTTATTACAGTTTTATTTTCAAGAAACTCAAACCTCCTCTAAACCAGTTCTTAATGACACATCAAAAACAGTTGTTAAAACAGTAAAACATCATTCGATTGAAGAGCCAAATAAAAAAGACTTGGTAACCATGAGTAATGATTTTATTAACGCAACTTTTGATCTTAAAGGTGGTAAGGTTGTTAAAACAGAGCTTAATAAGTACTTCAAAACCATTGCTAGAAATAGCAATCAAACTATACTCGACTTTGGAAAAGAATTTACCTATTACGCACAATCAGGTTTTTTAGGAGATGAAACACTACATTTCCAGGTTAAAGATGCTGATACAACAAAAGATAAACTTGTGTTGGAAGCCAAATCAGGTGTCTTAATTTACAATAAAATTTTCGAATTTGGCAATGATCCTTATACCATCAAGCAGACAAATACTATTGAAAATATTGGTGCATTGCACCAAACTGTGGTTCCCTACGATGGTTTTATATCTTTACATGATGCGAATAATAATGTGATGGACCCCCCAAAAAACTTTCATCCAGCTTTAGGCACTAAATCGAGTACAGGTTTATTTGTCTTACCTACCTATTCTGGTGTTAGTTATCACACAGATCAATCTCCGTTTGTTAAACTTTCTTATGCTCAAATAGCCAAAGATCCAGGATCAATAGAATTAGAAAAAGCTGGTTGGGTCTCGGTTCAACAACGTTATTTTTTAAATGCATGGGTGCCAGCAAAAGCAGGTACAAATACGTTAACCACTAAGTGGCTTCCTGACGATAATGGAATATCCCGGTTTTCAGCCTTTATGTTAGGAGTACAATACGATTTAGCAAGTAATGAAAAATTTGAAGTTTCTGAAACACTCTATTCTGGTCCTGAATTGGCGGATGTACTTGCAAACATCGCGCCTGGTTTGAACTTAACCATTGATTATGGTTGGTTGTGGTTGCTGTCAGAGGTTATTTTTAAAGTCCTTAGCATTATTCACGATTTATTCAATAACTGGGGCGTTGCTATTATATTAACCACTGCATTGATTAAATTGCTTTTTTACAAAATGTCAGAAAAAGGCTTTGTTGCAAGTTTAAAAATGAAAGCATTGCAACCCAGAATAAAAGACATTCAAGAGCGTTTTAAAGATGACGCTGCTCAAAAAAGTCAGGCAATCATGGCGCTATATAAGGAAGAAGCCGTAAATCCAGTTGGAGGCTGTTTACCGGTGCTTGTTCAGTTTCCATTTTTGATAGCGCTTTACTGGGTCCTTATAGAAAGTGTTCAACTTAGACATGCAAGTTTTTTATGGATACCAGACTTATCTTCCTATGATCCTTATTACATATTACCGCTTGTTATGGGGGTTGGTTTATTCTGTCAACAAAAGTTAACGCCTACAAATTTAGATCCCGCTCAAGAACAAGCAATGATGATTATGCCTGTAATGATGACTTTCATCTTTTGTCAGTTCCCAGCAGGTCTAGCTTTATATATGCTGACAAATGCAGTTTTATCTGCGTTGCAGCAGTGGTATTTGACACAAAAACATAATTAAATATGAATACTAACGTTATTGTTGCTCAGGCGACACCCCCAGGTGTTTCAGGCGTCTCCATTGTAAGACTATCAGGATCTGACAATGAAATTTTAAAATTAATTCCTCTATTGAGTAATATTAAGAATAATGACATTATGCCAAGACAAGCGACATATACAACTTTCTTTGATAGTCATAGAAACATTATCGATGAGGGAATATTAATCTACTTTCCTGCACCACACTCTTACACCGGTGAGTCTGTCGTTGAATTTCAAAGTCATGGTGGCGTCATCGTGCCACGGCTGATTATACAAGCCTGTGTTGCTTTGGGGTGCCGTCAAGCTGAACCAGGTGAATTTAGTCTTAGAGCAGTTTTAAACGATAAAATGTCGACTTTAAAAGCTGAAGCAATTTGTGGTTTGATTCATGCTGATAATGAAGCGCAAGCAAGAGCAGCATTACGCTCTATGAAAGGCGATTTTTCAATAAAAGTAACCAGAATTGAAAAGCGTATTAAGCAATATAGAGTCATGCTCGAGTCAAGCATTGATTTTGATGGAGAGGATATAAATCCAACTATTACAATTGATGAGTTGCAAAAACTATCTAATGACATAGCAGTATTATATAGTGAAACCAAACAAGCAGTCAGTGCAAACCATGATCAGCATATTTGTTTAATTGGTCGCCCAAATGCAGGTAAATCATCATGGTTAAATCGCCTATTAAAGGATGATGTGGCGATTGTAAATGAAGAAGCAGGAACAACAAGGGATCTTATTGAAAAGCGTATACTCATACAGGATAAATGGGTGCAAATCACAGATACGGCAGGAATCAGAAATACAACAAATGAAATTGAACGTGAGGGTGTTAAAAGAGCCATCGAGAAGGTAGATAGTGTCGATTTAGTCATTTGGGTTGTTGATGTCGATGAGTTGGACGATCTGGCATCACAAGTTGATCATTTACCAGAAGGGTTAATAACTAATCCAGAGCGGTTACTTATTCTTTGGAACAAAAAAGATATCCGAAAGATTCAATATGATCAGTTGACTTGGAATAACCATACTGTTTATCCAGTTTCAAGCTTTGATGATAGAGATACGCAATATGTTTTAGACTTGATATCAGAGAAAATAGTTCAACCGACGTTTGATGCTTTTTATGCAAGACAAAGGCACCTAAATATTTTAGTAAAAATTAAAAAATTAACTGATGATATTTATAATCAATCTAAGACAAAGTTTGATATAGTTTTGGTTGCAGAAGTCATGAGAGAGATACAGCTTGAACTTGACAAATTGGTCGGATTGTTTTCTACTGATGAATTATTAGGAGAAATATTTGGCTCATTCTGCATCGGAAAATAATACCCCACCATTATTAGCATGGTCTATCTACTTGTTGGCAGGAACTTTCCTTGCTTATGAAATGGCCTTACAGGTTTTTCCTGGAATCATTGCCACCGAGATGACCGCTTCTGCAAATATAAGCTTGTCGCTTATTGGCTGGATTGCTGGCATATATTTTATTTCTTATACAACAATGCAAATACCTGCTGGAATTGCTTTTGACTTCATAAGTGTAAGAAAAGTATTGGTTTGGGCTTGTTTAACTTGTGCTCTGGGCGTGTATTTATTTTCTTTTTTTGACTACTTTCTTTGTATGTTGATTGGCCGATTTTTAATCGGTTTTGGCTCTTCGTTTGCTTTCACATGTGTTTTGGTTTCTGCAAGTCAGTACTTTGATCCGCGGCTATATCCCTTGCTTGTAGGTGGCGCACAGTTTTTAGGTGGATTAGGAGCATGGGGTGGCGAGGCACCCCTTGCTTATATGGTGTCTTCTTTAGGTATCGATCAGTCTCAACGTATTTTGTGGGCAATAGGTTTAACACTTGCCATTTTATCATATTTAATTATTCCTGCTGAAAAGAAGGTCATAAACAAAGATCGTTTAGATAAATTTAAAGTGGATATTAAAACAACGTTGAGTAATGAACAAACAATTGCAAATGCAGCTTACGCATTTTTTAAGTGGGCACCAGTAATCATGATCGGTGGTACTTGGGGCGTTCCTTTCTTGGAAGAGGCTTTACACATACCCGCAGTTCATGCAGCAGAGGCCGTAGGGTTCATTTGGATTTCTACAGCCATTTCATCACCTTTCTGGGGCTGGCTAGCATCTAAGATTGGGAGTTGTCGAATACCAATGATTATCGGTGCGATCATAGGTTTTTTTGCCTCATCATTTTTTGTGTTTTATCCACATGTGTACTCCTCAGTATTATTGTTTTTAATTGGGGCTGCATCTGCAAGCCATCTATTGACATTTGTTCTTGTTAAGCATAACAACTCTAGTGACATTGTTGGTACAGCACTTGGTTTTAATAACATGGCTGTTGTTGCAGGTGGTATTTTATTTAACCCATTAGTAGGCTCAATCTTAGACCACTTAGTTGCTGGGAAAATAAAACCCTCAATTGAAGATTATCAGTATGCTTTATTTATTGCCCCGATATGTTATCTTATTGCCTTATTCATATGTACTCGATATATTCGCGACGCAAAACCTCATGCTGATTGATTCTCATTGCCATATAAACCACTTAAAAAAACGCACTATTGATGAAGTTGTTAATGAGGCAGAATTAAAGGGTGTTAATCACATGCTCTCCATTTGTGTTGAACGGTCAGATATTGATGATCTAAACAAGATAGTTGATAGCTACCCAATGATTTCTGCGACACTTGGGATACATCCTTGTGATGTTCATAATCATACGTTAGAAGATTTAAAACACATTTCGGAGCTTATACGTGAAAAAAGATCACGTTTTATCGGAGTTGGTGAAACAGGTCTTGATTATTATTACACAAAAGAACATGAGCGCCTTCAAAAGAAATTCTTTGAATGCCAAATTAATCTTGCTAAAGAACACAAATGCCCTGTCATTGTTCATTCCAGATCTGCTCCGGAGGATACTGTAGCCATATTAAGAGATACGCCTCATGATAGGGTAATTATTCATTGTTTTACCGAAAGTTTGTCTATGGCAAAAGCGTGTTTAGATTTAGGTGCATACATATCTTTTTCAGGGATTATTTCTTTTAAAAATGCAACAGATTTAAAAGAGGTTGTTAAATATGTGCCTCTTGAAAAAATGTTGATAGAAACAGATAGCCCTTATTTAGCACCTGTACCTTACAGAGGTCGCGAAAACCAACCAGCATATGTATATTATGTCGCACAAACGGTTGCAGAATTAAAAAACATCCCTTTTGAGGAAGTTGCTGCCAAAACTACCGCTAATTTTCAAACTTTGTTTGGTTGGCCTAAAGCTTAACTAAGCCGTGATGTTCCAGTAATTCTGCAGTTGCAATCATTGGCATGCCATATATTGAAAACGGATCATCTGATTCAATACTCTCAATTAGTAGTATGCCATTGCTTTCTACTCTAAGCGCGCCTGCACATTCTAAACAAGCTTCATCTTGAATATAGCTTTCGATTGTTTCTTCGTTAAGTAACCTATATTTGATTTTACAAATAGATGTTTTTTGCAACACTTTTTCTTTATATCCGATACTGATATTGGCTAAGGAAGTAACACATTTTCCACTGCATAAAGTCAGCTGTTTTCTTGCGTTGGCTTGTGTTTTTGGTTTGCCAATAATTTCATTGTCAAATGTTAAAATTTGATCTCCAGCAATGACAACGGCATCAGGGTTTAAATTAAGGACTCCTTCGCACTTCTCTTTGCCAAGTCGAACAACCAACTGTTCTGGCGTTTCAGCTTCTTTTGGTGTTTCATCAATATTACTCGGTTGGATGGTAAACGCGATACTTAATTGTTTAAGTATTTGTTGACGCATTGGCGATCCAGATGCCAAAATATATTTTTCATTTAAAAATTCCATAACCTATATCATAATTGTATTGTTGAAAATATGCCAGAGTTACCAGAAGTAGAAACCACAAGATTGGGTGTGATTAATTATGTAAAAGACAAACGTCTTTTATCAATTAATATGTCTAATAAAAAGTTACGCTACCCTTTTGATTTTTCCAGCGACACTTTGGTTGGGCTTCGTTGTTTGAATATAGAAAGACGAGCAAAATATCTTATTTTTAATTTTGGTATAAAGAAACTATTGGTTCATTTGGGAATGAGCGGAAGTTTAAGGGTTGAAAATGCGAGCGACAAAACTAAAAAAAAACATGACCATGTTGTGTTGAGATTTGAAGGCAACCATAGCCTTATATACCATGATCCTAGACGGTTTGGGTTTGTTGTGATGTACAACGAAGGATGGAAAGAAAAAATGGATAAATGGGGGCCTGAACCGCTCTCTAAAGAATTTAACAAAACAAATTTTTATGAAAAGCTTAAAATGTCGTCACGCTCGATCAAGCAAGTTCTGATGGATCAAAAAAATGTGGTAGGTGTAGGCAATATTTATGCAAATGAAGTATTATTTAAGGTTAAGTTACACCCAATGACAAAAGCGTCACTGGTATCAAAAGAAGTCAGTGAAAAAATGATCATAGAAATAAAAAACATTTTAAAAAAATCTATTGAAAAAGGTGGCACTACGCTGAGAGATTTTGTTTCAGGTAAAGAAAACCCCGGGTATTTTAAACAATCACTTTTGGTGTACGGCAGAGAAGGCTTACCATGCACTGAATGTGGTACGATGATTAATCGTATGGTGATAGCACAGAGATCGAGCTTTTATTGTCCTTGTTGTCAACCTAGTTCTGATAATGAACGATAACGTGCTAAGAGTGTTGATTCAGTCTCTTCTTTCCCTGTTTCAATGCATGCAACAGGGCAAAAAACCATGCATTGAGGTTCATCGTGGTGACCTACACACTCGGTGCAAAGGCTAGGATCAATTTCATAAATATCTGTTCCCATATAAATGGCTTCGTTTGGACAAACAGGTTCGCAAACATCGCAATTTATACATTCATCATTAATTTTTAGAGACATGTTATTTATTTTTGCGAATTGAACTGTTCATTTACAAATGTCCAATTAACAAGTTCCATATAGTTTTCCAAATATTGGGCTCGGTTGTTACGAGCATCAATGTAATATGCATGTTCCCAAACATCACAGGTCATCAATGGATGATAGGTTTCGCCGCTAATTGGCGAGTGAGCATTTGAGGTATCAACGATGCTTAATTGCTTGTTTTTATCAGCAACCAGCCATGTCCAACCAGAACCAAAGTTGTTCATTGCATGTTCTTTGAATTGTTTTTGGAAGCTTTCGAAGGAACCAAAACTAGCGATAATAGACGCCATCAATTCTTTAGAAGGTTTGGTGTTTTTTTCTGGGGTTAAACAATGCCAATAAAAAGTATGGTTCCAGATTTGCGCAGCATTATTGAAAATCGGACCTTCAGAATTTTTGATGATTTCTATCAAATCTTTATCCTTGAAAGGTGTGTTTTCAATTAAAACATTTAGTTTGTCAACATAAGTTTTGTGATGCTTGCCGTAATGATAGTCTAACGTTTCAGCTGAAATCAATGGTTCAAGCGCGTCTTTTTCGTATGGTAACGGTGGTAATGTGTGCATGTTGCTCCTATATCTGATAGTGTGGATACATTGTAATAAAATTTTTTAAATGGGTAGTTCAAATTGACTAATAACAATGATCACTATACTAATTATATTATAATAATTCAGTGTTTAATTCAAGTTGTTGATAAAAAGCACTATTTAAAAAAGAAGCATGCTGATTTTCATCAAAACCCACATTATTTTTGGGACATCACAAAACAAACCCTACGATGGTATTTTAGATACCTCGAAGTCACCAATCAACTATTGACGAAACCATTAAAAAGAAAACATCGCTCATTAGAGCTTCTAATCATCATTGGGTTAGTGAGAATTGACCATATTAAAGAGCCAGACCATTTTATTGTCAAACACTCAGTTGAGTTGGCAAAAAAAATGAACTATCAATGGGCAGCGGGTCTTGTAAATAAAGTTTTAAGACGTTATTTAGAAGAGAAAGAAACATTTCACAATCTTTATAAAACAAAGCAAAGTTTAATCATTGCACACCCTGGCTGGATGATTAAAGCTATAAAGAATAGCTGGCCAAACCAATGGCTTGAGATTGTAGTTTCAAATCAAGCCATTCCAGTTAAATGGCTAAATGTATACAACTTTAATGAGTGTGGTAAGTTAAAGGAAAAGTATGAAGGTTTAGTTTCGGAGTCAGGTTTAATTGATACAGCCCTAAAATTAAATAATCAAACCGTTCTTTCAGACATGATTAATCATCAACCAAATATTGGTTACATCCAAGATTTATCAGCACAGATGATGCATTTAATTTTAAAACAACTTCCCTCCCCAGGCAAGGTACTAGACGCATGTGCGGCACCAGGAGGCAAATCTTTTATACTTTTAAGAGATTTTCCAAATATCCATTTAACCTGTGCAGACATTGATCCAGGTAGATTAAATATTTTAAAAGAAAATTTATCTAGTTACACAAAACAGAATAAGATTGATTTGTTGGAAAAGGATTGGTGCTCTGGGGAAAGTGGCCCTGCTGAAACTTATGATTTGATAATGCTGGATGCCCCATGTTCTGGCTCCGGAGTTGTCAAAAGGCACCCTGAAAAGAAATTTAATCCTTGGGATTTGAATAAATTATGTTCAATTCAAAAAGTACTACTTAATAAGCTTTGGGCGAAGCTAGAAGTGGGCGGTCATATGATTTATTCAACGTGTTCTATTCTGAAAGAAGAAAATAGTTTACAAATAGGCGCTTTCTTGTCTGAGTCTTTAAATGCTAAAACGGTAGATGTTATATTACCAGCAGGATTTAAAGATGAATTTGGTTGGCAAATATTACCAACTACTGAGATGGATGGTCATTATTTTATGGTTCTAAAAAAACTATGCTAAGTCAGCTTGGTTGATTGGTCTTATCCATGGATTAAGCGATTTAATTCCTTCTGGTAAGTTAGCCAATACTTCTTTTGCATCTTCACGTGTAAAAAAAGGACCATAATAAAGTGTATATAATCCACTTTTTTTATTTTTTATCATTACAGGCTTGAATGGTACAGTTTTTAATGATTTTGAAATGTTTTGAATGCTGCTGGGTTTTTTTACACTCAATAATTGAACAACATATAAAGGCACATTGCTATTGAGACTATTTGCTTTTTCAGTAATAGACACATTTGGATAACAGACTGCAGGAGAGAAATCTTCTTTTAAGCTCGGTGTTTGTTTATTTACAACAATGTTAATATTGCTTTTTTGTGGAATAAAAAAATGTTGAAATGTGAAATATCCCGAGGCGAGAATTAAGGCGCCCACAAGCATTAAAAAAAAGTCTTTGCTGTATTTTGTAATTTGGCGGAAATAAACTTTAAAATTAATTTTTTTGAGGTGGTCCTTTTTTTTGATGTAATCCTTTATCTTTTTTGGGTTTCCTTGTGTTTCAATTAAAAGCTGTTTAAGTTTACGAGCACTTAGCTTTATTTGATATTGATTCGCAAGAAGAAGTTTTGTTTCTTTATAATTAAGTGGTTCTATTTCAAAGTGGTTTTTTTTATAGGTACCAACAGATAAAGCATTCGCTTTATCGAGAAAATGGTTATCCCCTATTAAGATAAAACGAACGCATGGCTGAATGTCAATTAGCTGCATGATAACAGATAATGCGCTTCCAGGAATTAAGTGAGCATCGTCAATGATAAAAAGGCACTCGCTACTTGCTTGCTTAAGTTGATTGAGCAGCTGTGTCCCTCTGTTTGTATGTTCTTCGGAATTACTATATAGGTTAAAGCCCAAGTGTGTTGCGATAAACTTTGTGATGTTATGAACACTGGTGCCCTGATTTCCTGATATAAGATGAGCGGTTTCGTAATGATACAGAAGCATTTTTGCCAGGGTAGATTTTCCTGAACCAGTGTTGCCTGTAATAAATAAACAAGACTGTTGACTATCAATTTCTTTACATGCTAATTTTAAGTTGCCTGACATACAATCCAAATATGGGATCAATGACGCAGCATCAGCATTCTGTTCCATAGGGTGATCGATCATTAATAAGTCTCTCAGCTCCTCCATTTATAATTATGCTTAAATAGATACAGTTAAAGCAAGGGTTAATGGTTCTTTGCGTTGTGCGTAAAAAAGTACGTTTTTATGGATTATAGTGCGCAGATGTAAGTTTTTTGTTATGTTTTATGGGGTTTATTTCCCTATTAAAAAGTAGATTATATCCCCGTTTTTCACAGTATAATCTTTGCCCTCTACTTGTAGATGTCCTTTCTGCTTGGCTTGCTGCGTACCGCCATCACTAATGAAGTGCTGAAAGCTGATTACTTCTGCTCTAATAAATTTTTTATAAAAATCAGTATGAATCACCTTAGCTGCTAGTTGCGCATTGGTTCCAATGGGTACTGTCCAAGCTCTAATTTCTTTTGGGCCTGCGGTAAAATAATTATGTAGGTTTAATAGATTATAACCACACTGTATCAATCTGTTTAATCCAGACTCTTTTAAACCGAGATCTTCGAGGAATGCAACTTGTTCTTCTTGGTTTAACTCTGACAATTCAGCTTCTATGTTTGCGCAAACAATAATGCATGGTCTATCGTGTTTTGCTGCATAACTTTGAAGTTTGTGAACATATTCATTACCCTCAAGGCTTTTTTCGTCTACGTTTGCAACATACATGATTGGCTTAAACGAAAGTAAGCCAAGTTCATTAGCTAAACTTCTTTGGTCTTCTGATGTATCTGCTAAGTTAAAATCACTTAAAAGGCTTAATAAGTTTTCTAATTTCGCAAGATGAGCTTTGCCTTCTTTATTTCCAGACTTGGCTACTTTTTTTGTTTTTTCAATTTGTTTCTCTACTCGTTCCATGTCAGAAAGTAATAGTTCTGTTTCTATTATTTCAACATCTGACAAAGGGTCAATTTTACCTTCAACATGGGTAATGTCATCATTGTCAAAACATCTTACAACATGTGCGATGGCTTGCGTTTCTCTTATGTTTGCTAGGAATTGATTGCCAAGTCCATCACCCTTAGAAGCATTTTTAACCAGGCCTGCAATATCTACAAAATGCATTGAAGCTGGAATAACCTGCTGGCTTTCAACAATGTTTTGAATTTGATTAAGCCTATCGTCTGGTACTGCAACCATCCCAACATTGGGCTCAATGGTACAAAATGGATAATTGCTTGCAACTGCCTTACCAGAAGTCAATGCATTGAATAAAGTTGATTTGCCAACGTTGGGAAGCCCAACAATACCACATTTAAAGCCCATATTAATTATCTCGTATGTAAATTATGCATGAATGGCTGAAATTGACCAAGTCCTAATAAGTGCATTTGCGTGATTGTCTCACCAATGGCGTTGTAAATAAGGTCTTTTTCAGAAATATTAGGCGATTTTAACACGTAATCTTTTGTCATGGAAGTGTCAAATGGTCTTCCGATACCAATTTTTAGTCTATAAAAATCAGGTTTTTCGAAATGCTTAATGCAATCTTTGATACCATTATGTCCATTGCTACCCCCACCCTGTTTTAATTTTATAATACCTGGATCTAAAGCAAGCTCGTCATAGGCAATCAGTATTTCTTCGGCTTTAATTTTATAATATCTAGCAAAGTCGGCAATTGATTTGCCACATTCGTTCATATAAGCACTGGATTCAAAAAAATAGATGGTCTGGTCTTCTATTTTTCCACTGCGCCAGTATCCACCTTTTTTTTCCTTAACAGGCGTGGTATTCAAGGTTTGTGCAAATGCATTGATTAACCAGCGACCAGCATTATGTCTTGTGTTTGTATAGTTAGCGCCTGGGTTTCCGAGGCCACACATCAGTTTAATCATATTCGGCTATATTGGATACGGTTACTCCGATTCATTATCCTTTGTTTCTGTTGTTGTTTCAATATTATTATTAGCTTCTTTAGCTTCAACCTGAGCTTCATCTGCTATCATTTCTTCTTCAACCTCTTCAACCTCTTCAACCTCTTCAATGATTGGTGGTTGGATAGATAAGATTGTTGGATTGTGTGTTTCATCAATTTGAATATTAAAAGTTACACCAGATGGTGCTGTTAAGTCGCTTGCATGAATGCTTTCTTTTAAGGCAAGGTTGCTAATGTCCACATCAATATGCTCAGGAATATCTTTTGGTAGACATTGAGAACTAATTTCAGTCATATGAAGCTGTAAAACACCTTTTTCATCGGTAATTGCAGTACATTGATCCTCACCAATAACTCTGACTGGTACATCTATGTCTACAGGATTATTTGCGGTAATTCTGAAAAAGTCCATGTGCGTCACTTTTCTACTGATAGCATTTAATTGCCAATCTTTGAGTAAAACTGGTGTTTTTTTGTTATCAATAACTAAGTTTATAACATGTGTATGAAATGCATTTGTGTGAAAAACGCGTTCAATAGTCTTGGTATCTATTTCAATAAGCTGATTTTGACTTTTTCCACCATAGACTACGGCAGGTATAAATTCTTTTAAATTAGCTTTACTTGACCTTATGGCCGTCTTAAGTTCAATTTGTTTGTTCATGATTTCTTCCTTTAAAACATATCACTGACCGACTTACTGAGACTAATACGATGTAGTGTTTCAGCAAGCATTGGTCCTATATCCAATACTTCTATTTTAGACGATTTTTTGGATTCTGTGTTTAAAGGAATAGAATTTGCTACTTTTAAAGTGTCAATAGGTGAGTTTTCAAGGTTTTCAATGGCTTTCCCAGAGAGTACTGGATGGGTGCAATATGATATGATTTTTTTTGCGCCCTTCTCTTTTAAGAAGGCTGCAGCTTTGCAAAGCGTGCCCGCGGTATCAACAATATCATCAATGATGAAACAATCTTTATCTTTAACATCACCAATGATATTCATTACTTCGACTTGATTGGCTTTTTGTCTTCGTTTATCGACAATGGCAATATCACTGTCTTTAAATTGTTTCGCAATAGACCTTGCTCTAACAAGCCCACCAATATCTGGGGATACGATCACGGGGTTTTTAGAAGGATGATTGATTAAGTCCTCCATGATAAGCTTTGAAAAATAAATATTATCAACAGGGATATCAAAGAATCCTTGAATCTGGTCGGCGTGTAAATCAACAGTTACAACCCTGGAAATGCCTGCTACAGCGATTAAATTAGCTATTAGTTTAGCACTTATTGGAACACGCGACGATCGTGGTCGCCTATCTTGTCGAGCATATCCAAAATAAGGGATGACAACTGTAATGTAAGTTACAGAAGCCCTTTTGAGTGCATCTGCAATTAATAATATTTCCATTAAGGATGTGTTTACAGGGTCGCAGGTTGATTGAATGATGCAGGCATGTTTGCCTCTAACATTCTCATTGATTTCAACCATAACTTCTCCATCACTAAACCGTTTTACACAGTTGCTGATGATGTGACAATTAAGAGATTTTGCGACAGTGTGGGCGAGCGCTTCGTTCGTATTGCCGTGTATTATAAACATATCTTTCATCATTTAAAAAGTATATACAATAAAACAATGTTTTTCATGTAAAAATTAATTTTTGGGAAAGAATCTTAGTTAATTAAAAAAAAGGGGAGTGGGGTATGTTTTGGTAGAGGTTGGTTTTATATGTTATTAAGTTTAAAAAACTATGCCTTACACTGCATCTCGTGCTTGTTTATCAACTGGTCTAGCCCAAGAACCAAAGTGTCTTCAAGCCTGCCATAGTCTATGGCTGACATGCCCGTGGCAATTAGTAGCGCTTTTTTAAAATTATGTATAGTGCAGTTGCCTGTAACCTGTTTTTTAAAAGTTTGGTTCAGGGTTGAGCGCTCTAATTTATAGCATTTCTCCTGATAGCCTTTGAAAAATTGACCATCTTCTTTTTGGACTAAAAAGATATTTTCCCATAACCGTTCATGGCATCTTGGTGATGGTCCTATTTCTTCATTGTCATACTTTGTTTCTTTGTCAGTGTTTTTATCACTAAGTGTGTATGGTAGGATGAGTATTGAAAAAATGTAATTCTGGACGACTTTAACCATCTCCCCATCATCTAGAGAAACTGGCTTAAAAGCAGCGTAGTGGAATTCATTTTGTTGTAAATCTTTTTTGTTTTTTTTAACGGGGGTGAAGTATTTTGACCCTGACCCACCATCGACTAAAATGATTTCTAGCCGGTTGCCTTCCAAGTATTTAAGTGTGACATAAAAAGCGTGTGTTGAAAATTTTCCGTCATTTTTGACTGGTGGCCCGCTTTGTAATATGAGTGTTTTTTTGTTTTCTATTATTTGTTCAATAATATCTCTTGCAAGGTTGTAGCAAAAGGTGTTGTCTTGTGGGCAAAAAACGGTTTTAGTGTCTCCTTCTGGAGTTGAGTAGACTTGATTAACCATGCAGCTTATTTGGTATGCAATGTCTGTAAGGCGTTGAACTTCTTGCAGCAGTGGTTCTGGCAGTTTTCCAACATTCGTATCTTCAGTCAAACAAGCTATAGTTAACGCTAATGAGTGTGTGTAGCTAAATCCTTCAAGAGATTTTCTTTTCTCCATTATGTTTAAATAATTTTTCTGGATGATTTCACTGGCTTCCTTTGTGATTTTTCGACTAAAGCAAGGCTCCTCAAGTATTTTTTGAAATAGCTCCCTGCCTTTTGGGGTACATATTTTGAGGTTGCCGTCATTATCTTCTACTAAATCACCGTTACCATCTGCAAGCCCTTTTGATATAAGGTTTGTCGTTAATTTTTCATTGAAATCAGGTGCCAGCCCTTCTATAAGGAGTTTGGGCTTAGTTGGTGGCGCAATATGAGCCGAAAACTTAAATAATGAGTTCCTGCCAATTTGTGTAAAGTATTGGTTGGTAGGTGGTTTGTATTTTTGATCAAAACTTGTATGTTTTGCCGAAATTTTTATTAAGAATTCAGGTTGGTATGGGATGGTGATTTTTGCGCGCTTGTTTTTATGTGATGCAAGATTGTGTAAAGGGCTTTCGTTTAGATTGAAAAAATGCTGGTTTTTTAATTGCCTCATGATATATTTGTGGCATTTTTGTATATATAGCTCGTCTTGATAGTTGTGCCAAGGTTGAGCTATAGCAGAAGCTTTTTTAAAGATATCATAATCAGGATACTCTTGAATATTGTCTAGAATATTAATGAAAAAAAAGTAAAATACGGTTTTTATGTGGTTTTTTAGTTTTTCTGGTTGGGTGTTAAATTGCTCGAGTGTCTCTAATAAATTCTTAAGGTGTTTATTGTTGTATTTATTGTATTTGGAACAAAGTGTATACGTTGATACAGCCCGCATCCAAGGGATCTTATATTCAGTGTTGTTTAGGCTATTAATCTCGGGTATGTCTAAAGAGATATTAAAAATTTGTGGTGGTGTTTTATCTTTCATGGTGAGTATTACGTTATGTCAAAAAAAATCTTTTCTCAATAATGAATAATAAAAATTCTTAAACTTTTCTGCGGATTTATTTAAAAAGCATTGATAAGAAGTTTTTTTTGGCTGGGGTGGTAGGATTCGAACCTACGCATGCGGGGATCAAAACCCCGTGCCTTACCGCTTGGCGACACCCCATCAGATTATCGATAAGACATATAATGTACACAATTACCATGATTGTCAAATTCTTATTGGGGTAATGGAACACAGCGTTGTAGTCGTTGTGGATGAATAAACAATAAAACAACTTGATCTTTGTTGTGAGTTGTTGTGCGACACAACAGGTTTGCAAGAATTGGAATCTCTCCTATCCATGGGAAACAGTGATTTTCGAAAACGATGTTTTTTTCTCTTAGTCCACCAATAAGCGAAACTTCATTATTGATAAGTAATGTATTGTTTTTAAACTGATGCTCAGTAAATTGATTGTTAGTTAAATAAACATGTTTAAGCTCAAAGGTTGCAAAAATACCCTCGTTGCCTTGAAAATCAAACTGCATGGATAAATCTAAGGTTGCTGGTTGTGTTACCCCTTTTGTTTTTTCAAGATTTTTTATTGTCATTTTTTGATTTGGCAATAAAATACTTGTCGGTTTTGCAAGATACGATGCTTGTCCTTTCGTTTCTAGTATGGTTATTTTTTTTAAAAGCTCGAGGCCTAAAATTTGATTATGGCTAAGCTTAAGCCATGTGCCAAAAACATCAACGCCAAGATCTCGGAGTGCTTCTGAAGAGACAGAAATAACATCAATCTTGGCTAAAATATGTGGTGGTTGACAATCTAGCTTTTGAGCAAGCTGTTTGATATCAGTCATTTTGTCAATATTGGCATAAATATATAACGTATTAAGTACATCGATATCTTTTAAAATAACTCTATTTGACTCTATACTTTTTTGCAGCTTCTTCTTCAACTCAGATGGCTTTTGAAAACTCGGTTTATACATATCTCTAATGATTTTGTGCTTGGTTTGTTTGGGTGATTTAAATGTTTGTGTGGCAGGATAAAAATTAATTTGAAAATGAGTGTTTAGCCACTCTTGCCATTCATCGTTTTTAAAAAAAGTAGGTGGAAAATTTATTTTTTCATTGATGTTTTCTGTATGACATGGTCGTTTTGTTGACCAGCATATTTCTTCGATGATCTCACTGAGGGAAGCATCTTCAGCAGAGACTACAAAACCATCTTTTTGGGAATCTACATGAATTCCTGAGAATGGATTGTGAGTCGATGGTCCTAATAATAGTATGCCAACCAGCATGATTAGCACTATTTGCATATATCTCCAAGAAAAAAAAGGCCCTGACTATCTTTCTTAATTTCAAATTTATGCCAGTGATTAATTTTAGCTGCAATGACTTGTAAGGTTTGCCAAGAAATGTTTGTTTCAATATGTAAACAATCGTTTATCCCGATATAGTTAGGGGTTTGAATTTGTAAGAGTGTATTTATTTCGAGTTGAAAGGATTTGACGGCAAACACATTGGTCGAGGCAAAAGAGCCGCTAAGGCAAACAAGTAAAAGTATGTATATAGGGCTAGGTTGAAAAATATACATAAGTTTTTTCTTGTCGGGTTATTAAAGTATTACATAATGGCAAGTCTTCAAGCGTGCTAAATAGTTTGTTAAGCGTTTGCGTTTTACCCTCTATCTCAATACAGTTCTCATATATGACCAAGTGGTTAATTGATAATGAAGAGATGTTTTTAAGTATACCAGGGATGTTTGTTCGTTGATTTTTTTTATTTGCTATGACTAAAAAGCATATGCTGTAAGCTATGAAAATAAAAAAGACAAACTTCATCATTTGAAAAAGCTTATTAAGAGTATGCTTTTTGTTCAATACAGTAATTGCGAAGTTTATACAAAACAATTCGTAGATAATAAAAACGGCAGGGCTTGCCTAACAGTGGTGCTGCAGCTTTATGGTTAAATCAATTCTTTGATGGTTGCTAAAGCACTACCATCTTCCAACTTAATCTTAACATCTTCTTTTGGGCTTAACTGTTTTACGGAGCTAATTGCTTTTTTGTTTTTATTTAGAATAATGCCATAACCTCTTTTTAATGTTTTTAAAGGGCTTAAAATTTCTATTTTCTCTACCACTAATGAAAGGTTGTGTTGATGTGATTGCAAATTTTTTTGTTGTGCATGGTTTAGGTTTTGAAAATAATGGCCTATCTTTTCTTTCAATCGCTCTATCAATTGGCTCGGGGTAAGTAATCTTTGTTGAAATTGTTTCACTTGCTCAAAAACTGCTTCGACTTTTTGTTGCATACGATGGTGAAGCTGCCAATTAATTTGTTCAAGTTGAGTTTTCAAGTAAGCTTGATCAGGGCTGATGATTTCAGCAGCACCTGAAGGCGTGGGTGCTCTTTTATCTGAAACAAAGTCTGCGATAGTAAAATCTACCTCGTGACCAACAGCTGAAATGATAGGCTTTGGTGAGGCCGCAATTTTTCTAGCTAGTTGTTCATCATTGAATGGCCAAAGGTCTTCAATGCTGCCGCCACCACGTGTGATGATGAAAGCATCACAGCCTTCATACACATAGGCTTTTTCAAGGGCATCAATAAGTGTTTGTGCTGCTTCTATACCTTGAACCATGGCAGGGAAAATAGTTACCCTAATCATGGGCATCCTTTTTTTTAAGATGTTTAAGATATCATGAACTGCCGCGCCTTGTGCTGATGTGATTAGTCCAATGTGTTGCGGCATACTTGGGATTGCCCTCTTTTTATCTTCTGCGAATAAGCCCTCGTCATTAAGCTTTTTTTTAAGCCTTTCAAATTCAGCTTGTTTAGCACCAAACCCAACAGGCATGATATTGTAAACAATGCATTGATACGTCCCTCTTGCTTCGTAAAGCGTTACCTTGGCTAAAATTTGAACTTGATCCCCTTGTTTTAGGTCTATGCCTTGTTGATATTGTTTGAAACAAACACAGCTTATTTGGGCATTTTGATCTTTAAGGGAAAAATACCAGTGTCCTGAGCTGGCTTTCATGAGATTAGAAATTTCTCCCTCGATTAAGACAGACTCTAGGTGAGTATCTAAAAGGGATTTAACCAATGTGTTGAGTTTGCTTACGCTTATGGGTGTGAGTTGCGTCATATGCCATATTGTACATAGTATTTTATTTGAATCAAACAAGGGGAATATCAGTATTGATAGTTGGTAGGATGTCATTTATTATGCGGAGTATGTCTTTTATTAAATGTTTAAATAACTGGGTTTAAAATTGATGAGGAAAATGATGAAAAAAAGATTGATTCATGTGATGATCTCGCTATTATTCCTCGCAACCTCTGTTTATGCAAAGACTTATACGTTAAAAGATGGTCAATCAGTTTATGGCTCTTTAGAGTTTAAGGTATATAAAGGCGAAAAAGATCTTTATGAGCTGGCCAGGTCTTATGATGTTGCTTATGATGTTTTAATGTCAGCGAATCCAGGATTAAGCGAGGGTAATTATGAACTTGGTAGTGTCATTGTTTTGCCGACCATGTTCATGTTGCCGAATGTTAAACAAAATGGGATGGTCGTTAATTTAGCAGAAAGAAGGCTGTATCTTTTTCGCCCAAAAGAAAAAAAATTAGATGTTTTCCCAGTAAGTATTGGCCGGTCGGGTTGGGAAACGCCACTAGGTAAATACAAAGTAATCGAAAAAACGAAAGATCCAATCTGGTTTGTGCCAAAGTCTTTATATGATGATCAAGTCTCAAAAGGTGTTGATATGCCCAAAATGATCAAGCCCGGGCCAGACAACCCGCTGGGCAAATATTCCATGAGATTGTCTCACCCAACTTATTTAATTCATGGTACAAATGACCCAAACCGTATTGGTCGCAAAGTAACAGCAGGTTGTATTAACATGTATCCGGAAGATATTGAGGCGTTATTCCGTCATACTGCTATAGATACGCCCGTAAACTTGATTAATCAGCCAATGAAGTTGGCGTTTCAAGGTGGTAAATTATATTTGGAATCGCATAAGAATGATTTAGATTGGGATATGGCAAATTTTATGCACCCAGAGACAGAAATAGAACGGGCTATGAAGCGACAATATGCTAAGTGGCAAAAGCAAGGTGAAAGAAGTGACCAAATCATTTACACTTTAGCTGAGAAACATTCTGGTGTTCCAATAGCAGTAAAAAAATCAAATAGAGGTAAAGCACATGTTAAATCAAGTGGAAGTAAAGATTCTTGATAAGAGAATAGGTACGAAATTTTTAAATGTTGAATATGCAACGCCCGGTTCAGCAGGAATGGATTTAAGAGCCTGCTTAGATGAGCCCTTAAATGTTGCTCCTAAACAACGAGTGTTGATTAGTAGTGGCATAGCTGTTTTTGTTGCTAACCCTGAATATGCTGCAGTTTTAATGCCAAGGTCGGGTTTAGGTCATAAAAAAGGTATTGTGCTTGGCAACGGTGTTGGGCTTATTGACTCTGATTATCAAGGTGAAATCAAAATTTCATGTTGGAACTCTAGTGAGGAAGCCTATGTGATAGAGCCAGGTGAGCGAATTGCACAAATGGTTTTTTTGCCTGTGGCGCAACCGAAATTTCAAATCGTTGAAGAGTTCAAATCAAGCAGTCGAGGTGACTCAGGTTTTGGTAGCACAGGTCGATTCAAGGTAAATGATCACGTTACTGAAACAGAGGAAGTCTAAAATGAGTGGGCCATATCAAATTAATAATCAGCCTTGTCCAGAAATATTTAGAGCATATGACATTAGAGGCATTGTTGATAAGACATTATTTACAAATGATTATTACGCCATAGGTCGAGTTTTTGCGGCACTTGTAAAAGAAGCAGGTAGACAAAAAGTCGTTGTTGGTCGAGATGTGCGCTATTCATCGCCGCAGTTTTATGAAGCAATGGTCTCGGGTTTAATTGAGGGTGGCGTTGAAGTGGTTTATATCGGAGAGGTGCCAACCCCTGTCCTTAATTATGCAACAAAGTTTGTATCTCCCGATGGCATAATGATTACGGCCAGCCATAACCCAAAAGATTATAATGGCATAAAGCTCTATATGGATGGTGTTCCCCTTCCCGCAGAAATCATTGATGAGATAAAAAAAAGAATCAATGCAAATAACTTTGGTGACCTACATGAGCTAAAGTCAGTTGAGACCTTAGATGTTAAGGACCGTTATATTGCTGAAATGAAAGAGCGTATAAAAATCAAAAGACCTTTAAAAATTGTTATTGACGGCGGGAATGGGATTGCTGGCGTAATTGTTGAGTCTTTGTACCGTGCATTGGGTATGAATGTGATCCCTTTGTTTTGTGAGCCAGATGGACAGTTTCCTAATCACCACCCCAACCCTGGCGACCCAAAAAACTTAGTCGATCTTCAACAAAAAGTTCAGGATGAAAAAGCAGACTTAGGACTCGCATTCGACGGTGATGCGGATCGATTAGGGGTTGTCACTTCTACGGGGATTATTGTTTGGCCTGATCAATTAATGCTTCTTCTGTCCAAGCATTTGTTATCTAAAAAGCCAGGTGCAAAAATTGTTTTTGATGTAAAGTGTGAAAATTATTTAACAGACTTGATTATAAAATGGGGTGGACAGCCAATCATGTGGCAAACAGGACACTCTAAAATTAGAAGGAAGATGGTGTCTTCAGATGCAGAAATTGGTGGAGAAATGAGTGGTCATATTTTTCTGCCATATTATTGGTACGATTTTGATGATGCATTTGCAGCTGGCGCAGTATTGCTTCAACTTGTTGCTAATGAAAACGTTACCTTAGATGATATCATTTCATTTGTTCCTCAAACATTCAGTACGCATGAATTAATTGTGAACGTTGAGGAGTCAAAGAAATTTCAAATTATTGAAGATTTCATTAAAAACATCGATTACAAGGATGTAGAAATTAATACTATAGATGGTGTTAGGTTGAGTTTTAATGATGGCTGGGCAATCATTAGAGCGTCGAATACGACCAATGCTTTAACCTTAAGATATAGTGCATTATCGCAAGCCAGATTAGACGAAATTAAGATGCAAATTGAAAAAAAATTACATGCGGTTGATCCTACAATTAGTTTTGATTGTTAATTAATAGGCTTTTTTTAAATTTTGTCCTATAATTCGTCTTGATTAAAGATCAAGGATGATTATTATGGCAGTTAAAAGCAAGAGTCGAAGACAGTTTTTAAAATTTATTTTATCAAGCTTGAGCGTGGTTGGTGCGTTGTTTGCTTTCTGGCCTTTTATAAAATCAATGCAGCCAGGAAAAAAAGCTCAAAGTGCAGCTGCGCCAATAACCGTTGATATAAAAAACTTGTTACCAAATGAGAAGATAACTGTAACTTGGCAAGGTATGCCAATATATGTAATTAGAAGAACTCAATCTCAAATAAACGAGCTAGAAGTTAAAGACCCCTATCTTCGGGACCCTAATTCACTATATTCAAAACAGCCTGAAAACACAGATAATGACTTTAGATCCATTAATAAAGATATTTTTGTTGTCGTTGCAATCTGCACTCATCTTGGCTGCTCGCCAACATATAAGCCAGAACTAGGCAGCGTTGATAAGACATGGGAAGGCGGGTTTTTTTGTGCATGTCATGGTTCAAAATTTGATCTTGCTGGCAGGGTTTACAAAAAAGTACCTGCTCCAACCAACCTAATGGTCCCGCCATATTATTTTCCTGATGCAAATACAATTGTGATCGGTGCTGAAAAACCTGGAGATAAAAGCTATGTCTAAGTTAGGAAGCTGGATAGAAAAACGTCTACCAATTGCAAGTTTTTTAAGCAAAAACCTCAAAGAATATTATGTTCATCATTCGCTGAACTTTTGGTATGCGATGGGGGCCATCGCCCTAGTTATGTTGGCCGTTCAAGTATTAAGTGGTATTTTTCTGTTGATGTATTATGTCCCGACAACGGAGAAAGCATTTTCGTCCATACAATACATGATGAGAGAGATTCCTTATGGTTGGCTGATAAGATATTTACACGTCGTAGGGGCCTCATTTTTCTTTATTGCCATTTATTTGCATATGTTTAGAGCTTTTTTATATGGCTCATATAAAAACCCTAGAGAATTTCTTTGGATGACAGGCGTCATCATTTATATCATTATGATTGCGATTGCGTATACAGGGTATGTTTTGCCGTGGGGACAAATGTCATATTGGGCAACACGGGTCATCATTTCGTTTTTGACAGTTATTCCTTATGTAGGTGAATCTTTAGCCCAGTGGTTACAGGGCGACTTTATGGTTTCATCAGTAACACTATCAAGGTTCTATGCATTTCATATTGTTGCATTCCCTTTAGTTGTTTTTTTATTCATAGGAATTCATATTGTTGCGCTACATGTGGTAGGTTCAAATAACCCAGAAGGGATTGATATCAATGCACATAAAAAGCCCCCTAAACATTTAAGAAAAAAAGTAATCCCATTTCATCCATATATTGTTGTAAAGGATTTATTTGTCGTATTTGTTGCCATTGCAATATTTTTATGGATTATATTTTACGCACCAACATTTTATGGCTTCTTTTTAGAGCATATCAATCAGGTGCCGGCAAACCCTTTGGTCACTCCGTCACACATACACCCCGTGTGGTACTTATCACCTTTTTATGCCATTTTAAGAGCAATTCCAGATAAATTACTTGGTGTGATATTTATGTTTTTAAGTTTAATCATCTTGTTTTTCATGCCATGGTTAGATAGAAGTCCAGTTAAATCTATGAGATACAAAGGGATTTACTCTAGAGCATCATTATGTATTTTTATCTTAAGCATTATCATGTTAGGATATTATGGAATGGTGCCTGCTACTGACAGCCGCCTGTTATGGACAAGAATTTTTACCGTGTTGTACTTTGGACATTTTATACTCATGCCAATTTATACAAGGATTGAGACATGCAAAAAGCCGCCAGAATTAAATTAGTTTTTCTATTCATCCTTTCTTATGTCGCTGCTGCAGGCTTGGAAGAGCATATTCGTTTGCCAAAAATTCATATAGACACAAGTAATGAAACAAAGATTGCTGAAGGTGCTGCCTTTTTTAAGGAGCGTTGTTTTGCATGTCATAGCATGAAATATCTGCGTTTTGATGAAGTTTCTTTAGATGCGGGTATTAATCCAAAAGATGCGGTTGTTTGGGGTAAAGATAGTTGGAAAGGCAATCCCCCACCTGATCTATCTTTGGTTGCAACAACAAAAGGCGTTGAGTGGCTATATGGCTATTTAAAAGGATATTATTTCGAAGACGGCCGTTATGACAATATTATTTGGCAAAATACGTCTATGCCAAACCCTTATCCAGATTTGCAAGGAAAGCAAGTTTTGATTATGACGCCCGAACAAATTAGAGCATTTAATCCAAGATTTTATCAAGTTTTGAAGCTGGATACCTCGGGGTCTATATCGGCACATGCATTCAATGATAAAATCGATGCATTATTACACTATCTTGTCTATGCGAGTGATCCCTCGGTCCAGGAAAGACACACTTTGGGGCCTATGGTTCTCATTTTTGTACTTACATTGACTTTATTTGCGTTTTTATTGTATCGAGATTTTTATAAAGATATTGAATAAAAATAAATACTTAGGTTGCTTCTATTGACTTCTATTAAACGTTATAGTCAAATATAAAAGACGGAGCAAAATCTATGAAAAAACTTTTTCTTAAATTAATCATCACATTCTTATTTTTCCCTCTAGTTGCTTTTGCCGCAAGCACTTCTGTTGACAAGGCTGAAGTTGAGGGGATTGTCAAACAGTACCTTCAAGACAATCCAAAAGTTGTGTTTGATGCCTTAATGGCATATCGCAGCCAAGAAATGCAAAAAATGGAGAATCAGTCCAAACAAACCGTGACTGATAATTTTGATGCGTTGTTTAAAGATACAAAATCACCTATTCTCGGGTCTAAAGACGCTAAGGTAACGGTTGTAGAGTTTATGGATTATCAGTGTGGTCATTGCCGCGTTATGGGGCCTCGTTTAGATACTTTTGTTGACAAGGGAGATGTGAAAGTGATTGTAAGACTACTGCCTATCAGGGGTCAATCATCATTGTATGCAACTAAGCTAGCCATTGCGGCAAAACAACAAGGGAAGTTTAAAGATGCTCACAATGCGCTTATGAAGGCTAAGGACATCTCAACTGAAGCAAAAGTAGATGAAGTATTGGTTGCAGCAGGTGTGAATGTTGAAGAAGCTAAAAAATTAATGCCTCAGGCTCAGAAGGAAGTCGATGAAAACTTTGCTATAGCAACTAAGTTAAAGCTACAGGGTACGCCAGCATTGATTTTCGCAAGTGGCTCGCCCAATAACGCTGTATTCATTCCGGGCGCAATTGACTCTGACCAGCTAAAAAGCATAATTGCAAGTTTTAATGGCTAAAAGGTTTCTAATGGTTTTGCTGGTCATGCTCTCTTTGCAAGGGTGTGGTCGGCAAGGGCCATTAACGTTAGATCAACACGAGTGTCAAGATTTAGACGCTCCAAACTGTAAATCCTAGTTTGAGGTTTTAGCTTGTTTTTTGCATGATAGTTGAGGTGACCCGCTCAATAAAACCATCTATTGTTTCTATTTTTTTCATTTCAAATGAGTCCACATAAGTATGTTTATTTCGTTCAAGATGAATGTCTAAATGTATGATGTTATCCTTAAAGTAAGCATAGATCCCAATGGGAGCATGACAAGACAAGTTTAGGTTGCTACAAATTTTTCTTTCTATTTCAACGCAATCTCGTGTGGCTTGATCATCTAATTGACTAAGCAAAGTGATTGTTGGCTTATCATTTTTTTTGCAAGTAATGGCTATCGTGCCTTGTCCTGCGGCAGGGATAAAGGTATGGGGATTAAGAACTTCAGTGATATGATTAGTTAGATCAAGTCTTTGGAGACCACAACCTGCCAATATAATCGCATCATAATCAGCTTTTTTTGAAAGTCTAGTATCTATGTTGCCTCTTAGCGGCTTCATTGATATATCCGGCCTAAAATGTGTTACTAACATAGAGCGTCGAATGCTTGCTGTGCCAACAACTGCATTTTTAGGCAAATTCTCAAATGAGACGCCGTGTTTTGAGATGAGTACATCATTAACACTATCTCTTTTTAAATATGCAGCGATAACCATATCGTGACTTAAGGCAGATGGTAAGTCTTTGGCTGAATGAACGGCAAAAGTAGATGCCCCGCTCCTAACAGATTCGTCAAGTGCATTAGTGAAGATGCCTTTTATCCCCAAATGAGCGTTCACATCTGTCGAATTATTCGTTTTTATCCCTGTGATGACGAAGGTGTATTGTGGTTCGTGGTTGTTTAGTAAGCCGATGACCTGGTTGGTCATAGCTTGAGCTAATTGACTAGTTCTACTAGCGACTCTAATTTCTTTTGACATGCTAGTCATTATAAGAGCCAATTGAATCAAAAAGCAATTTCAGATTTAGATTCCAAGTATAAATCCAGCCATAATCAGAGCGCCTAGCCACTGATAAGCTCGAAATATCTTTTGATAATTTGTTGTAGATCTTAATGTGATGTGTTGATGAAGTGCGACAAGAGTATAGCTTGCCATCAAAACAAAATAAATCAATGATGCTTCTGCTAAATAGCCTGCATAGCAAAGTAATAAAACAAATAATAGTTGGCAAAGATCAACAAATAAAAAAGTATTGCTATCAAGTGTCAATGGCAATGAATGGATATTTAAAAAAGCATCGTCTTTTTTATCAGAAAGCGCATAAATAGTATCATATATTAATGGCCAAGTAACTGCTGATAAATATAAAGTTAGACATATTGCTGAAGTGGTTTGTTTATCATTTGCGGCAAAAGCAATGGGGACAGCCATTGAAAAAGCCAGGCCAAGAAAGAGCTGAGGGGCCTTAAAGAACCTTTTTGTTAAGGGATAAAAGCCAGTGAGCATGAGCGCAACAAGGCATAATTGAAAAGCTGCTTTAGGTAATTGCCAGGCAATCAATGCGGCTAAAAAAAGCAGTATGATCAGAAAAAATAAGGCTTCTTTTTTTGAAATATTTCCTGATGCGATAGGTCTATTGGCAGTTCGTTTAACGTATTTATCAATGTCAGCATCGCTGATATCATTCCAAATACAGCCAGCGCTTCTCATGAAAAAACTTCCTAAGAAAAAGAGTATCCACAAAAAAGATATGGTTCCATCAGATGCGATCCATAACGCCCAAGCTGTTGGCCACCATAACACCAAAACACCCGTGGGCTTATCTAGTCTAATAAGCTTAAACAAAGAAATGAGTTTGGGAGGCTTTTGAATATTTTGCATTATCATACTTCTGTAGTTGATACGTTTTAATAATAGACTTGATATCCATCAGATATTTTTTTCCGGAGGTTGAGTAAAGACTCAGTGTTTCTGCTAGCTTCAGGCTATTGAGTTTAATGCCATAGTTTCGTTGAGAAGCCCTTAAATTTCTGAAGTGCTCATAAGATGATTGTGTGTTTAGGTTGTGAATGTATTCTTGTGTTGCAGCTTTAGTTGATGGAAACCGTTTGACAGCATAGTACCCCAGAGATTTATTTGGGGATTTAGGTTGAATGCCACAGCCTTTTTTAAAGCACCATTGTCCGTATAGCGCATTCCCCTCTTTGGCAAATCTAGATGTACCAAACCCTGATTCTAATGCTGCTTGTCCAAGCGCTAAGCTATTTGGAACAATATCGACTCTTTTTTTGAGCTCAGTAATACATTTTGTTTCTGTGATATCACAATCTGTAACTTGGTAGTGTTTTTGAAGCGCGAGAATGTCTTGTGTTGGATGGCGTGGGTATTGTCTTGCCCATACATCTAATTTTTTTCTTTCACTGTAAATTTTTTCGTTAACACTGGCAACCACAGGTGCTAACTTATTAAAAAAAATGTCTTGTTGAGAGACGTCTTGGGCACATGCGACACTTCCCATAAAACAATAAACTAAAAGCCTTATTTTAAACACGTTCAATGGTTCCAAGTGATTGGTGTTTATTTTGAATTTTCTGATTTGGGGAGGCTAAATCCAGTATCATCCCATCGCAGGGTGATTTTACTTCAGCTGCTTCAATTAATTCTTCAAATTTTATTTCAGACGCAGTTAATGATTTGAGGGTTTCATTGAGTTGAGCATGTAAATGCTTTTGCTTTTGATGAGAGGATGATAATTCTTTAATATCATTTTCAATTTGAAGATTAGAAGCAGACTTGTTTTTTAGTGATGACAAATTACTTAATCCACTTATTATTTGATTGGCATCTATTTGATTTTGTTCTTTGTCATGCATTCTTTGTGCGCGACGCGCTTTAGTTTTTTTCATTAGTTTCTTGGTAAGCTTGGCTTCTGTCTCAAGTTGTTTTTTATCCTGTCTGAGTAACGCTAATTTTGCTTTTAGTTCATTTGTGTCTAATCGTGCAATTAGTTGTCCTTTTTTTACAAAATCGCCTGGTTTAACAAATGTTGATATAACTTGTGTATTTCCAAATGGCGGTTTAATTGGGGATTCTATGGCAAAGCAAATTGAACAAGTTAATGTAAAGATGGCAAGCATGCCTAAGTAATGTTTCATAGAAATCCTGAATTAGTTTATAATTATCTTAAATTTCATTGGGCTGAAAAGCAAATTTATTTGATTTTTATAGGGTTGTTACTTGTATTTGTCTACATTATACTTAAGTCATGAAAAGTTTAGTAAGCGGCATTCAGCCAACCGGTACACCAACCATAGGTCATATCTTAGGGACCGTTAAAAATTGGCGTCACTTTCAAGATAAATATCATTGTAATTTTTTTGTTGCAGATTTGCATGCGATAACTTTACCGCAAGACCCAGACACATTAAGAAGTAATACATTGAAGCTGATGGCTTTTTTTCTGGCATCTGGCGTAGATCCTAAAAAAAGCCTTGTGACCATCCAATCACATGTGCCACAACATGCAGAATTAAGTTGGCTATTAAGTTGTTTTGCTCATGTAGGTGAGCTTTCTAGGATGACTCAGTATAAAGATAAGGCAAATACTCAGAGCGCCAAAGCCGAGCCCTTTGGTCTTTTTGCTTACCCTGTTTTGATGGCGGCAGATATTTTGCTTCATGAGGCTGATTATGTTTCTGTTGGTGCAGATCAAAAGCAGCATATAGAGCTCACTCGAGATTTAGTATTGAGGTTTAACCATAGATATGGAAGCGTTTTAAAAATGCCAGAGCCATTGATTCCTGAATTTGGCGCAAGGGTTAAATCACTACAAGACCCATCGAAAAAAATGTCTAAGTCTGATAGTAATTCATTGGCTTATATTTCTTTAGAAGATAGTGCTGACGTAATTACAAAGAAAATAAAAAAAGCGGTTACTGACTCTGTTGGCATTGTTGCGCATGATGAGGAGAGACCAGGTATTTCTAGTCTAATAGAGATTTACTCTGTGCTTTCAGATCAATCATTTTCAGCAATAGAAACAAAGTATGAGGGCGTTGGGTATGGTCAATTCAAATCAGATTTAGCTGACTTAATCATCGAGAATGTTGAGCCCATTCAAAAGGAAATGAAAAAACTGTTAGAAGATGAATCATACTTGTATGCCATTATGGACCAACAAGCAAATAAGGTTATTGCATCCACGCTTCCTTATCTAAAGAAAATTAAAAACGCGATTGGTCTGATATAAATGGCGCTGAGTTGGCTATTTTATGATGTTGAATCGTCGGATTTAAATAAAGTTTTTGGACAAATCGTCCAGTTTGCAGCCATTCGTGTTGATGAAGATTTTGATGAAATTGAGTGTCATGAATTTTTGGTGCGCCTGAATCGTGACACATTGCCTAGCCCAGATGCTGTTTTAGTTCATAGGCTGCTCCCTGAGAATTTATACAAAGGAAAAACAGAATATGACGCGTTAAAGGCCATTCACAATTTAGTGAATCAACCTGGAACAATGAATGGTGGTTATAATACATTAGGTTATGATGATGATGTCTTGAGGTTTGGTTTTTACCGAAATTTTTTAACCCCTTACACGCATGGTTTTGCAAACGGTTGTAAGCGGTTCGATCTTTTCCCAATGCTATTATATTATTATTATGACGGGTTTGAAGAAATTAAGTGGCCTGTCATTGATGGGAAAGTTAGTCTAAAGTTAGAAAATTTAAATCAACTAAATGGTTGGGTAGATGGTATCGCTCATGATGCTTTGGTCGATGTTAAAGTATGTGTTGCTTTAGCAAAAGCGATGTCTAAAGATCAAATGCGCTGGTCAAACGTCTTTAAATACTTGTATGCGAGAGATTTTAAAGCAGGGAGCTCTGCAATTTATCTGAGTGCATTGATTGGCTCAAAAGATAATTTTGCGGCGCCGGTGACGTATATTGGTCAAAACAAGGCCATTAAAAATACAACATATTGGCTACGTCTAAACGTTTCATCTTTTAAGGAAGTTGGCTTGCAAGAAGCAGATGTTCTTCGAAAGAAAATCCCGGACACAGCATTAATTGTTCCGGAAAACAAAGAATATTTTGAGGCTGATTTGGTTCAAAGTAATTTGGCATGGATTAAACAAAACAAGCATGCTTGGCAGATATTTGTTGAGCAAGTGACCGGTCAGATTTTGGCTCCTGTTGAAAATATTGACGTTGATGCGGCATTGTATCAAAATGCTTTTTTTAATGATGATGAGCTAAATTTTATGACTAAGCTTCACGATACAAGTCCCGAACACTGGCTTGAGTTAGATGGGTGTTCAAAAAGATTATATCCAATGGTTGTGAAGTGGTTATGGCGTCATAACTGGGACTGTTTAGATGCAGATACAATAAGCATGGCGGTTGGATTGGGTTTAACCCCGGGTTCTGATTTTCAGGGCAAAGCAAAAACAACTTATACAGAAAGGTTGCAGCGTATAGATGAATTAATTAAGATAAATGAAAAAAATAGCGAAAATACAAAAATGCTTTACAAATTAAAATCGTATTACATTAACTGTTTGAGTATATTCTAGGATGTTTGCAAAATTAGATTTAAAGTTGCCATATCAGTGGTTATATAAATATTTAGTGATGATTGTGATTGGGGCCTTGCTTGTTCCTGCTCAAATTAATTTTTTTATAGGTGCAGCGATTGTTTTTCTCTCGAGTCTCTCGGCTCAATTCGTATTGTCCTTTCCAATGCCAAGTTTGGGGTTGCAAAGATATTGGACTCAATTAATTTGTGCGCAGGCTTGCAAATGGTTTGTATTTAGCATTATGATGTATACGACTATCTCGCATAATCTTGTCAGCGTTCACCTTTTCTTCGGTGTTATTGCTGCACAGATTATCGTGTTTTGGAATTATAGAAAATATGGCTAATTCGTTAACTAGCACAGAATATATACAACATCATTTGCAAAATTGGCAACTTTCATTAGGGGAAGATCCTTTTTGGACAATTAATTTAGATACCGTCATATTTTCGCTTATTGCTGGATTGGTTGCTTGCGGACTTTTTGCATGGGTAGCATCATCAATGCAGAAAGGGAAGCCTGGCAGGCTTCAGTGTTTTTTGGAAATGTGTTTTGAATTCGTGAATGAGCAAGTCCGCGATACATTAAACTGTGAAGACAGATTTGTTGGCTCTTTGGCCTTGGTGATCTTTTTTTGGGTGTTCATGATGAACTTTATGGACTTAATCCCAGTTGATTTATTGCCTTGGTTGGGGTCTTTTATCGGGGTGCCACATCTTAAGATTGTCCCGACAACAGACATTAACTTAACCTTTGCATTATCACTGACTGTATTTGTCATTTTGATCATAACAAATATTGCATACAAAGGTTTTTTTGGTTACATAAAAAGTTTATTTAGTCACCCTTTCCCTCCAGAATACATCATTACGATTCCTATAAACTTTTTCTTGGTTGTCATTGAAGAGGTTGCTAAGCCGATATCATTATCGCTGAGGTTGTTTGGGAATTTGTATGCAGGCGAACTCATCTTTATTTTAATTTCAACCCTTCCGTGGTACGCTATGTTTGTACCCCAAGCAGTTTGGTTGCTTTTTCATGTTCTTGTCATCACCCTACAGGCATTTGTCTTTATGGTATTAACGATTGTTTATTTAAGCATGGCAAGACAAAACCATTAATTTCAAGAGGAGAAACAAATATGGCAGAACCATTAACACTTACACATTTACACACTCAGATATACGGCATTACAGCATTAGCTGTAAGTGTTTTGATTGGACTAGGTGCTTTAGGAACAGCAATAGGCTTTGGTCTTTTAGGTGGTAAATTTTTAGACGGGGTCGCAAGACAGCCAGAATTAGCGCCAATGCTTCAGGTTAAAATGTTTATTGTCGCCGGTTTATTAGATGCGATCTCAATGATCGGTGTTGCAATTGCATTACTATTCACATTTAGTAATCCATTTATTTCTTCAATCACGAGTATTGCAGCTGGGGCATAATTATGAATGTCAATTTGACACTCTTTATCCAAGTCCTAATTTTTGTGTCTTTTATTATGTTGATCATGCAGTACGTATGGCCAATGTTTGAGAAAGTGCTTGATGATCGTTCAGCTGAAATTGCTAAAAGTCTCGAAGATGCAGAACGCGCTAGATATCAGCTACATCAGGCTGATGAAACGGTCAAATCACTACTTAAAGAAGCTAGAACGAACGCGAAAGATATTATCGATGAAGCCAAAAAGCATGCCCAAGTGGTTGTACTAGAGGCAAAGAAAGACGCTGAAGCAAAGCACAATCAAATTGTAGAAGATTCTTATGCAGAAATTGAAGTGCAAAGAACCCAGCTCAAAGAACAATTGATGTCTGAGGTTGGTGGGTATGCACTAGAAATAGCACAGCGTGTTATTGCAAAGAAACTAGATGCAAAACTGGACAGCAAAATGATTGAAGCTGAACTTAAAGAGGTAAGTTAGCATGTCATATGCAGTTGTTAGACCTTACGCTAATGCAATCAGCATGCTTGCCACAACTAAAAAAGCTCAACAGGGATGGATGAAGTTCCTTGATGGACTTGTGCGTTTAGCAAGTGATCATGCATTTGAAAATATGATCCAGCATCCTGCTATTTCAGGTCAGATGATTCATGAAGTTGTAAAAACAGCGCTCGATGTGAAAGATAAGCATCATGATAATTTATTAAAAACACTTGTTGAGAATCATCGGTTAAGTAGCGTTGTGGCACTCAGAGATGTTTTGAAAAAAATGTTTTTAGAGGCCAACGGAGAAGTGGAAGCCATCGTAAAAACAGCGCATAAATTATCTTCTTCTCTTGAGAAAAAAGTAAAGACATTCATTATGAAAGAGTTCAACGCTAAAGATGTTGAGTTAACCTCACATATTGATTCAACGCTTGTTGGATCTTTGTTGCTCGAGGTAGATGGGAAACAAATTGATTGGTCTGTTCATAGCCAATTAAACAAATTTAAGGAACAATTCTAAGGGGTATTTATGACTGTAAGTGCATCAGAAATAAGTGATATAATCAAAAAGAAAATTGAGGGTGTTGACCTAGATAGTCAGACCAAGACAACTGGTTCAATTCTGAGTGTTAAAGATGGTGTTGTTCGTTTGTTTGGGATCAAAGACACAATGTGTGGAGAGATGCTTGATTTACCAGGTGGTTCTATCGCAATGGCGCTTAATTTAGAAAGTGATTGTGTTGGTGCCGTAGTATTAGGTGGTTATGATCATCTTAAAGAGGGTGACCAAGTCTCTTGTTCAGGCAAAATTCTTCAGGTGCCTATTGGAGAAGCATTGTTAGGGCGTGTTGTAAATGCGCTAGGAGAGCCTGTTGACGGAAAAGGCGATATTGACTGTAAAGAAACTTCTCCAGTTGAAAGGGTCGCGCCCGGGGTGATTGCACGTCAATCTGTTAGTCAACCATTACAAACCGGTTTAAAACCAATTGATGTTATGGTTCCCATTGGCCGTGGTCAGCGTGAGCTGATTATTGGTGATAGACAAACTGGAAAAACAGCAATTGCTATTGATACCATCATTAACCAAAAAGACACAGGTGTAAAATGTATTTATGTTGGTATTGGTCAAAAAGCCTCATCTATTGCTAACTTAGTGCATAAGCTAGAGGAGCATGATGCACTCAAAAATACCATTATTGTTACTGCAAATGCTGCTGAATCTGCTGCGTTGCAATATATCGCCCCCTATGCAGGTTGTGCCATGGGTGAATATTTTATGGATAAGGGCGAAGATGCTTTAATTATTTATGATGATTTATCAAAGCACGCAGTTGCCTACAGACAAATTTCATTATTGTTGAGACGTCCACCAGGTCGTGAGGCGTATCCAGGCGATATTTTCTATCTGCATTCAAGATTGCTTGAGCGTGCAGCGAGAGTTAACCCTGATTATGTTTCAAAATTAACCAGTGGTAAAGTAACTGGCAAAACAGGTTCTTTAACTGCACTGCCAATCATCGAAACTCAAGCAGGTGACGTTTCTGCTTTTGTCCCAACTAACGTGATATCTATTACAGACGGTCAGATTTATCTTGATACAGATATGTTTAATTCAAACAAACGTCCGGCCATTAATGCGGGCTTATCTGTTTCTCGTGTAGGTGGTGCTGCGCAAACATCTATTGTTAAAAAATTAGGTGGTAGTGTTCGCTTGGCATTAGCTCAGTTTCATGAATTAGAAGCATTTGCACAGTTTGCATCTGATTTAGATGATTCAACAAAGCAACAGCTTGAAAGAGGAAAAAGAATTACAGAGATACTTAAACAACATCAATATTCTCCTTACTCAGTTGCCGAAACAGCATGTGTACTTTATATGGTAAATGAAGGCTATTTAGATGATGTCTCAAGTGAAAAAGTGGTTGAATTCGAAGAGTCCTTTATCAAATATCTCAATACAAAACATAAGAAGTGGTTAGATAAAGTAAATGAAACACCAAAATTGACTGATTCATTTAAAACTAATTTTGAAAAAGCCATCACAGCATTTAAAAAGATTTTTTCGGAGTAAATAGCTATGTCAGATATGGCATCCATCAGAGCAGTCATAGCAAGTACTGAGAGAACTAAAAAGATTACCTCAGCCATGCAGTTGGTTGCTTCAAGTAAAATGGCAAAATCACAAAGAGCAATGTCAAGTGCTAGGCCGTATGCAGATACCATTTCTAAATTGATGCAAAAAGTTGCCGAAAGTTATGAGGGTCAGCATCCTTTTTTTGAAAAGAGAAAAAGTAAAAAGGCTATATACATTGTCATATCAAGTGACCGTGGTTTATGTGGCGGCTTGAACATTGTATTATTTAAGACCTTGCTTAAGGTGCTAAAGCAATCTAAACAGGAAAATTTGTGTGTTATTGGAAATAAAGCAAAGCAGTTTTTTCGACGCGTCGGGGGCAATGTTTTAGCTGAGGAAACGCATTTAGGTGATCAGCCATCAAAACATTCGATAGATCGAGTCATTAAGCCTGCTTTAGATGGTTTTTTGGCGGGCGAATTTGATAAAGTCTACTTGGTTTATAATAAATACGTTAATGTAATGACTCAAGAACCAACGGTTGCTAAATTATTACCTATAGAAAAAACAACCCAAGACAATACAAATTGGGATTATATTTATGAACCAGATGCTGAAAGTATTATTGATAAATTAGTTTATAAATATATAGATTCTGTGGTTTACAAGGCTGTATTAGAAAATTTAGCTTGTGAACAATCAGCAAGAATGATTGCTATGAAAAGTGCGACAGATAATGCGCAAACTGTTATAGATGACTTAAATTTGGCCTATAACAAAGCCAGACAAGCTGTTATTACCACAGAACTTTCAGAAATTATTGCCGGTGCAGATGCCGTTTAAATTTTAAAAGAGGATAGAGAATGTCAAAACAAATTACAGGACACATTGAAGCCATTGTCGGCGCGATTATTGATGTAAAATTCCCAATTGGACAAACACCAAAGGTTTATGATGCCTTGGTTGTTGCAGAAACAGATTTAGTATTAGAGGTCCAACAACAGATTGGTGATAATATTGCAAGGACTATCGCAATGGGTGCGACAGATGGTCTTAAAAGAGGTATGGATGTGACAACTTCAGGTGGCCCAATTGAAGTTCCTGTTGGTCAGCCTATGCTTGGAAGAATCGTTGATGTCTTAGGGTCCCCTATCGATGAAAAAGGACCTATAGGTGATGCTGAGAAACTACCTATTCATAGAGACCCACCAAAATTTGTTGATTTATCTGTCAGCCAAGAACTTTTAGAAACAGGGATTAAGGTGATTGATCTACTTTGTCCTTTTGCAAAAGGTGGTAAAGTTGGATTGTTTGGTGGTGCCGGTGTTGGTAAAACAGTAAACATGCTTGAATTAATTCGTAATATCGCCGTTCAACACAGTGGTTATTCTGTATTTACAGGTGTTGGTGAAAGAACCAGAGAAGGAAACGATTTTTATCATGAGATGAATGATTCAAATGTCTTGGATAAAGTCGCTCTGGTCTACGGCCAGATGAACGAGCCACCTGGTAATAGATTAAGGGTAGCAAGTACTGGTCTGACTATTGCTGAAAGTCTGCGAGATGAAGGTCGGGACGTTTTATTTTTCGTAGATAATATATATCGTTACACACTAGCTGGTGTTGAAGTTTCTGCATTATTGGGTCGTATGCCATCCGCTGTGGGTTATCAACCGACATTGGCTCAAGAGATGGGTTCACTGCAAGAGCGTATTACTTCAACAAAAACTGGTTCAATTACATCTGTCCAAGCTATTTATGTTCCAGCAGATGATTTGACAGACCCTTCTCCAGCAACCACATTTGCGCATTTGGATGCAACTGTTGTCTTGTCGAGGCAGATTGCTGCTAAAGGTATTTATCCTGCGATTGACCCATTGGATTCAACAAGTAGGCAATTAGACCCATTAGTTATCGGTCAAGAACATTATGATGTTGCTCGAGAAGTCCAGCGCATTCTTCAGAAAGAGAAGGAACTAAAGGATATTATTGCGATTCTGGGAATGGACGAATTGTCAGAAGAGGATCGTTTGACAGTATATCGTTCAAGAAAAATTCAGAAGTTTTTATCTCAACCCTTCTATGTCGCTGAAGTATTTACAGGTGCCCCTGGTAAATACGTTTCTTTAGCAGATACCATAAAAGGATTCAAAGCCATCATTTCCGGCGAGTGTGATCATATTCCTGAGAACGCATTTTATATGGTAGGGAACATTGATGAAGTTTTTTCAAAAGTTAATGAAGCAAGCGAAGGGGTTAAAGCTTAATGAACTTAACGATTGTTAGTTTAAACAAAGAAATCTATCAAGGAAAAGTAGCTGCTATTTTTGCTAGAAGCCCACAAGGTGCTTTTGAAATCAGACCAGGCCATGCTCATTTTTTAGCAGAACTAGTCGAGTCTGATTTATATTATGAAACTGAAGATAACGTTAAAGAAGGCATTTTTATCAGTGGTGGCGTTTTAGAAGCAAGACCCAATGAGGTAATTATTGCAATTGATCAAGCCAAAACAACCGATGAAATCGATCAAGCTAGTGTTGAAGAAAAAATGGTCCATCTACGTGGTGACTTACAGAAATCTTCAATTGATTATGCGGTGGTCTTATCAGAATTGTCGGCTCTGACAGATCAAATACGACTGTTAAAAAGCATTAAAAAGAAAAAGTAGCACCATGATTGATCATGTTATTATTCTCGCAGGTGGTAAAGGCTCAAGAATGCAGTCAAACAAAAGTAAGCCTGCACATGATTTTGCCGGAAAACCATTGCTTAGATGGTCATATGATTTAGCAAAACAGTGTCAGCCAAAGTATATTCATATTGTTCATGGTCAAAATAATCAGATAGAATTTGCGCCATTGGTGCCAGACGCAAAAATAAGATGGGTGTGTCAAAGCGATCCAAAGGGTACTGCAGATGCGCTAATTAAAGCGCTTGATGGTATTGATCACGGTAAATTTCTTGTTATATATGCTGATATGCCTCTGGTTAAATTGGACGAAATTAAAATCATGCTTGATGCTAAATGTGATTTAAAATTACTCACTGTCAATCAAGAAAACCCCTTTGGATATGGTCGATTAATCAGAGATGACAATGATAATCCTGAGGCAATTATTGAGGAAGTGGATGCGACTGTTCAACAGAGAAAAATAAAAGAAGTATTTACAGGAATATTAAGTGGCTCAGTTGAACAGGTGAAAAATTGGATTCATGGGTTAGATAATAATAACAAACAACAAGAGTATCTATTAACAGACATTGTTACGAAAGCACATAAAGAAGGTGTTTCAATATCCGCACATTGTTCTGATGATCACATTGCTTTCAGCGGCGTGAATGCAATGGAAGAGCTTGTGATGTTGCAGCGAGTTTATTACAAGAAAAGAGCTTATGAGTTTTTAAGGAAGGGTGTCAAAATTTGCGATCCAGCACGTTTTGAGTGTCAAGGCGAGGTAGATATAGGCTTTGATACAGAAATCCGCCCAAATGTGTCTTTAATGGGCCCTTGTAGCATAGGTTCAAATTGCTTTATTGGTGAGAATGCAGTGTTGAGTCATGTACAAATGGGAGACCATGCATCAATTCAAGCAAATTCAGTGTTAGATCAAACTTACCTAGCCGCACACGCAAAAGTTGGACCATTTGCATATTGTAGAAATGGTACAGTGATAGCTGACTATGCAGAAATTGGTTCTTTTGTCGAAACCAAACAAGCATACATTGGTCAAAGGTCTAAAGCCAAACACTTAGCTTATTTAGGCGATGTCGACATTGGTAAGAATTGTAATATCGGTGCAGGTGTCATCGTTTGTAATTGGGATGGTAAGAAAAAGCATAAAACTGTTTTAGGTGATCATGTTTTTGTTGGATCAGATTGCCAGTTAATTGCCCCTATTCACTTAGAGGATTACGTTTTTGTGGCAGCAGGATCATGTGTTACAAAAAGTGTGCCAAAACATAACTTATCTATCGGTAGATCAAAACAGCTTAACAAACCTATATCTTCTAAAGATTAAAGTTTGTTAAGCCATCTAAATAATTATTGACCAAAGTCTGCTAAACACTCACTGTTTTTTTGTGCATATTCTAATAATTTTTCTTGAGCAGATGTTTTGTTTTCTTCCTTCCCTAACCAAGTTTGCATGCAAGGTTCTTGGAGTGCTCTAGCAAAAGAATAACTTAATCTCCAAGGTAGTAAGTCTCCAATTTTGTTCATTTCTTGTAAACACTGGTGTGCCATATCCGCAGGGATGCCTCCCGACAAGAAATTGATCGATGGCACTGCTGCGGGTACATGTCGCATAAATGCATTAAGTGTATAATGTGCAACTTCTTCAGGGTTAATCATTTCTTTGGATTTTTTTCCTGGCGCAATCATGTTTGGTTTTAGAATCATATATTCTAAATCGACTCTGTGTCGCTTCAGAGCAATAAATACTGCTTCAAGGGCGGCACAGGATGCTTGATAGCATTGATCTATGGTATGTGTTCCGTCATGAAGTACCTCTGGTTCAACGATAGGCACAAAATCATGTGCTTGTGCTATTGCAGCATATCTGGCAAGTATTTCTGCATTTGTATCTATGGCTAATTCAGATGGTTTATAAGTATCAATATCATAAACGCATCGCCATTTTGTGAATCTTGCCCCTG
This sequence comes from Pseudomonadota bacterium, assembly GCA_036337715.1. GTDB lineage: Bacteria > Pseudomonadota > Gammaproteobacteria > Comchoanobacterales > Comchoanobacteraceae > JAURNZ01. Next base: position 107,321 of record JAYZDS010000009.1, on the reverse strand, counting down.
CTTCTTTGTAGCTATCAAGTCTTTGGCCAAGTCCATCAAGACCTTCTGTGATTTTTTCTTCATCTGTATTAGGTAAGGCACATAGCCCTTTATCCACTTTGATGCCTATTTGCATTGATTGCATATGGTCTGTAAGTTTGCCGAATGGACCTGTTTGATTTAAACTTTCTTCAAAAAGGATGACCCCACCGATGTACTGATTTAAATTTGGAGTAGATAATAGCAAATGCCTGTAATCATATCTAGATTCAGGTGTGCTATCGACTTGAATCTCTTTTAGTCTCTTAGTGATGGTTGGTGTGCTTTCATCAGCAGCTAATATCCCTCGGCCGGGTAAAGTTAAAGCGTCAATTGTATTTTCAATCAGTGACATAAAGATTTGCTCCCATTAAAATTATGAACCTATTTTATGGTAAGTTTATGCATATCGCAAATGTCTTTTATAAAAAGTTAACTTCAATAATGATAGTAAGGTGGATAAGAAAAAAAACTATATTTTTTTTAAATAATTTGGCTAGAATCAATTAAAAATGAATGTCGGTTATTTCGTATTCTATTTGTCCTTTTGGGGTTTCAACAAGAACTGTTTCACCTACTTCTTTTCTTAGTAAGGCCCTTGCAATTGGGGATGCAATAGACAGCTTGCCCTTAGAAACATTTGCTTCATATTCTCCCACTATTTGGAATTCAAAGCGTTCCTCAGTATCCAGGTCAACTAAGTTAACCATGCAGCCGAAAATCACTTGGCCAGTATTTTTTAATTTGCTTATATCAATCACTTCAGCAAGTGCTATCTGGTGCTCAAGATTTGCGATACGCTCTTCATTCAGTCTTTGTTCGTCTTTTGCAGCATGATATTCAGCATTTTCTTTTAAATCACCATGCTCTCTTGCTTCACCGATGGCTTTGGATACTTGTGCTCTTTTATTTTTAAGCTCGCTGAGCTCTACCTTAATTGATTCATAACCAATGGTTGTAATTGGGTATTTTTTCATAAACTAATTAGCCTGTTTAAATTTATGTTTTAAGTGTTTTAATGCTTCGGACTCAATTTGTCGAACCCTTTCCAGAGAAATATTGAGATGCTTAGATAGTTCAGATAGTGTCGCTTTTTTGTCAGACAGCCACCTAGATTTAATAATGAATGCGCTTCGTTCGTCAAGTGCGTGAACAGCATCTTTAATCAGAGTCAAATTATCTTGCTTATCGGATAATACATTTTCTGGGGCATAGCTGGAGTCTCCGATAACTGCATAGGATTGATTTTCAATTCCCAATTCATCATTTTGAGGTTGATCGTCTAGTAGTGAGGTGTCTTTGCTATATAATCTAGATACCATCGTTAAAACGTCCTTTACTTTGACATTAAGCGTGTTAGCAACATAGTGTGCATCTTGGTCATCAAACCAATTTTTTTGCATGCTTCTCAGCTTAAAAAATAATTTACGTTGTGCTTTGGTTGTTGCAATCTTAACCATTTTGCAATTCTCAATAACAAAATCATTAATTTTGGATTTTATCCAATAAATTGCATATGTAACAAGTCGAACATTTGCAGTTGGGTCAAAGCGTTTCACTGCTTCTAGTAACCCTACATTGCCTTCCTGAATTAAGTCAGCAAGCCCTAAATTGTATCCTGAATACCGTTTAGCGACATGTACGACAAATCTTAAGTGGGACATGACTAGCGATTTTGCAGCAGCTATGTCTCCTGCTTTCATTTTTTGTACTAAAGCCTGTTCTTCCTCAACTGTTAAAATATTGATGTTATTAACGTGTCTGATATAGGCTTCAATCGACCCGAGTGGAATGGCCTGAGGAAATAGATCATTTTTTTGAACAATTAAATTACTTGACATTATTAAAATATTAGCATGCTATGAAAAAAAAAGCTACTAATCATCAGGATCTTCTGGACTTAGGTTCAATTAATGTTATGCTAGTGTGGTACTAAATAAGATAATCGTTAAATTTTGGCTATGATGGACTTTATTAAAATATTGTGTGTTTCTGTTGTAACTGTGCTTTGGCTCTCAGTTGCTACTGCAAAAATAGCTTCAAATAATGCAAAGGAAAATGAAGTTGTTGGGCAACAGTTCATTGCCCCAGCGCCACCTGTCGGTGCATCATATCTAAAGCCGAAAGAAACTATTGTGGTTTTTCTGCAGCGCCAAGGTGCTTCTGAAGAATTAGCACAAAGTCTATGGAAATTGCCAAAATCCAAGCAGCGTTTATTATCCGGTATTCAATCTTCCCAGCCAATCGTTTGCTATCAATCAAAGAAAAAGTTCCAATCATGCCATATCGTTACTAAAACAAGCTTAATTTCCATTGTTAAATTAGGTAATCAATTAACAGTAGAAAAAAAGCCATTAGAAATAACAAAATCAATTGATTACGGCTCAATAAATATACAACATAGCATTTTTCAAGACGGAAAGAAAAAAGGGTATGAGCCACAAATATTGAACGAGATTAACACAGCTTTAAGATCGGTTTTACAAGATGGTAAAAAAGTTCGCAAAGGCGATCGAGTTGAGTTCTTATTTGAGCGTAAACGTATGGATCATGGCATAGAGATGCTAGGCCACGTCGTGGATGTTGTTTATACTGGTGAAAAACAAAAAATCCACCTAACCAGATATAATGGTAAAAGTAAAAACTTTTATGATGAACATGGTCGTTCAGCAACCATTTCTTTCATTAAGTATCCGGTTCATTTCTCACATATTAGTTCACCTTTTTCAAAAGGTAGAAAACATCCTGTTTATGGGGTAGTTAAGCCTCATCATGGTGTTGATTTAGCAGCAAAAATGTTGACTAGAATAAAAGTGACAGCCCCAGGTAAAGTTACTTACGCGGGTGTAAAAGGTGGTTATGGAAACACAATCATCGTCCAGCATGATGATGATTATAAAACACTTTATGCACACATGCATCACTTTGCAAAGAATATCAAAGTTGGAAGCTATGTTCATGCTGGTGATCTTATTGGTTATGTTGGTTCAACCGGGGTATCCACTGGCCCACATGTCCATTATGAAATTAGAAAGCATAACACACCAATTGACCCCGTAAAGTCTGTATTGCCAAGACTATCCAAGTTAAGTCAAGAAGAGCTAAAAATACACCACCGTGAACAGGCCAAATGGGATATGTTACGACTTGGGTTTGCAGAATCAGCTTAAATATATAAGCCTAAGCTTGTCATGAACTTGGAGTTCAATCTCATATAGTTTTTTAATAATGGATGCATCTCTTTTTGAGTGAAAGCATTGGCTTTTTCAGCGTGTCCTAACTCTTCATCGAGCATGGTTTTTAAGATGCCTATTGAGATGCTATCGTGCCAAGGCATGATGTTTAAATGACCTTCTAAGTGTTTAGCTACTTGAAGCTCTGTTTCTTCTAAGAACATGGCATTATATTCATCTCCGAACACACTAAAACTTAAGCTCAGTAATAAGGCGCCAGTAAACCAAACGGGAATAATTAGGCTAGGATTGGCATGAAGTCGATTCAACGCATCATTGCACCAAACTAAATGGTCAACTTCTTCAAGTTTCGCATGTTTTAAAGAGGCTTTAAGTTCGTCTCCACTAGCTGTTAAAAGTTGGCCAATATAAAGTGCTTGGGCGCATACTTCCCCAATATGGTTGACTCGCATCAATCTTGCGGATTGTTTTCTTTCAAAATCATGCATGAATGTACTTGGCTGTTGGCTTATTTTTCGATTGCTCGTTTGAGTTACAATGCTTTTTCGCCAATCAAGTGCCTCATAGAAAATTTCTTTTAACATATTACTATTATATGTCGAAATTCAATCATTGCAAAGATTGCTTCATTCGAATGTAGTCAGGTATACTTAATTTTAGATGTTAGTTTATTCAGATCAATTATCAGGTTGCTTATTAATGGCAACCCCGGTGCTTCATGACCACCCATTTTACAGTAATGCTGTGATTTATGTATTTAATTATGACGAGAGTGGTATTCAGGCAGTTGCAGTAAATAAAAGAATGCAGTGCTCTATGCAGGAGTTGGTGAACCGATTGGCTGGAGATAACAAGTTAAGCGTCATTAATGATGACCCTATCCTGAATGGTGGTCTAACTGCTATGGAAAGAGGTATTATTCTTCATAGTGATGATCAAAACAGTGATTTTGAAGTTTCTTTTTCAAAAGAGATATTAATTGATATTGCAAAAGGTCATGGCCCTGCATTTCACCAAGTTTTTCTTGGGTTTACATCATGGACACATGAAGGTTTTGCAAAAGAATTAAAAGCAGGTTATTGGTTGATGAGTCGCCAAGACTTAAGGGAACTATTTGCTGCCAGGATATCTGATAGATACCATATGGTTGCAACACATATTGGCGTTGGCAACCCTGCTTATGTTTCTTGCGAGCAGGCTGAAGCATAGTGGTTCTCATTGGTGTAGATTATGGCAAAAAGCACATAGGTGTTAGCGTGGGCGATACCGTATCAAAGCAAGCCAAGCCTTTAGTTGGCTTTTCGTATACCGGGAACAAGTGGATAGTTCATTTGCGCGAAATTATTGATAGATGGCAGCCGGAAAAGATAGTTGTTGGCTTGCCTTTGAATGCTGATGGTTCTGAACAACCGCTGACTAAAAAAGTGTTGTGTTTTGTTGAAGCTGTTAATACTGAATTTAAGCTACCAGTTGATTGTGTTGACGAAAGGTGGTCAACGGTTGCAGCAAAAACTGACTTATATGCTGAAAACAAAGTAAAAAAAATTGACAAGGCTATGGTTGATGCTCATAGCGCAAAGCTTATTTTAGAGCAGTGGTTTTTGGAAAACGCCTAGTAAAGACAATCAAAATTATGTTAAATTAGAGTTTCATTATGAAAGAAAATACAAGTTGGCAAAAATGTTTAGATGCTTTGAAGAATGAGGTTGATGAGCAGTCTTTCTTGCAGTGGCTTCGACCTCTACAAGCAGAAGAACGTGCCGATGAACTAATCCTTTATGCGCCAAATGACTTTGTTAAGCAGGCAGTTGTCGAAGGCTTTTTAGTTGATATTCAAAAAACATTAGATCGAATTGCTGTGGGTCATTATCGCCTAAAAATTACAACTGGCGCACCTGTCGACCCAAATCAAGCAAAGGTTGATGTGCAGTCGAATGCCGATACAGTAGCCGCTTCTCAAGAGCCAGTAATTGACAATTCCAGCTATCCTATGACGCCAAACTATACCATAGATCAATTTGTATTAGGTAAGTCAAACGAGCTCGCTTTTGCAGCAGTCAGGCAGGTCGCTCAAAATCCAGGTGGGGCATATAATCCGCTTTTTATTATTGGTGATTCAGGTCTTGGTAAGACGCATTTAATGCAAGCAGCGGGTCATGCCATAAAAAAACAAAATCCAAATGTGCTATACGTTCCCTCGGAACGATTTGTGACTGACATGGTAAAAGCATTACAGAAGAATGAAATGGACGCATTTAAGGCAAGATATAGACAAGCAGATGCTTTGTTGATTGATGACGTTCAGTTTTTTGCAAAGAAAGGTAGAACCCAAGAAGAATTTTTCCATGCTTTTAATGCGTTAACAGAATCTGGCAAGCAAGTAATATTAACCAGTGATAAGTATCCGCAAGAACTGGAAGGTTTTGAAGAGCGACTAAGAACAAGGTTTAGCAGTGGTCTTACTGTTAGTATTGACCCGCCTGATTTAGAGACCAGAGTTGCCATATTAAAAACCAAAGCAACCTTCAACCATATAGAGTTGCCCGAGGACGTTGCTTTTTTTATTGCTAGTAATGTTCAGTCAAACGTCAGAGAGTTAGAAGGCGCGTTAAGAAAAGTGATGGCAAATGCACAATTTTTAGAAGCAGAAATCAATTTAGCTTTCGCAAAACAGGCGTTAAGGGATTTATTATCTATACAGCAGCGTTTGGTATCGGTAGAAAATATTCAAAAAGCAGTTGCAAATCATTTCAATATAAAAGTTAGTGATTTAAAGTCAAATCGTAGACATAGGCATGTAGCTCGGCCAAGACAGTTGGCTATGTATTTAGCAAAGGAGATGTCTACTAAAAGTTTGCTTGAAATTGGTGAGCAATTTGGTGGCAGGGATCATACAACCGTCATTCATGCACACCGTCAGGTGAAAAAGTTTTTACAGGAGAATTCTGATTTTTGTGAGGATTATCAGATTATTAAAAGACAATTAACTCAGTAAAGGAGACAGCTATGAGCGTAGTAAGTGAAAAAATTAAATTTAGTCTGGTGTGTCGTAAATTGTTGGCGGGCTTAAAAAAAGTATCTGGGGTGATTGAAAATGCTCAGGTTATGCAAATACTCTCATGTGTAAAAATTAGAATACACGGGAGTGTTGTGTTGTTGACTGCTTCGGATTCTGACATTGAAATGTCAGCTGAGATACACGAAAATGACTTTGAATTTTCAAACCCAATAGATTTAGCAGTACCTGGGAAAAAATTATTCGATATATGTCGCTCATTGCCACAAGAGCAGATGCTTAATTTTGAAATGGATGAGCAATGGCTGTATGTTTGTGCTGAAAAAAGTAAATTTAAGTTAATGACAATGCCAGTTGACCAGTTTCCTTTAATTGCATTTACAGATACAGAGGCTAAGATTGCATTGTCTCAAAGTGCTGTTTTGTCTGCATTGCAGCAAACGAGCTTTGCTATGGCGCTACACGATGTCAGGCAGTTCTTAAATGGTATGTTGCTTGATTTTCAAAATGGTCAATTGAGATTCGTTGCTACAGATGGTCATCGGTTAAGCATGTGTGAGCTTGAGTGTGAATCTAGTATTGCGCTAAAGAAAATTGTGCCACGTAAAGCCATTGTCGAGTTAATTAAGTTGCTAGATGACGGTGATGCTTCTGTTTTGGTAGAGTTATCCCAAAATAAAATAAGGTTTACAAGCGACGGAGGCCAATTGGTTACGGGGCTTATTCAGGGTGATTATCCTGATTATTCAAGATTATTGCCAGGAGAGCAATCTCATGCAATTTCTTTGGATGTTCAAGCGCTCAAGTCAGCTCTTGTGCGGGCATCTATTTTATCTCATGATAGGTTTAAGGCGGCATCTTTTCATTTTAGTGGAGATTCTCTTGTGATAGAATCCGAAAATGCTCAGCATGAAAACATAAAAGAAGAGGTGGTGATCTCGTCATCAACGCCAGCTTTGTCAATATCCTTTAATATTGTGTATGTTATGGATGTGTTGAATAATCTGGGCTCAGATGTATTGGTTTTTGAGGTCTCTGCAGGACATAAGGCAGTTACGTTGAAGCCTACATCAGGCGATGCAGTTGTTCACATTGTAATGCCCTTGACGCTTTGAGCTACATAGATCAAGTCTCCCTTTCCTCTTTTAGAAATTTTGATGTGGCAAAGTTTAACTTCAAAGCGGGGCTAAATTTAATATCAGGAAGAAACGGATCCGGAAAGACAAGTATTTTAGAGGCCCTTTATGTGATGGCCTATGGTCGCTCTTTTCGCGCCTCTATATTGTCAAATTTAATCATGAGTGATGCCAGGGAAGCTGCAATATTTATTCAATCAGGCAGTGATGATTTTGGTTGGTCAAGAAGTAATCGTGGAGAAGTTAAATACCATCATAATAAAAAAAGCAAGTCAGCAGCTGAGTTGGTTAATTGCTTTCCTCCTTGCTTGTTTATTGATTCATCTTCACATAGAGTCTTTGGCAAACAGTCTATCTATAGACGGCAGTTGCTCGATTGGGGCGTGTATCATAGTTGCTCGGACTTTGGTTCCACGTGGAACATTTATCAGCGCGCTTTAAAGCAAAGAAATGCAGCCATAAAGTCAAAGCGACCGCTTGCAGAAATCACGCAGTGGGATGAGATCCTTGTTACTGAGGCAGAAAAGATAAAAGCAATGAGAGCAGACTATATGGAGTCGCTTAAATCGTTTTTTCAAAAGTCAGTTAGCTTGCTTGCAGTCTCAAGCATGGATCCGCAATTGAGGATTTCACATGGATGGTCAGGCAACTTTGATGAGTCACTAAAAGATTGTATTAATGACGACTTGAGATATGGTTATACGACAATTGGTCCGCATAGAGGAAAAATAGACATCTTAATTAATGGTGTTGTCGCAAAAGACGGTGCCTCAGAGGGGCAGCAAAAACTGCTTCACTATGCTTTAAGGTTGGCTCAAGCTCAATATTTATATGACCTAAATGAAAAAAAAGTAGTGTTTCTTATTGATGATATCGGCGCAGAATTAGATGAGGTAAACCAAATGGCTTTAATTAATAAATATTTATCATTGGGCTCACAGTTAATTATAACCAACATCATTAAACCAGCTTGGCATGACTTGGTAGAAAAAGAACACATTCTAGATTGATTAAATTTTTTGAAAAAAGTCACATAAATGGCTGACAGGACAGTGATGACATAAAGGCTTTCTCGCTTTGCAAATATATCGACCATGTAAAATAAGCCAATGATGGGCACCCATCATAAATTTTTTAGGTGTGTTTTTTAAAAGCTTTTTTTCGACTTCATTTGGTGTTTTGCCTTTAGCTAGTCCAGTTCTGTTTGATACACGAAAAACGTGTGTGTCAACAGCAATGGTAGGTACTCCAAAGCCTTCATTAAGTACAACGTTTGCAGTTTTTCTTCCAACGCCAGGTAAACTTTCAAGCTCATCCCGGTTGTTGGGTACTTGGCTATTGTATTTGTTAATTAGAATGTTTGCAGTCATAATGCCATTTTTTGCTTTAGCATTAAATAAACCAATTTGTTTTATGTGGTTTTTAAATTTTTCTTCCCCCATATTAACGAGGTCTTCAGGTGTTTTGATGTCTTTGAAAAGAATGTCAGTTGCTTTATTTACACTGATATCTGTTGCTTGTGCTGATAACAAAACAGCGATTAAAAGTTGGAAATGATTTTCAAATGCGAGTTCAGTTTTAGGGCTGGGGTTTGTTTTTGCAAGAATGTCATAAAGTTCGTAACGCTTATCTTTGTTCATGATGTAATCTTTTTTGTCTTGCACGCTTAATTGCATCAGCAATAAGATCGTTTGATTGGTTGTCTATGTTATTAATAGCCGCTGAGAGTTTTTCAAATTTGGTTGTTTGTTGTTGTTGTTGTCTTGATTGCTTTCGCTTGTGTTGTGAAAGTAAAAAATCTTTATCAGGTAAAGGGCTATGAGTTGACTCGGTTATGCAATCAACAGGACACGTTGGTATGCATAGATTGCATCCGGTACATATATCTTCAATAATGTAATGTGCTGTTTTAGGTGAGCCTACAATAGCGTCAACTGGGCATGCGGGCAGACATTTAGTGCATCCAATGCATTTGTCTAAGTCAATATTAACAACATGGGATTGGCTTGGATAAGTATTAATTGTATTAAGCGCTTCATCCTTTAATGGCCTATTCAACACAGATTGAATGTTTTTATAAACCTCGTGTCCACCAGGCTGACAAAGATGGGGTTCCGCTTCCCCTTTGCTGATTGCTTCAGCATAAGGTAAGCAGCCAGTAAAAGAGCAAAGTTGACACTGCGTCTGTGGTAAAAGCTGATTGATGTCCTCTGTGCTTATTTTGCTCATATATTATTTTATTTTATTTGGCTCAAGACGCTCAAATAGTCTCGGAAATGAGCCAGGCAACTTTTGTAAGGCTGGCATTGTCCACTCAAGATCTATTTTTAGATAAGTGGCATAGTGATTGGCAAGATCAGGCGTTATTGGCGCTAAATATGCCATTATTTGGCTAAAGCATAAAAAGGCGGTTGAGACACAAACTTGTGCATCGCTTTTTGTATTGTCATCTTTAACCATCTTCCAGGGCTGCTTAAGGTCTATATATTGGTTGCAAAGGTCTGCACACTTTGAAATTAATTTTACGGCTTGTGCAAATTGTCTATCCTGAAATTGAGTTTTAATTTCATCGCCACTAACTATAATTTGATTTAATACTTTTTTCGCTTCTGGACAAGCTATTTCACTAGTGAGGTTGAAATTGAAATTTTTTTCAATTATTTTTGCACATCTACTGCCAATGTTGACAATTTTTCCAACTAAGTCAGAGTTTATTTTAGTGACAAAATCATCCCAATCGATATCAATGTCTTGAATGGTGTTTGTTAATTTTGATGCAAAATAATATCTTAAAGCATCGCTTGGATAATTTTCTAAATATGTTTTAGCGGTAATGAAAGTGCCTCTGGACTTTGACATTTTGACTTTATTAATGGTTAGAAAGCCATGGGTAAAAATACCCGAGGGGGTTGGTAGCTTTGCTGCATTTAGTACCGCTGGCCAAAAAATGGCATGAAAATATAGAATATCCTTCCCAATGAAATGATAAACGGGAACACTTTTATTCCACCAAAGCGAGTCAAAGTCATAATTATGATTGTCATTGCAAAATGCTTTTAGTGCAGCAATGTAGCCAATCGGTGCATCAAGCCAAACATAAAAATACTTATCTTCGTAGCCTGGAATTTTAAATCCAAAATATGGAGGATCACGTGATATATCCCAATCTTGCAAAGGCTCTTTTAGCCATTCCATAAGCTTGTTTACTGCCTGAGCTTGAATGTCTGCGCTTTTGAGCCATGACATGACATGGGGCTGTTGCTTTTTTAAATTAAAAAATAAATGAGTAGAAGATTTAATTATTGGTGTTGTAGATGATAAAACTGAAATTGGATTGATTAATTCAGTAGGCTCATAAAAAGCGCCACACTGCTCACAATTATCACCATATTGATTTTCAGCGCCGCATTTTGGACATGTGCCTTTTACAAAGCGGTCAGGCAGAAACATCTGTTTCTCCTCATCGAAAAGTTGATCGATTTCTTTTTTGATTATGAATTCATCTTTAATTCGATCAAAAATTTCATATGAAATATCTTTATTTTCTTGGCTTTCAGTGGAGTGATAAGCATCATAACTAATATTGAATTTACTCAAATCTTCAAGTCTATTTTGAAGAATGTTTTTTAAATAATCTTTTGGTGATAATCCTTCTTTTTCAGCAGCCAACATGATGGCTGTGCCGTGTGCATCTTCGCCACTTAAAAAAATGCAATCTTTTCCTTGTTGCCTTTGAAACCTAACCCAAATGTCTGCCTGTATTTGCTCAACAAGGTGCCCTAGATGAAAGGGGCCATTGGCATAACAAAGTGCAGTTGTGACGATCATTTTATCTTTCATATAAATAAACTAAATTAATCAGCCTATTATGTCATAAATTTGTTTTGATTTCTATTTTGGATCTTCAAGGCTGAGTTGCTCTGTTCTATCGTCATAAGCAAAAATTTCTGCATACCTTCCCCAGTCAACAATAATACGAAAAATTTCGTTTGCAATTTCTACAGAAAAATGTCTTTCAAGATGTTGAATTAACATGCTCTTGTCGGCTTCATGATCTGCATTTTTATCTAATTCATGACGAATATATCTTGCCAATTCAATATGTGTCAATAATTGTGTTGAAAACATTTGTTTTCTCTGCAAAATATCAGCATTAGCAAAACCATAACCTTCGTCAGTAAGTAGAATTTTCCCTCTACGAACACGAGCAAAGCCTAACATTTCAAGCGCTTCAACAGCGGTAAATAAATTATCAACATCAAGTAAATGATCTTCAGCAAATTCTGATAAGTCATATTGGTTTTCATTTTCGGCATTAGCAAGGATTTCTAAAATCCCGGTTAACTCCGACAGGGGTGTTGACGGTAATCTTGAAGTGATAGGTGTAGTTTTTTGGGCAACGTCAGATTGTTTATATTTAATTTGAGCCTGGCTCATATGTTGATATATTTGGTCAACGAGTTTTCTGAATTCTGGATTTTGTTCATCTCGCTCCCCTGATATATTGACTTTGATTTCGCTAAAAATTTTACCTGGGTCGCTTGAGAATACAATGATTCTATCAGCCATAGCAGCTGCTTCTTCAATATTGTGTGTGACCATAATCATCGATTGAAGTCGTCCTCTTTTACTTTGCCAAATATCTATCAAATCAGCTCTTAGATTTTCAGATGTTAAAACATCTAAAGATGAAAAAGGTTCGTCCATTAACATTACGATAGGATCAGCAGCCATCGCCCTGGCAATCCCAACACGTTGACACATCCCACCAGAGAGTTCTCTAGGATAAGCGGACTCAAAACCATCCATTCCAACTTGGTCAATTGCAGTCAATGCACGTTGCCGTTTTTCCTCTTCTGGTAAATTCAGGGCATCTAAGCCCAATGAGACATTTTGTAACACACTTAACCATGGTAATAGGGCAAAGTTTTGAAACACCATGGAAATGCCAGGTATGGGCTTATTTATGGGTTCTCCATGCCATGTTATTTGTCCTTCATTTGGTTGTGTTAATCCAGAAATGATTCTTAGAAAAGTAGATTTACCAGATCCTGATTTGCCTAGCAAACAAACTATCTCATTTTCGAATAATGAAAAATCGATATGATCAAGTACGAGATGATGTTTGCTGTCCTTTTTAAAAAACTTTTTAACATTAAGTGCCTGAAGGATTACTTTGTTTTTTTGCTTCATAGTTTAAACCTGTTTTGAGTGTAACGATATAAAGGTGCCCAGAAAAAGCGATTGATGGCGATAACATATACGCACATTACAATAATACCCAAGGCTTGAAAATTATAGGCATTATCGAAAGTTGCTTCTGTAATATATGAACCGATACCTGTTGCCACAATTGTTTTACCGTTCCATGTTATATATTCTGCGACAATACTAGCATTCCATGCACCGCCTGCAGCAGTGATGACACCTGTTAAAAGATCAGGTGCTATGGCGGGTAATATCAACCTTTGCCATTTTGAAAATGATGTTAAGTGTAGTGATTTGGTAGCAATTTTTAGTTCTTTAGGGATAGACATTGTGCCTGCAATGACATTGAATAAAATATACCATTGTGTCCCAAGAATGATAAGCGGGGATACCCAAATTTCTGGGTCTAAATCATATTTAATAATTAATAATGTCATAATGGGATAGATTAAGTTGACTGGGAAGGCGGCAAGAATTTGGACAATAGGTAAACAAATTTTTGGTGCTTGCTTTTTTAATCCAATCCATACACCCACAGGAACCCAAATGATGATGGAAATACTCAGCATTGTAACAATGCGAAGCAAGGTTAAAAAACCAAAATAAAACACAGTCATACATTCATCCAAATTTGTATAAAAAATGAATCCATAAATAGTTGTAATGCCAAGAATGATGATGAGTGTGACTTCAAAGATTCCCCAGATAAGATTTTTCATTTCTTGAGTAAGACGGCTTGTTTTTTGTACTTTAGCATCTTTAATTATGTTTTTTTGGTAGTTGGAAATATAGGCTTTGTTTAGAGTATTTAAAATAGATTTCATCCATTTTGTTTTTGAAAAAGCAGTGACTAACCATGAGCGATATTCTTGTCCTGTTTGGCTATTATGTCTACTGATCCAATGAAAAATTGGATTAAAAATAATTTGATTAGATAATATGATTGCAAAAAGCATTGCAATTAAAGCATAAGCAATGGCATATAAATTACCAGTATCATCAGCTTGTTGGATATATGAGCCTATTCCAGGAAGTTTAATACTGTAAATTTGAAAATTAATGACTTCAGAGGCAACAACAAAAAACCAACTTGCTGAAAGAGAAAGCATCATATTCATAGCAAGTGAAGGCATTGCGTGAGGTACTTCAACTCTCAGGAATTTTTGCCATGGCGTTAAGTGATAAATTTTACATAATTCAATATATTCTTCTGGTATACTTTTTAAGCTTTGGTAAAAAGATAAAGTCATATTCCATACCTGTGAAGTGAATATAGCAAAGATAGCTGCACATTCCGCACCTAAAATACTGCCTGGGAAAAGTAACAATAATCCCCAAGAAAATAAAGTGAGGAAGCCAAGAATAGGCACTGACTGGCAAATATCAATCAGTGGGATGATGATTCTTTCTGCTCGAAAACTTCTTGCAGCCCAAGTCCCAAAGGTCAGTGTAAATAGCAAAGATAACAACAAGCCAAGAAGCATTCTAATAATGCTTCTGAAGGTATAGATAGGCAAATATGAAATATCTAAAGAGATGACTTGGTTTTGGACTTTTTCCAAAGGAAGATTCATTTGGGAAATCGACCAGGCTGAAGATGCAAAGATGACAATGATCAGGAATGAAATAATAATATCCCAAGCATTGAACATGTTTAGATCTGCAGTATTATTGTCAAATCGTCGCAATCGCATGATTTATAGTTTAGTTTAATTTTCAGAATAACGCTATGTTGAATTAAAGAAATCAAGAGTATGTGGCTATGGGTGGACTTGAACCACCGACCTCAGCATTATGAGTGCCGCGCTCTAACCGGCTGAGCTACATAGCCAATTTAAACAATTTTGGCAACTATGGGCTGTAATGTCAAGCTTGTTTTGATAGCTTTTTGATATCAATTTCTTCATGATATTTGAATTTTTTTAATAAGCGTTTAAGTCATTGCTAGTATTATTTTTTGCTGTTAGTATGAACCCTGGAATAACGGGAGAGATCATGGCTAGCTATCCAACAAACCAATTGAAATCAGGCGTCAAGGTGCTAATTGACGGTGATCCCTGCAATATTATCAATAATGATTATGTGAAACCAGGTAAAGGACAAGCATTTAATCGTATTAAATTCCGAAATTTAATTACTGGTCGAGTGTTAGAGAAAACCTTAAAGTCTGGTGACAGTTTGCCGCAAGCCGATGCTATGGAGCTTGAAATGAGTTATATTTTTGCGGATGGCGAGTTTTGGTATTTTATGGATCCAAATTCATATGAACAGTTACCTGCCTCAAAGTCTGCTATGGGAGAAACAGTTGATTGGGTTATGCCAGAAGACACTTGCGTCGTAACAGTTTTTAATGGTGCAATCATTTCCGTATTAGCCCCCAATTTTGTGGAGTTAAAAGTGATTGAATGTGAGCCTGCGTTAAAGGGAGATACTGTAAGCGGTGGATCTAAAACAGCTAAGCTTGAAACAGGAAAAGTTATCAGAGTCCCACTTTTTATTGGAGAAGGAGAGAAGATTAGGATAGATACAAGAACCGGTGAGTATGTATCGAGGCTTAAATAATGCAAGACCAATCATTTGATCTCCAACTATTAAAAACTAGAGCAGCTTTATACAAAAAAATTAGAAGCTTTTTTGATTCTAGAGGTGTTATGGAGGTAGAAACACCTTTAATGACACCTTACACAGTCACAGACCCACACGTCCAAAGTTTAAATTTAAAATTAAATGGCCAGGAATGGTTTTTACAAACGTCTCCAGAATATGTAATGAAGCAGTTGTTAGCCTTGGGTTGTAAAGATATCTTTCAGATATGTAAAGCTTTTAGAGGTGACGAGTTTGGTCAGTTTCACCAGCCAGAATTTAGTATGCTTGAATGGTATCGTTTAGATTTCAATTACCAAAAGCTTATGCAAGAAGTAGTTGCACTAGTGAGAACAATTTTTAATCCTTTAAAAGTCGTTTATTATGCATATGAAGATTTATTTTTTGAGGTTTTAGGGATCAACCCTATAACTACAACTTGTGAAGAGCTTCGTGAACTGGCCTGTTTACATCTTGAAAACCACGCTTTTATGGATTTTTCAGATTTCACACTTACCGATTGGCAACAATATCTTTTTTCAAGCTTGATAGAGCCAGTGTTATCGGATGTTCCATGTGCAATGGTTTATAATTTCCCCGTTAGTCATTCTTCTCTCGCCAAACCTTCAACAGATGATCCTAGAGTATCCGAAAGATTTGAAATGTATTTAAACGGTATTGAGTGTGCAAATGGATTTAGTGAGTTATTGTCTGCAGATGCCTGTATAAGTAGATTTAAAGCCGATAATAGGCATAGAGAGAGGTTAGGTTTGCCAAACATAAAAATGGATCAATCTTTCCTTCAAGCGATGCGTTCAGGGTTGCCAAATTGTGCAGGTGTTTCTATAGGCTTAGATAGGTTGTTAATGATTCTAGCTAATAAGGCTCATATCAATACAGTCATACCAAGAAAATTTAATTTTGACTTCGTTGAGCAACCAGAATTGAAGTTAGCAACAAAATAACAAACGTTATACTAACAACGACAAAATATTGAAAACTGTGTTCTAGTCCTAACTCGCCTGGCATGAAAAAACCAAGACCTAATGTAAAAAAAGCGGTAATCATGCCTAATAATGAAGTCAACTTAAGTAAAGGAACTTTGAAGTAATCCCCTTGCTTAGGTCTGCTTTTCATTAATTTTATTGCTGCCATAAAAAGAACAATATAAGTAATTAAGGCCATTTGTGTTGTTAGTGCGCTCAGTAGTACAAAAGATGTGTTGACAGGAAAATAAAGTATTAAAAAAACAAAAATGCTATAAATACACGCTTGTAATAACAATAAATTAATAGGCACGCCGCTGTCATTGGTTTTTGCAAAAACTGGAGAAATTAAGCCGTGGTTAGCTGCAGCCCATAAGCCTTTAACAGGGCCAATGATCCAAGCAGCGACAGTAGATAAAGAGCCTAGAAGGATTAAAGCCCCAAAAAGACCTGTTAACCAATAAATATGATATGTTTGAGCAATGAATGCCACTGCTTGTAGTGTGCCGGTGATAATGTTTAAATCTTTTGAAGGTATTAATATTGATACGGATAATGAAGCAATCATTAGAGATACAAATATAATAATACAAGATATCAATATGGCTTTTGGAAAGGCACGTTCTGGATTTTTGACTTCATCGGCATGCATGGCAGACATTTCTATACCAATAAGTCCAAATATCAGTTCCACAAAATACGGAAAGACGTCTGCATGAACAGGTTGGTTTGTGAGAAGTGCTTCAGTGCCATTATGGAAATATAAACTTGATAAGCCACCGATAGTTAACAAGGCCATAGGTAGTAAAGTACCAAAGATAGCACCTGCTGTGGAAACACGACTCGAAATACTCATACCAAAAATATTTGCATAGGTACACCCCCAAAACAAACTTAACACCCCTATAAATGTTCCAAAAGGCGTTTTTAAAATAGGTATGTTAACGGTATAAGTTAAAATCGACCAGATAAAAATCATGATGGTAGGAAACCATACTACATTATAAATCCATTGTATGAGTGTGATAAAAAAAGCAATGGGTTTCCCAAAAGCTTTTTCAATCCATATGTAAATGCCGCCCTTAATTGGATAACGGCTAGCAAGCTCAGCTGTCACAAGCGCAGATGGTAAGAAAAAACATATCCCCGCGATCAAATAAAATGCAATCAGGCTCGTCCCAAATTTTGCACTAAATGATAGTGTTCGAAGGTTATCAATAGCAATGATGTTAATCATGACTAAAGACCAGGTATTTAATGTTTTCTTTTGCGACATCTAATTATACTATCACAAAATACTAGGATTAAACTACTGAGATGCTATGATTGAAGAAGGATGAGGTTAAAATGAAAATTTACAAAGTTGGTGGTGCAGTCAGAGATGCTCTTTTAGGTATTAAGCCAAAAGAGTACGATTGGGTTGTAACTGGCGCAAAGCCTGAGGAGATGCTGAAAAAAGGTTTTAAACAAGTTGGAAAAGACTTCCCTGTTTTCCTTCATCCAGATTCTAAAGAGGAATATGCTTTAGCTCGAACTGAAAAAAAAACCGGAGTAGGCCATAAAGGTTTTGAGTGTTTCAGTGATCCATCAGTAACGCTAGAGGATGATTTACAAAGAAGAGACCTGACCATAAATGCTATTGCTGAGAGTGCAACAGGAGAGATGATAGACCCTTTTTATGGTAGAAAAGACATTGCAGCCAAGTTATTAAGGCATGTTTCTGATGCATTTATCGAAGATCCATTAAGAGTACTTAGGGTCGCTAGGTTCTCAGCAAGGTTGCCTGATTTTAAAGTTGCTCCTGAGACTATGAAACTTTTATCAAAGATGGTAAATGATGGGATGTTAGCACAGCTTACGCCTGAACGCGTTTGGAA
Source organism: Pseudomonadota bacterium (assembly GCA_036337715.1). Taxonomy (GTDB): domain Bacteria; phylum Pseudomonadota; class Gammaproteobacteria; order Comchoanobacterales; family Comchoanobacteraceae; genus JAURNZ01. The sequence goes on along the minus strand of JAYZDS010000009.1, from coordinate 89,303 downwards.
AGAACTTGAAAGGGCACTTACTGAGCCTAGTCCAGAAAAGTTTTTTGATGTGCTTGAGGGTTGTGGTGCCAATGATGTTTTATGGCCTGAGTTGAGGTATCAGTTTTCTAAACTTGCTCAATTCTCTAAGTTTTGTAATGATGCAGAATCAAGGTTTGCAATTTTATTTTATAAAAACGATATTGCTACTGTTAAATTATTTTCTGAGAAATGGAAAGTAGCTAGAAAATATCAGGCCATTGGAAACATGGTGGCGTTCGGTTCTACAGATGCAGAAGAGGCAATGAAATCAGCAGAAGCATTAGTACACTTTTTAGAGAAATTAGATATAAGACGACGGATCTATTTAGTGCCAAAGTGGCTAAATGTAATGGATCATATGGCTTCAACTAAAAAAGCAGTTTGGTTTAAAGACGCAATTGATTTGTACTTGAAGGTCGATGAGGAAGCAATCGTTAAAAGTTGCGATAATGTTAAAGAGATTCGCCCTGCTCTTTTTGAAGCAAGAAAAAAAATATTATCTCAAATGTTTCTAAAATAACGGTTGATATATAACTAAAAAAACAATTGCAACGAGAGGAATGACTGGTATTTCATTAAATACTCTAAACCAAATATGAGAGTGAAGGCACTGTTTTTTCTCAAATTTTTTAATCAATAAGTAACAATAAAAATGATAAGCCCATAGTAGAAACACCAGAGATAACTTAATGTGAAACCAACCAGATTTTAGATAGTAGTTGGCATTATAACTAGTAAGCATTATTCCCATAACACTTGCTAAAACGACACTGATGGTTGTAAACCAAAATAATTTGGTTTCCATAATAATAAATCTGTCTTGGCTAATGGTATCTTTACTCATTGCGTGATAAACGAATAATCTTGGTAAGTAAAAGGTCCCTGCGAACCAGGTAATAACAAATATAATATGAAGCGCTAAATAAAATTTCATAATGGAAGTCTCTCATTAACAAAAAGTTTTGTGGCTTTAGCTCGGTGGCTTAATTCAATCTTCATGTCATGGCTCATCTCGCCTACGCACATATTTAGTTCAGGATCAAAAAAAATAGGATCATAGCCAAAACCATGAGATCCTTTGATTTGGTTTGCAATCGAACCATGCCATAATCCCTCAAAAAATCTTGGTATTGGGTCGTTGTCTTGTTTAACATAAGCCAGCACACAAATGAAAAAAGCTTCACGATCATCTGTTGATTTTAATTCATCTAATAGTTTTAACATTTTACTCTCAAAGCTTGATCCAATCCCATTATATCTTGCTGAGTAAATACCAGGCCTATTATTTAATGCTTTGACACACAATCCTGAGTCATCTCCTAAGGCAGGCAATCCTGTTAACTGACTTGCTTTTCTAGCCTTAAGCAACGCATTTTCATGAAAGCTCAGTCCAGTTTCTTCAATATCTTCCTTGCTATGGTCCCCAAGAAAGATTAAATCAATATTATGAGGTGTCAGTAATGTTGACATTTCATTATATTTTCCAAGGTTATGGCTGGCAAAGACAAGTTTTTTTGGGTTTTTATTCATACTTAAAAATAGAAATTTTTCTGGACAATTTACTCTGAGATTAACATAATATATTAGAAGTTCAAGTCATGCCAAATCAATTTATTATCATAATCATATCTTTTTCACATTTAGCATACATTCATTTTTTTCAAAGGAATACAACATATGTCTACACACGCAGTTAATGAAACACAGTTTTCTCAGTTAAAAGGTTATGCAGCCGTAAGGCCTTGGCTAGTTACTTTGGTCGCCGCATTATTTTTCATGTACCAATTTGCACAAGTGAATATGTTTAATGCACTTGGACCAGCAATGCTTGATAGCTTTCATATTGATGCTCTACAACTTGGAAATTTATCTGCAATGAGCATTTATGCAAACGTTGCTCTATTGCCTGTTGCAGGTCTAATTTTAGACCGCTTGTCTGCGCGAGTCATCATTTTGATGGGGATGCTTGTTAGTGTGGTTTTTACCGGGGTCTTTTCTTATGCTGAAACGTATTGGCTGGCAGCTGCATCAAGGTTTATAGCAGGGACAGCAGGTGCGTTTTGTTTCTTAGGTTGTATTGTTATGGCTTCACGATGGTTCCCAGCAAGTAAAATGGCTATTGCATCTGGTTTAATAGTCACTATGGGCATGCTTGGGGGGGCTTTAGCACAAGAGCCTATGGCCATATTAATTGATCAATATGGGTGGCATATTGCAGTCAGGTCTTATGCGTTGTTAGGTATTATTTTTTGGTTAATCATGTTTTTCACCCTTGCTGATTCTGCTGAGAAGAAAGTTGTACATCCTGCTGGAAAAACAACCATAGCTGGTTTGAAAGAAAGTGCTTGTGTTGCAGTTAGAAATACACAAAACTGGTTTTGTGGTGGTTACACCAGTGCAATGAATCTCATTATTCTTGTGATCGGTGCCATTTGGGGCGCGGGCTATTTAGAGTCTGTTCATGGTATTGGTCACATTCATGCGACTCGTATTACTTCTTTTATATTTTATGGGACGATGATTGGGTCTCCTCTTGTAGGCGCGTTTTCTGATTCTTTGAAAAAAAGACGTATGCCAATGCTTATTGGTTCTTGGCTTTCATTGTTATTGATAATGATTGTAATATTATCAAATGTTTTAAATTTTTATGTTTTAAGCTTGTTATTTTTTATGTTGGGATTGACAACCAGTACTCAAGTTTTAACTTATCCTGTAATTGCGGAAAGCAATGCGCCTGAACATACAGGTGTTTGTGAGGCGCTAGCCAGTTTTATGATTATGGGTAGTGGTGCAATTTGTCAGGATATCTTCGGTATGCTCATGAATTACCATGCTATCGGAAAAATACACACTTCTCAAATGGTGCATTATACATCTAGTGATTATCAATTTGCTTTCTGGTTATTGCCTGTTGGTTTTGTTTTAAGCTTGGTGTTTGGTTATTACGCAAAAGAAACGAATGCTAAATCGATTATTAAGTGATTATATTTAGTTATTATTGGTTAAAAGTATATGAAAGTGAATTAAATTATTTACTTCGTGTATAGAGTTTTTTGATACAAAATGCCGATAGGAAAATAAATGAAAAACCATGATCAAGAGCCAATAAATGACACATACGTTTTGCAAAATAAGGACGAATCATTCTTTAAGTTTTTAGATCAATTTGTGCCTTTTTTAGAAAACGTGCCCATCCCGCTTCATAGGGCTGTTATGGTCGGAAATTTGCAGGTAGTTATAGAATTATTAAATCAACAAACAACAGATATTAATCAGGTAACTCATTTTAATTTAACCGCTCTACATATCGCCTCTATCATGGGCCATGTTGATATAGTTAAATTACTTATTGAAAAAGGCGCTGATGTAGAAATAAAGGATAGCGAAGCTTACACACCATTTCATTATGCCGTAGATAGAAATCGTCAAGCGCTTGTATTATTTTTATTGAATATAGGTGTTGAAAAAAATGTCATTACTAAAAAAGGTTTAACACCTTTTCAAATAGCAGTAAAAAACGGAGATATTAATCTGATCAGATTATTAATGTCTAATAATGTAAATATAAATATTTGTGATTTAAGTGGTAACACACCATTACATACTGCAGTCAAAGCAGGCCATCTAGAGGTGGTGATGATGTTTGTCGAAGCTAAATTAAACGTGAATGCACAAAATGAAAATGGCATGACTCCATTCCATTATGCTGTCCAATTTGGTCATATAGAGTTGGTTAAATTATTTTTGGCAAGGGGGGCTAATAAAGATGCTCAAAACAATGATGGTTGGACATCCCTTCATATGGCTGCATTTAAAAAGCAAAATGCTATATTTAATTTATTAATAAATGCTAATTTAGACAAAAATTCCAAAACTCGTCAAGGCTATACGCCATTACATTTAGCAATATTAGGTAGAAGCTGGGAGATAGCGACTTCTTTGATAAACAGCGGTGCAAATTTAGAATGCACCGACAACAATAAAGATACAGCATTAACATATGCAGCGTCTAGAGGAGAGTTGCCAATTTTGAAAATGCTCATACAAAAGAATGTTTGTAAAGATCGGAAAAATTGTCGTGGTTATACGGCGCTTCATATTGCAGTATTACGTGGGCAACCTGATATTGTTGAGACATTAATACAGTCTAAAGTAAATATTTTTATGCAAGATAACGAAGGCAATACACCTCTCTATTTAGCAATAGAAACAGGAACATTAAAAATTGTTAAATTGTTTTTAGAAGAAGCCGAAAGAAAAAGTTACGATTTAGATGTTAAGAGTTCTATTGGTTTTGCAAAGATATGCGGTCATACACAAATAGCTAAATTAATTGAATCCTATTATAAAAAAACATCATCAAAAATTACGATATTTAATCCTATTGTGAAGCGCCTTTTCGAAAACGATAAGACAGACTTCAGAAAGTCTAAAAATTAACGTTATTTAGTAAAAATTTTCAGTTTTTTTTTCTTTAAGCTTTAGATAATATTTATTGTGTTATATTGGTTAAAGTTTTAAAGAGACTTTAACTTTAATCTAGCTTACAAATTTAATAACATTACAAAAGGAATAATGATGGAACCTTTAAATAAACTGAGTGTAAAAAATGAAAATAATAATGATCGAAGCATTTTGCAAGCTGTCGAAAATGGTTGCATAAATAACATAAAAATAATGTTACGGGATGGAAAAAATATCAATGAACAAAATTGGCAGGGAAATACCTTGCTGCATTTATCTGTCAGAGCAAATCAATCCAGTCTTGTCAGTTTCTTAATAGAGGCAGGTGCAAATAAGGATATAACAAACCACATGGGGCTCACGCCTCTTCATATGGCATGTTTAAAGGGTGACGTTGCTTTAGTAAAACTATTGGTTCATTCTGGCTCAAACACCAAAATAAAAGCAAAGCTAAATGAAAGAAGTGCATTGGATTATACACCTTTGCATATGTCGTTAATCAAAGGTCACAAAGAAATATCTAAATTGTTGATAAAAACATCTTTATTTTCATCAGATGATGAAATGGCTGTTGCTGATAAAAGTTTAACTGAAAGTATCATTAATCATAGCTTAGAAAGACATATCAAAAAAAATGTATCAAAATTAATCATTCCCTCATATTTTAGACATACCGCTGAGTCAACTGAATCAAGTTTTTTTCAGGAAACTTTGATGATAAAAGAAAATTAAAAGCTTTTATTATAAAGATAAAGTAATTATCTCATCAACGATTGTGCAATCCTCACTCTCTTCTGTAACAGGTTGATTATCTTTGATGTCGTCGTTGATAGCATTAAATGTAAGTGGCATAAACGTTTTTAATTTTGTTGTTTTGCCTAAGAAGAAAATATTATCATTTATAATAACTGATAACGACAGTAATTTATTAGTAACCATTTTTAATACTTTTTCCATGTGCTCTTTTTGTTTTACAAAAAAACCTAAGATATATTTTTGTGCAACTTTTTGTGGACAAAGTATCTCTAGTTGCCTTATGGACTTATAGTCATGATGTGTGATTTGATTGGTCATTGTTGGCAAAGATTGCCTTGAATATAAGCATCGTGCCGTTTCATTGGTTAGTACCCAGTCACTTGCTTTTGCAAATGTTGCGTTTTGACAGCTAGCATTACGATCTGTGATGATTACATCATCTTGTTCTAAAATATTTTTATCTAATCGTATGACGCAAATATGTTTATGTCTTGAGACATACATCATGGCATTGTGTGGTTGGGCAAACAAGCATACAAAAGACCAAAGTGGAAGCTTATTGCCTGTTGTGTTAAGAGGAACTAACTTGTTTTCTCTGAGCCCTTGAATCTCTTTGTTAGATATGTCTACATGAGGGATGTCTTTAACTGTGTTATGAGAAAGGATCCCTTTGTCCAATATGCTTGGAACATTTTCTATATCTGTGATGTAGTAAAGCTCTTGAATATCTTTTTTAGTGATTTTTTTTGATGGATTAAACATTTTTTTTGTTACAACTTAAATGCGTAAATCTTTGTGAGCCACTATGGTCATATAACTTTTCAATGTTCCACGAGGAACCTACAATTTTTGCAAGGTCATGTTTATGACCATGTTCAAACCAGATATGGAGATGTTTAAAACAACATGACTGTTTTATTATTGCCTTAATATCCTCTAGACCATCCATACCACTGTATAATGCTATTTTTGGTTCATAATTGATAGAGGGATCATGCCAATTTTGCTCAATATAAGGTGGATTTGATACAATAATATCAATATTGTTGAGGTTAATGGCATCGAGCCAATGGCTATGTATCCAATGAATTTTGAGCTCTGGATACTTTGCTTGATTTGCTAGCGCTACTGTTAAAGCATTCATGCTGAAATCTATTGCAAATAGATTTGACTTTGGTAAGTTTTTTTTTAAGGCAAGTGCAATTGCGCCAGAGCCACAGCCCAAATCAAGTATATTAAAAATATCATCTTTTGAAGTACGTTGAACAATGATGTCAACGAGTTCTTCGGTCTCAAAACGCGGAATAAGCACGTGTTCATTGACAATAAGATTAAGGCCGTAGAAATCAACGTGACCTAAAATATAAGCCAGTGGTTTGCCCATAGCGCGCGCTTCAACCCATTGTGATAGTTGTTTATCAGAATTGGCATAATCTTTAAGCCACTGATATTCTTTCACTGCATTTTCTATACCCGCTAACAATAGTTTTTTTATATCTGGATTCATAATATTGTCTTATTTGGCATACCAGGTTGTTCCTGAACATATTTAGGTACTAGGTAGCCTGGGAGTACAGCTTGTAATGACTTCATGATATGCTTGCCTTTGTCAATGTCTACTGCAAAATGCATCGCACCCTTCACAGGGTCGAGTTGGTGAAGGTAGTATGGCAGTATCCCAACATTAAATAACTTTAATGAAAGTTCTTTGAGTGTTTCGCAAGAATCATTAATGCCTTTTAGGAGTACTGATTGATTGAGTAATGTTATTTTTAGTGCAAGTAATTTTTTGATGGCTTGTTTATTGAGTTGGTTGAATTCATTTGCATGATTAATGTGCGTGACGATGACCCATTGAAACATTGAATACTGCTTAATGAGCTTTAGGAAGCCAATATCTATTCTTTCTGGTTTTACGGTTGGTATGCGAGTATGAAATCTAACTATGCGAACATTTTCTGATTGTTTTAACACATTAAAAATGGTTTCGAGGTGGTGATTTTTTAGCATCAATGGGTCGCCACCACTTAAAATAACTTCATTTATGTCTGGATGCTCTTGAAGGAATTGGGCTAATTGATCGAGTGATTTTAAAATACTATTAGCTTCATAAGGAAAATGTCTTCTAAAGCAGTATCGACAATGAACGGCACAGGCCCCAGTTGTCGTGATTAAGACACGATGTTTGTATTTTTGGATAATACCATGCTGGATTAGAGAATGTTCCTCTAGCGGATCTATGCAGCCTTCCTTAGAGTCTTCTAATTTATGCGGAATGAATTGCTTTGTGAGTGGGTCATTATGATCTAAAGGATCAAAAGTGGTTGCTAAAGCTTGTGGTACTTTAACGCGAAAACCATAATTTTGGCCAACGTATTGCCATTTTTGTTTTAGTTCTGACATAAATAGTTTGTGTGTTTAGTCTTGTCTGAATGGTTCCATGACAATGCTACTTTCATCAATGCTTGAAAGATTACTGTATGATACAGGCCTGACATAGCCAACATGGCTTTGGTTAATACTAAATACAGTTAACGCATGTACTGGATGCACTTGAGCTGTGCTTTGATCAGCAGCTTTTAGGAGCACACGTCTTGAGATCAAGTGCTGGCCATCAAAGTGACTATTTCCAGTGGTTTGTAAAATTAATCTTTTTACCTGCCCTGCTATATAGACTTTACCAGCCTCAACAGTAGCAACAAAATCGTCATTGTCATTTAACCAATAAATAAATAATCGGCCACTACCAGTTTTTAATAATTTGTCAATATTGAAAAAGCCATCCATGATTGCATCATTTTTTGAGTTATGAATAAAATTTGATATGTGGCCATCCCAATGCTTGGCCTTGAATTGGCAATTGTCATGTAGGGACAAGCTGTTAATCTTTTTGGGGATGTTAATATGCCAATTACCACCAGAGATGATCATTACACCGTCCTCAACGATAATGTTTTTGGCATCAAGGTTATTATTGATTGGTTCTTTACCATCGACAAAAAGAGATGTATTGCCACTACAGATAACATCCGTGACCTTATGGCTGTCAGCATAACAGAGCGATAAGCCTAACATGCTTAATAATATTAAAATCCGGTTTGCAAACATGGTGAACCTCATGGGATTAAATCAATCTCAATTCTACGATTAAAAAAGTGTTGTTCGACATCATTGGACGAATTAATACGAGGCTCTTGGTAGCCCATGCCACGAATATTCATCTTTTCAAGTTGAATCCCTTGTGACCATAAATAATCGGCAATCATCTGTGCTTGCTCACCACTGGTTTTTATGCCAATGGGGCCTTTCAAAGACTCATTAGTAAAGCCATATATGTTAACGACGCGTGCTTTCATAGCAAGTGGTACAATTTTGTTTAAAATTGGGATTGCTTGGGGTTTATATTGGTGATTGTTAGTTAATAACTTGTCGGTTGAGTAAATGTAGCGGTTTGCGCTCGGTAAATAAACAACGTCATCACTAATGATAGGAAACTGTTTCAGTTGACTATCGTTGGACACTGTTTTGTTTTGTGCGTCATCTGAAAATGCTAACGAACAAATCAAGGTGATAATAATAAATGGTTTAAACATGTTGCTTGTCTCCAATAGTAGATTGTAACCAAGTTGAAAATTCAATTAAACAATTTATTTTGGATTCTTGACAGGATCTACACCAATCTTTTAGCAATCTAATCTTCTTAGGTACGGGTGAATTATGTAAAATATTGTATAAACTATTCTTTAATTCAACCACTTTATTCAATTGAGGGTTTTCATTGCATATGGCTAACAACTTTGTTAATTCTTTATTGGACAATCTATGTTGGGATTTTAATATTATTTTTTTTAGTCGCCTCGGCAAGTTATGTCGTTCGAGTATTACTTTTTTTACTGAAGTGTCAAAAGCACTTAAAAGATAAAGTTTATATTGATTGATTTGTTTTAAGCCCCAATTATCAGTATTTGGGATGGGGGAATTCAGTCTTGAAGCTGTATATTTTATTTTGGCAAGCCCAAGGAAAGCAAATAACTTGATATAAAGATATCCTATGTCAAGTTCAAACCACCTTCTAGACAAGTTGGCGGCATATGGAAAAGCATGGTGGTTGTTATGAAGTTCTTCTCCACCGATAATGATGCCAATAGGAAAAAAGTTCGTGGAGTAATCAGCAGTATCATAATTGCGATAACCAAAATAGTGACCTATGCCATTGACTACGCCTGCAGCAAAAAAAGGAATCCAGGTCATTTGAACAATCCAAATAAGTAATCCTGGTAATCCAAGGAGAATAAAGTTAAACACTAGAAGACATAAAATGCCAACAAAAAAGTATTTAGAATAAAGATTATTCTCTATCCAATCATTAGGTGTGCCTGCGCCGTGTTTTTCAAGTATCTCTGCCTGGCAAGCAGCATTTCTATAGGGAATAACTCCTTTCCATAATATTGTATGGATGCCTTGAGTTACAGGACTGTGTGGGTCAGCCTCAGTATCCACTCGCGCATGATGACATCTGTGTACGGCAACCCACTCTTTTGTTTTCATGCCTGTAGTTAGCCAAAGCCAGAAACGAAAAAAATGACTTGCTAGTGGTGCAAGCTCAATAGCTCTGTGAGATTGATGGCGGTGAAGATAAATAGTTACAGCCATGATGGTAATGTGAGTCACTACCATTGTGTATATAAGATAACCAGTAAAAGAAAAAGTGATTAACCCTTGCATTTGATATAATACCTACTTGGTTTTAGTTCTACCATAGATAATTGCAAATTGCACGTAAAATAGGGTTTAAACTGGGTAAATGCCATGTGGTGTAATCCATCCCATATAGGCCCCTAAGAAAAGCAATCCAAACAAAGATATTGAAAACGCAACCCGAAAGCTCAGCGCCTTGGCCATCTCACGTCGATCAATTTTTGTATTAAACATAACAAACAATGCACTTGCCAAGCTTAAAATAGCTAACAACAGCAAAATAATAATAAACAACTTATACATCTTCGTAGTATAAACCCTAATTTCAAAGATTGAAATGGTAAGGGAATATTGATAGGTTTGAATGTGTGGCTCGTGTCAAAAAATTACTTAATCATCATCATTTTGATCTATTTACACTCTGTGTTTGTTTTGTTGTATGTTTTTTTATCTATCTCGGTTTTTGGCAACTACAGCGTGCAGATGAAAAAAAGAGTATTTTGCTAAGTTTATCTGAAGCGCCAAAAAGTATATCGATCAAATCGTTAAGTCAAAAAAAAGTTTCACAGTATCAAAAAATTTTATTATCCGATGGTTATTGGCTGTCCCATGAGTATTTGAAACAAAACGTCATAAAGGATAATCAATTGGGAATGCAAGTTTATGGTATATTTTGTCAAAAAAATGACTGTTTGATTGTAAATCAAGGTTGGCTACCCAATGACCAAAAAAGTAAATTAAAAAAGAATATAAAAAAAAATTATTTAATCGGGGTTATACGGCCGTTACCTTATATTTTAATAGATGAAAAGTATCCTCTGAATTTTTTGGATAATTTTGGATTAATTGTCAGTTTAGATGCAAAGTTTTTTTCCAAACTTACGAATAAAAATGTTTTACCCTATGAGGTAGTTGTAGATCAAAGTTTGACGTATTATCAAACACTCACAACATTGCCAGGCATCTCTGTTGCACGACACTATGGGTATGCAATTCAGTTCTATTTGCTTGCTTTAGTGGTTGTAATTGGATATATTTATATAAAGAAATGACTTACAGAGCGAAAAAATTCTTTATTATATGCCTCGTTTTAAGCGTGGCACCTGTGTTGTTTGCTGGTTTTTGGCAGTTTTATGGACATTCTAATCCAACGTTACAAAAAGGTAACTTACTAGATAATTCTGTTTATATCCAAACTAATAAATTCAAAAACGAAGCACCTAAGTGGTATCTTGCGAGAGTTGCAAACTTTAATTGCGATTCTAATTGTCAAGGGCAAATGTATCTTCTTGAGAGATTGAAAATTGCAACTGGCAAAAATCAACAAAGGGTTAAAACAGCCATGGTGGCACTAAAGCCTATTCAAAGTCAGGATACAGTTGTTGTGACGAAGAAGAAAATGAATCAAATTAGGCAAAACATTCATCAAGACGATATTTTGATTATTGACCCACGTGGGCAAATTGTAATGAGTTATAAAGGTGACGTCGACCCCAGAAAAATAAGCCAAGACCTAAAAAAATTGTTAAAATTTTCTAGGTTAGGTTGATGCAAAATCCAGGAAAAACATACTTATACTTTTCATTAATGTTATGGGGTTGCATAACAGTTTTTCTTGGAGCATTTACCAGAATCAGTGATGCTGGTCTGGGTTGCCCTGATTGGCCCGGCTGTTTCGGAGAAGTAACTGCGCCCTTTAGTGATGCGGAGCTTTCTCAAGCATTAATTCAGTATCCCTTGGATGTCCCTGCATCTCCATACAAAGCATGGCTTGAAATGATTCATAGATACGCTGCATCTTTATTTGGTGGCATCATAATTTTTACTGCTATTAAGTTATATTTTTCTGAAAAAGATTGGTTCAAGAAATCATTATCAATCGCATTAATTGCTCTGGTACTTTTTCAGGGTGCACTGGGTATGTGGACAGTTACTTTGAAGTTGCATCCAGTAGTCGTGATGGGGCATTTATTGGGTGGGATGATGCTGACTTCAATTATGGCCTGGCTTTTTTTTGATAGTATTAAACCCAGAAAAATCTTTACGCCTCAAATGCCTTCTGTAGCTAAGTGGATAAGGGTAGGGATTTTCCTATTGGCTTTTCAAATTGTACTTGGTGGCTGGACCAGTGCCACTTATTCAGGAACAGTTTGTGCGACATTTCCATATTGTGAAGGCTCACTGATACCTAAGATGGATTTCATATCTGGGTTTACTACATTTCCAAAGTGGGGGGCTAATTATCAAGGTGGCGTAATGACACATAGTGCAAGAATGGCAGTGCATATGGCTCATCGATATTATGCATTTTTTGTAGTGTTTTTCTTCGTAATTACAGCTTTTAAATCTTTATCCTATTCAGGTATAAATCGATTTTGGCCTTATACAGTACTCTCCATTTTAGCTCTACAAGTGTTACTTGGCGTCTTAAATGTATGGTGGTATTTACCTGTCTCTTTGGCAGTATTGCATAATGCTGTAGGACTTACACTGCTTCTCGTCAGTGTTGCATGGTATATGAAAGCAAGATATCAGTAATGTTACATTCTATAAAAATAAAAGAATGCCTTGTGCTATGTAAGTTTAGAGTCGTTGCTTTAATGCTATTATCTGCTGCAGTTGCCATGTTATTAGCCGACCATTTAAAGCCAATTATTATGCTACAAGCCCTTTTTGGAATTGGTTGTGTGGCAGCATCGGGGGGCGTATTTAATCAGCTGGTTGAAACACCCATTGACGAAAAAATGCAACGTACCCAGAAAAGACCATTACTTACAAAGTCTGTTTCAGTGAATGAAGCTTGGTTGTTGGCATTGGTTTTAATGGTACTAGGCACCCTTGTTTTATATGTTTTTGTTAACGCATTAACGGCTTTAATTTGTCTTACTGGTATGATTGGCTATGCATGGATATACACTTGTTACTTAAAGCATTTGACGCCCCAGAATATTGTTGTAGGTGGACTTAATGGTGCTTTGCCACCACTACTTGGCTGGACGGCAGTCACCAATGAAATAACCGCTCAAGCCTGGTGTTTGGTTTTGATCATATATACTTGGACACCACCCCACTTTTGGGCTTTAGCCGTATGTCGCCAAAAAGATTATGCTAGAGCGAAAATCCCGATGCTACCTGTGACACATGGCAAAAAATTTACCTACATTCAAATAATTCTATATTCAGTACTAATGGTTCTTTCAACGATACTCCCTATATTAATAGGTCTTTCAGGGTTGGTGTATGCATCGGCTATGTTCTATTTAAATGCCTGGTTTATGTATCTTGCTTATAAATTATACAAAACTCACAGCGATGCTGTTGCAATGCAATTGTTTAAATATAGTATTGTCTATCTGGCATTATTATACATTGCCATGCTTATAGATCATTATTTTTTAATTTCAATTTAATCTTATGACTGATTGGCTTGTTTGGTTAAAATCACATAAAGTACATACCCCAATCATCGAGCAAGTTAAGTCAAATTTGTACTGGTCACAGAATAATTGTAAGAAACAAATTAATTGGTTTGATAAATACCTTCCATTTCATCAAAAAGGAATGACAAAAGGAAATCATCAGTTGCTCAAAGCCATTTATGGTCGCTTAGATGGCTCACCACTTGTTCTAGATGCTTGTGCAGGACTTGGTTACGATGCTTTTTTAATGTCATTGGGTGGTTGCCGAGTAATTGCATGTGAAAAAAACCCACAAATTTTTGCCTTGCTCGCGAACATGTATGCCCGATCAAAAGAAAAAGACTGGTATGGTAAAGAGCATTTAAGTGTTGGTTTCGGTTGTTCTATGTCATTAATGAATCATTGGCCTTCATTCAGGGTTCGTCCTGATATCATTTATCTTGACCCTATGTTTGAGAAAAAATTTAAAGGTGAAGTTAAAGCTAATGCATCGCTTCTTAAGAGTCTAGCTAAAGTTGAAGAGATGACTAACATGTTTAACCTATCATTGGCATTTACCAGATCAAAAGTTGTTGTGAAAAGACCACTGTATGCTGAGTCAATATCTAGCCAGAAGCCAACATATATGATTAAAGGCAAGACAACACGCTATGATGTTTATCAGGTATAGTCTCTAGTTATTCAATTATTTTGGTAATAATGCGCTTTTGTTGTTTATACATCCATATAATTAGCCATAAAAAGAAAAAGCAGCCAAGTACTGTGGCATAACCATCAAAGCTACTATCGCTCATTGAAAAAGGTTTTGCTTTTCCACTGTAAGCAATTGCCCCTGCAATAAAAACACCAATAAGGGATTCTCCAACAATAAAGCCGGATGCAATCAATAAACCCTTACGGGAAATCATTTCTAAAGTTGTTTTTTTTGTTCGAATCTTAGCGAGTGGTAACAAAGCTTGTCTACAGTAATGACTAACTATGCCTCCTATCACTAGTGTTAATACTGTTTCAATAGGTAAATACGTGCCAATCCCGATTGATACGATAGATAATCTTGTATATTTATTTTTCTTTAAGTAAAACAAATCAAATAAAATTAATATTAATGCAATGACGATCCCAATCATAATTAAGTTCCAAGGCATATCATGCTGGATAATGCCTTTAGCAATCGAAGTTAATAAAGCTGCTTGAGGTGCCGCTAGTTGGTTTTGAGGGTTCATATCTGGGCGAGGTAAAGGTGCACCAACAAAACCATATGCTTGATAAATGATCTCCATGATGGGTGGAATCACTAAAGCGCCAACAATGACACCAAAAATTAGCGCAACTTCCTGTTTCCAGGGCGTTGCTTTAACTAAAGACCCTGTTTTAAGATCTTGTAAATTGTCATTTGAGACTGAACCCATGGCTATAATGCTTGCAGTGATAAATAGACTAACGCCTATGACCATTGTATCAAAATGGTGAGATGCATAGCTCTTTATTTGATGGCTTAGAAACCAATCAATCATGATAGAAGACAAAATGATTGCAATGATACTTACTCCAGAAATAGGACTATTAGAAGAGCCTGTTACCCCAGCGATGTAGCCACAGACCGCTGAGATAATAAAACCTACCATAATAGCAAATAATGTAGATATTAAAACCAGGTTGATGGTTGCAGAAATACTCATTGGTAGATTTTCTTCAGATATAAAAAGACCTATGATGGCTGCAAGTGGAAAAAGCAAAAATACGATCGAACCCATAACATGAAATAATGGGATATCTTTATCAGTGCGATCGACTTTACCATAACTTAAATGACCTTGATATTGACTGATGGATTGAATGATGCCTTTCGCTACTGGCTTTAATAATTTTAAGAAAGTCCAGATAGAGGCCACAGCGATGGTGCCAACACCGATAAAGCGAACTTTGGTTGCCCAAATTTCATTTGCTATTGCATCTAGTGGCATTCCAGAGTCATTTCCAAACTCAATAGAAAAATAGGGTACAAAAAATAACCAGCTCAATATAATCCCAAAAAGCATGTTTAAACATATCCGTAAACCAATTAAATATCCAGCACCAACTAAGGCAGGAGACAGGCTAATACTAAAACCAAATATGGCACCAAATACTTTTGTAAAATATGAGATGGTATTAGTAAATACGCCGATGCCATTACTGAAAAAAATAAATAATGCAGATAAGAACGAGCCATTTAAAATATCTTTCACGGTTGCATCACTATTTTGAGATGCACCATTATCATTGCCCGATTTAAGTACCGCCGCCGCAGCAACACCTTCCGGGTATGGTAGTTCACTTTCCACAACTAAGGCTCTACGTAGCGGTATACTGAAAAGGACACCCAAGATCCCTCCTATCATACAAATAATGCTTGTCTCTAGATAATCAAAACCACGCCAGTATCCGATCATCACTAACCCTGGTAATGTAAAGATTACAGTTGTCAACGTGCCTGCTGCTGATGCAAAGCTTTGAACCATACAATTTTCAAGAATAGATGAATTCTTCACTAGTCTTAAAATAGACATTGATATCACTGCAGCTGGTATAGCTGATGAGAAAGTCATACCAACTTTCAATCCTAGATACATATTTGCAGCAGTAAATATAATGGTTATTAAACTTGCTAAAAAACATCCACGTATTGTCAATTCTTTCATATCAGACCTCATTTAAACTGCATGAATGACTAGAGTATAGATGAAATCTTCTATTTAGACTGTATTCTTAATGAATGTTGTCATGTGATGTTTCATATCGGGATGCCACTCATGAGCACAGGGTAGTAAAAAACTTGATACAGAGGATTGCTTCATTAACTCTGAATAAGATGATTTCGCCAATTGCCATGGGATTACTTCATCGTTATTACCATGCATGATCAGTGTTGGTGGCGCACTGTTTTTTTTGAACACAAAGGGGCAATAGCCAGACATAGCAATGATGCCTTTGATTTTATCTTCAAAACCATTTAGCCCAGAATAAAGGGATTGTGCCGCCCCTTGAGAAAAACCACCTAAAAATATTGAATGACTATCTTCCATTAACAGTATCTCTTCCAATGCTTTATGTGTTTTTAAAATGCCTGTTATAGCAGGGTCATCTTGCCTATTGAAAGATTTGATGTCAAACCAAGCTGGTGATTCTTGTTGATAAATTGTGACAAAACGGCTCGACGCACAAGGTAGAATCCACTTTATATCAGGAAACAATGAGCCAAAAAAAGTAAAATTATAGGGTGAAGCACCTAACCCATGAAGCCAGATGACCGTTGCTAGTTTGGCATGTTCGTTTACGATTAAAGTTTTATTTACCTGCAATGTCGCCCCATAAGTATTTGTGAAGTTGAATTTGAAGTCTATATGGTATTTTTGCGTCTATCATCCAATCTGCCAACGTTGTCGCTGATAAACTGGTGTGTTCAGGTGAAAACCATATTTGATTATGCTTTAAATTTAATGAAGAGGCCATTTTTTTCGACCATAAAAAGTCATTTTCATCACAAATGACAAACTTAATATGATCATGAGACCTTAAAATATCAAGATTATTGAGATCGTTTTTACTTTCCTCATTAGAGCCAGGTGTTTTCAAATCCATAATACAGGTTGCACGTTCATCCACTTTGGCAATTGAAAGGCTACCACTGGTTTCAATTGAAACATCATATGCTAAATCACATAATGAAGTGATCAATTGATGGACTAAGTTTTGTGCTAATGGTTCCCCACCTGTAATACAAACATATGTAGTATGAGATGCTTTTAATTTTGAGAGTATGGCATCTATGGACATATTTTCGCCACCTTTAAATGCATATGCGGTATCGCAGTATTGGCATCGTAAAGGACAGCCAGTTAATCTTATGAAAGTTGTTGGTAAGCCCGAAAATGGACCCTCTCCTTGAATGGATGTGAAAATTTCATGTATTTTTAAGGTCTGGTGCATATTTTACTGAAAAAGCATTGTTCTCTGAAAGTGTGACGTCTGATATATTGACATCTTTTGTTGTTAATTTATTAATTTGTTCGAATAGCCATTTAGCAATGTTTTCTGTGGTTGGATTGCGTTTATCAAATGGTTTTACCTCATTGATAAAACGATGGTCCAATGGTGCAATGGCCTTTTCCACCCATGTTTTTGCTTCATAATAGTCTACAACCATATCAGCCTTTGTATCAATATTGTAAAACGAAACAGAAACTTGGTAAGTGTGCCCATGAATATTGGCGCAATCACCTTCGTAGCCATATAATTTGACTGCAGATTCGAATTGATTTTTGATTGTAACAGTTAACATTTAATAGGCTAAATTATCATTAATTGTATCTAAGGTCAAGATAGGCTTGTGGATGATAGATGCATTGGTTATTATTTTTAGGTGTGGCATAAATATCTAATAGGTTTTCTCTTTTTCGGACAGGCGTATGCTGGGCTATACGATGAGCTTTTATGGCAGCCAGATCATTCAGCCTGTGCAGGTACATTTTTGCCATTGTCTACAGATTTGCAGCATTTGCCAGATAATCAGACCATCATTACCACAGAAAAAGAAAGTGAATTATATTTAGGAAAAGAAGCTAAATTAAGACAAGTGACGCTTAATCAGGACGGGGTTAAGATGTTTTCTGAGAATGCATTACTAACCGTGGACAAAAATAACAAATTAAAAAGTATGGCCTTCCTCGATTTGACCTCATACCAGGAAGAAGATTTTATTGCTACAGCAAAAACAGGCAACTATCAAATTTCAAATGATAGATTGTTTTTGAAAAATTTAAACTATAGGTTAGGCGCTTTAGATAATATTGCTTGGGGTGAAGCACTCAAGCTAAATAGATCAAACAATAAGATATTTTATTTTAAAGATGTCAATCTCTCTTTTTGCCCACCGTCCAATCCTACTTGGGTAATGACATCAGAAAATATGACCTATTATCCTGATGAAAATTTAATAACACTGGATAACCCCGGTTTGTCATTGAATGGTACAGAATTATTTAAGTTTCCGTTTTTCTCTTTCATTACATCTGGGCGAAAAAGCGGGCTTTTAAAACCAGAAGTTAATTATACTAGAGAGTATGGCTTCATGTATAAGCAGCCATATTACTTCAATCTAGCTTCTAATTATGACTTGGTTTTTGCCCCTATCTTATTTACAAAAGGTAGTTTTGGGTTTAATCAACTTTTTAGGTACTTAACACCTGATCAAAATGGAAAATTTGGTTCTGAAGTTATTTGGGATGAAAGGGAAGAAAAAAGACGTTTCCAAGCATCTTGGCAACATCAATACATACCTTGGTCCGGTAATACAATTGGATTAGATATCACTCGTTTCAGCGATTCAAATTGGTTTAGAGATTTCGGAAATACGTTTTATATCCTTGATACGCTTCATCCTATTGAAAGAGTATCTATGGACCAAGTTGGTCAATGGGGTAGCGCATCTTTGGACGTTGTTAAATATAAGAACGATTTCGTAACAGATTCAAGTGTTATTCCAAATAGCGAAGTATTATTCCTGATACCAAATACTTTGTCTTTAAATCCAACATGGCAGTTAGTGACAAGTTTAGAAGCCGGGCATTATTATAATGTGCAAAGCAGCAATCAAGGCGCATTTGACGCCTCAATTAATCGTGTTGTCAGTGGTGTTAGCTTTGAAAATAGTATCATGAAGCCATATGGGTTTTGGCGTAATAAATTTGCAGAAATCATTCGTTACTACAATAGTGATAATGTGAAAACCGAATCGTCAGCAATCCCAACTTTTTCATCGGAGGCAGGTCTTTTTTTTGAAAAGAAGGGTGCAAATTTTTATCAAACACTTACACCTAAGGTGTTTTATGTATATGTCCCGTATCGATCACAATATGATTATCCAATTATCGATGCTAGTGTTAAATCAAATAGTAATTTAAGTTCGTTATTTTCAGCACGCAGATTTGATGGTGTTGACCGGGTTGGTGATGAAAATGCGGTTGTTTTAAGTTTGTCCACTATGTATCGAGTAGCCAAAGGTGTTTATGAGTTTGAAATGGGTAAGCAGATTAATTTAGAGTCGCCAAGGTTATGTTTAAATCAGGACTGTGATGATGGGTCTCATGCGTATAACCCATTGGTAATTAATTTCTCAGGCGATCAAGGTGGGATGGCAGTCAATGCCAATGCTAACTATGATACATCTCTAAAAAGCTTTCGTAATGTGGGTGCTAATTTATCGTTTAAAGATTTTTTACAAAGTGACTGGGTTATCAGATACGCATACGATTTAAGGCAACAGGACGATTCATCTGGTGAGAAAACTGATTATTTGTCAAGACTGGGGATTAAACAATCATGGTATATTACTAAATTCTTAACTATCAATGGAGCCATAGTTAAAGACTTCAAAGATGATCGGTTTTTTAGTTATGAGATAGGTTCTAATTATGACACATGCTGTTGGTTAACCAATATTAATTTTGGTCGAAGATATATTGGAACAAGTACCGACAGTACTGTTTCTGATGACGATTATCAATGGTATGCATCCATTGAATTATTCTTAAAGGGTTTCTCATCAAGACCCATTATAAATGTTAATAAAGATTATCATGGGGAAGAAATACTTGCTTCCATCTAATGAGGCAATTAAAATCAAACATAGGAGATATGTAATATGAATCGAATAGTCTTTTTCTTGATTACTTTTTTAAGTATCAATCTTTCGTTTGCAGGCGATGTTGATAAAGTGGTGGTGGTTGTTAATGACGATGCTATAACCCAATATGATGTAAATGAATTCATGCAAGCTACTTTGGCATCAATCCCTGACGATAAAAGAGATTATGTGGCTAATGATCTAAAAAAACAGCAGATATCACTCATGGTCGACCAAGCCTTGATTCTGGGTGTCGCCAAAAACCAACATATTAAAGCTACCGATGAAATGGTTAATAACACGCTAACAAAGATTCAGTCATCCATGCATATGGATGATGATGCCTTTGTTAAACACCTCAATGAGTTCAATATTTCACTTGATCAATTTAAAGCGCATGTAGAAAAGAATATCACTAGTCACCTTGTTCAGGAAATGGTTGTTAGAGATACCATTAAAATTACACCTAAAATGATAGCTCATCACATCAGTACTGAGCAGCAAGCAAATACCACTTATCAATTCAATGATTATCGAATAAATAAAGAACATTTAACCTCACAACAGCAATTGGACCATGCAAATAGATTGCAGAAAGGGATAAAAGAGCATACAAAAATTCCTGATTCGATAAAATCTTTTGTGATCAGAACACCATTTGCTGACACAAATAAAGAGTCTATCCCCGAAGTTTTTTATAAAAAACTCCTTGCCCAAAAACCACCTTCTGTCATTGGGCCATTTAAATTAGATAATGGTTATCATGTCATTTGGTACCGTGAGAGAAAATTACCAAAGGCAATATCTGAAGCAGAGGCAGGTAATGCAATTTTATCGCAAAAAGCCGATGAAACAATCAATCATTGGATGAAACGTCTACACGATTCTGCATACATTCAGTTTTTTAGTTAAGGAACATGTTTGTATCGAAAAAATAAAAGCCTTGGTCAGCATTTTTTAAAGGATCAAATTGTTTTACAAAAAATCATTGATTTTATTGGATTGCCAAAAGATCATAAAGTATTTGAAATAGGGCCTGGAGCAGGTGCATTAACCCATTGTCTTCTTGAACATGGTTTAAAAGTAAACGCCATTGAACTCGATGATCGTTGGTGTGGTTGGCTTAAAAAAAAATATAGTGAAAAAAACATATCTATCATTAATCAAGACGCGTTACTTTATCCATGGCAAGGTTTAAAGTCTGATGATGTCATTGTTGGAAATTTACCCTACAACATAGCCAGTGAATTAATGTGTCTTTGGGTAGAGTCTCAAATAAACATCAAACAAGCTGTTTTAATGATGCAAAAAGAAGTTGCAGATAGAACGATGGCACAGCCTGGAAAAAAAGATTTTGGTAGGCTTAGCATTATTCTCCAAACGTATTTTACCGTTGAGCCACTATTAAACGTCTCGCCAGAGTCATTTGATCCACCACCAAAAGTACAATCATCCATCATTAGGTTGACACCATTAGCAAAAGCATTGTGCTCAAATGATGTATTAGCGTATTTAAAAGTTGTTACTGCCGCAGCCTTTAGTCAACGTCGTAAAAAGTGCAAACACGGACTATCAAAGTTTTTTTCTATTGATGCGTTAAATGCATTAAATATCAATCCAGAACTAAGGCCTGAGCAACTTAGCGTAGAACAATATATTCAGTTAGCGAAACAGTTGAGAAATAATCAAAAGTTGTTTAAGTAGTTAATAAATGATATATTTTTTATTTTTTAAGGATAATGTTTATGCAAGATGATGGTTTAAAGTGGCTCCATGAAAGTTCAGTGGTGATTGATGCCTATAACCCAAAGCTACTTCAACCAATTAATCGCTCAAGTTCTAGAGACAAGCTAAGTCATTTGAGTTTTTTTGGCTATGATGTTTGGCAAGCGTACGAGGTTTCATTTTTGCAACCCTCTGGTTTGCCGAAGGTTGCAACACTTACTTTTAAACTTGATACAAATAGTAAACAAGTCGTTGAGTCAAAATCTTTGAAACTTTATTTAAATTCTTTAAACAATCATATATTTGATAGCGACGAATCAGTTTATCAGACCATAAAAAAAGATTTGGCTGTAATTATAGGTAATGATTTTGAACTTGATATTTCTTATCCCCCTTTCCCATCTAATATCGATTCACTTCCATTCAAAGATTGGTTTTCAATAGACCAGTTAAATATTGATCAACTGGATGCTCATACGACGCCAACTGCCCAAATGCTAAAATTAGATCTACAATCTGGTCAAAAAACTGAAAAGTTATATACGCAGCTCTTTAGAGCTAATTGTCTAGTTACAAATCAGCCTGATTGGGCGACAGTATTGATCGAATATCATGGTGCTTCTTGGGATAAAAAAAGTTTACTTGCGTACTTATTATCGTATCGTAATCATCAAAGTTTTCATGAGCAATGTATTGATAGCATCTTTTCGGATATTACAATGAGTTTAAAGCCCGATAAGTTATATATCCAGGCTAATTTTATGCGTAGAGGTGGTATAGACATAACACCAGTAAGATCTAGCGTAAAAGAGTTTAATTACATCCATGGGCGTGATTGGCGGCAATAGAAGTGTTTTTACCTTAGTTGTTGATTTGTTTCAAGGTCAAAAATATCACTTGGTTTATTGCGACTGCCAATTGGACCGTCAAAAACATATGAAATTTTGTTACCAAAGTAATCATCTACTTCCTTAGCAGTTTTGGCGCTTGGTAAGCCATGTGGATTCGCACTCGTTGAAACAATCGCACCATGCCAATGATCACATATAGCTTTAGCGATTGAATGCTCTGTCATACGAACTGCAATTTTTTGTTCTTTAGATGCAAGCATGTGATGCTTTCTAAGGGGAATTAGCCAAGTTGTTGGTCCTGGCCATGACTTGGTTAAAAGCTTTCGTTGTTCAACTGAAATCACGCAATCAAAGTCATTTAGGTGTGCCCACTGACTAATGATAATAATGAATGGCATTCGTGCTGGTCGTGATTTTAACTCGTAAATATCATTAATGGCTTGACTATTATTTGGATCGCACCCAAGTCCAAAACAAGATTCAGTTGGATAAGCAATTACTTTGCCTGATTGTAGGCATGAAACACTTTTGCTAATATAAATTTCACTCGGTGACTTCATATTTACATGCTGGACAGATAATCTGCTCACCTGATTTCTTAGTCACTTTTTTTGTTAAAATAGGCCATTTACAAGCAGGACAGGGTTGATTGATTGGTTCATTCCAAATGGCATATTTACAGGTAGGATAACCTTGACAGCCGTAAAAAACCTTACCTCTTCTTGAAAAACGTTTCATAATATTATTTTTATTACATTCAGGACAAGTTATCCCTGTATCGACAGGTTGATTTAAAGATTCGATATATTTACATTCAGGGTATTTGCTGCAACCAATGAATTTGCCATATTTACCATACTTGTAAACAAGATCAGCCTCACATTTTGGACATTGTCTATCAACTAATTCAGGTGTTTCTGGTTCAGTAGTTCCATCTATATTAGCCGTATAGTCACAATCAGGATAGCCACTACAGCCGATGAATTTGCCTCGTTTACCTAGCTTAATATATAAATCCTTTCCACATTTGGGACATTTCTCTTCGAGTGTTTCCTGCGTAACCTCACTTCTTTGAACAGTTTCGCCGACGCTGTCAATTTGCGTATGGAAGGGTGTCCAAAAATTGGTCATCAAAGGAACCCACTCAATTTCTCCACGTGACACCGCATCTAATTCATCTTCTAAATTAGCTGTAAAACCATATTCAACATATTTATCAAAATGGTTGTTGAGAAAGTTACAAACAACTTCTCCAACATCTGTCGGACAAAATCTTTTTTGTTCATTTTTTTCGACATATTCGCGGTCAAGCAAAGTACTTATAATCGATGTATAAGTAGAAGGTCTACCAATCCCAAGCTCTTCAAGATGTTTGACCAAGGTAGCTTCATTAAATCTGGCTGGTGGTTCTGTAAAATGTTGTTCGGAATTAAGCTTTTCTATGGCTAATGTTTCGCCTTTGGTTAATTTAGGTAGAAGGTTTTTCTCATCTAAAACCGATGTTTTTTTGTCATCTTGTCCTTCTTCATATACCTTCAGATAGCCAGGATGTTTGATGGTTGAGCCGTTGGCCCTAAATATAGCAACTTTTTTTGCAGCTAAATCGACTGCAACAGTATCTAAGGTTGCTGCTTCTGTTTGGCTTGCCAAGGCACGTTGCCAAATAAGGCGATAAAGTTTAAGTTGATCCTTATCTAGAAAGGATGCAACAGAATCAGGTGTTCTTGTAAAATCTGTTGGCCTAATGGCTTCATGTGCTTCTTGAGCATTTTTAGTTTTAGTTTTAAATGTGCGAGGTTTATCAGGCAGGTAATCTTTTCCAAGTTGATTTTCTATGTAATCTCTTGCCTGAGCAATGGCTTCAGGCCCCATTTGGACTGAATCTGTTCTCATGTAAGTAATCAGACCTGTTTGCCCCTGTTTGGTTTTAACGCCCTCATATAATTGTTGAGCAATACGCATGGTTCTGGATGCACTAAAGCTTAATTTTCTGACAGCATCTTGTTGAAGTGTTGAGGTTGTATAGGGGGGTGGTGGGTTTCGTTTGCGTTCTTTTTCGACAATTGTATCTACGACTAATTTGCCTTGACTGGCTTCTTCAATGGCTTTGACTATTGAAGTGGCTTGTGATTCGTCTTTAATGGTAAGCGTATCGATCTTGTCATCGTTGAATTTTGTTAATTTAGCAATGAAACTAATGTTTTCTTTGGTATGTTCGGTATTTATTTTCCAATATTCTTGACTGACAAAGTTGCGAATTTCGTCTTCTCGTTCAACAATCATTTTTAAAGCAGGACTTTGGACACGGCCCGCTGATAATCCGCGACGAATTTTTTTCCACAATAACGGTGACAGATTAAAACCAACCAAATAATCAAGCGCTCTTCTAGCTTGTTGCGCATTAACCAGTGACATTTCTATTTTTCTTGGTTTTTTTAATGCTTCATTGACAGCTTTTTTTGTAATTTGATAAAAAACAAGCCTGTCACATGGCTTATTTTCGCAACCAGGAATAGCCTGAATCAAATGTTGAATGTGCCAAGCAATTGCCTCACCCTCTCTATCAGGGTCAGTTGCAAGATAGATATGATTTGCTTTTTTTGCTTGTTGTATGATTTTATCGACATGCTTTTGATTTCTCTCAATCACAGCATAATGCATCTTAAAGTCGTGATCAGGTTCAACCGCACCGTTTTTTGGAATTAGATCGCGCACATGCCCGTAGCTGGCAAGCACTTGATATTCATTATTAAGATACTGTTGAATGGTCTTAGCTTTCGAGGGCGATTCAACAATAAGTAGCGATTTAGGCATTATTTTTCCTTTTTTAAAAAAAAATCATATTCAGCAATAAAGTTATTTATAACATATAATTATTATAAATGAGAACATCATCATGCAAGTTAAAAAGAAATTAGTATCAGAAAGTGCACTAGAAAATCAAGTATATCAGGTTTTTCCGGGTGATCTAAACCCAAATAATACACTGTTTGGGGGTCATGTTATGGCATTAATGGATGGGGTTGCTTACATCGTTGCCACAGCTCACAGTGAGCAAATATGTGTAACGGCCTGTGTGGATGAAATCAATTTTATTAAGCCGGCGACACTTGGGGATAAAATTATGATTTCAGGTGCAGTTAACCGGTCTTGGCGAACGTCTATGGAAATAGGTATCAAAGTCACCAGACAAGATATCAAAGGTGGTGCTATTGAAAACATTCTCACAGCTTATTTAGTTTTTGTGGCAATTGATAAAGATGGCAACCCAATTTTGGTTCCAGAGCTTGTCCCAAAAACAAAGCTTGAATTAAGAAGGTTCAAAGCAGCTGAAAGCCGAAGATTAATAAGGATTCAAAAAAGACCCGTGTCTTAACTAGGTTTTGCTAAAAGTCTGGATAGAATAGGAAAATGGGTGCGAATCATCCTTGGTGCCTATGATAAGATCGGTCCTTATCCATTGTGTTGGTTCAAACATTGGGAAAAAAGCATCTCCAACAACGTCATTATCAACTAGTGTAAGAACCATTTGAGATGCTAAGGGTAAAAATGCTTCATAGATATTTTGGCCCCCTATGATATAAACATCATCCTCTGTTTTAGTCATTTCAATGACATCTGATACATTGCGACAGCATACGAACCCAGGAGCTTCGAACAGGGTTTTACTTAAGATGATATTCTTTCTTTTGGGTAAAGGGTTTTGATTGGGTAGGCTAGCAAACGTTTTTCTACCCATCACAACTGTTTTGTTGAGCGTGGTTTTTTTAAAGTGTTTGAAATCATTGGGTAAATGCCAAGGAATGGCCCCATCTTTACCAATGGTGCGTTTGTTATTCAATGCTGCAATCAGGATAAATCTAGCCATAAAAATATTACTCATATAATGCGCTATTCGATTATCAAAAGTCTAATGTTTTTATACACGCCTTGTTTATACTGGAAAAACTGCTTGATCAGATATGGAATTATGTTTAATATAGTGTTTATCCATGTACATAATACGGTTAATAACGATAATTGCCAGTCTATTTTTCATCAGTCATAGTTATGCTGAAGATATACGCAACCCTGTTGAGCATTGGGCTAAATATCCTAAGCTGAAACTTTCAAAAGATAAAAAAAGTGAAGCGATCAAGCGTGGCGAATATCTCGTTATGGCTTCGGATTGTATTGCTTGTCACTCAATTGACGAAGACCATCCTTTTGCTGGTGGAAATGGGGTTCGTCCAGAAATTCCACTTTTTGGTTTCCAAGTGAAATTAGGCACGTTTTACTCACCTAACATCACACCTGATAAAAAAACAGGCATTGGTAATTGGACTCGAGAAGAATTCTTTAATGCCATGCGTCATGGTGTTGCTCCTGATGGCAGCCAATATTATCCTGCGCTACCATATTTATGGTTTACAAAATTCTCAGATCAAGAAATTGATGATATGTACGACTATTTTATGGCTATTCCCGCAGTAGAGCGTGAAAATAAGCCACATGATATTCCATTTTTCATGAAGTGGCGACAAATCATGCTAGGCTGGAAGTTGCTTTTTTTCTATCCCTTTGATGGTCCTTATCGCCCTGATCCAACAAGATCTGAGGAATGGAACAGAGGCGCTTTTCTAGTCGAAGGCGCAGCACACTGCGGCATGTGCCATACGCCGATTACTATGTTTGGTTCCCCTCAGCTCGATAAATCCTACACGGGTAATGTCATTGATGGTTATGCTGCACCAAATATCACTGGAACTAGCCTTAAGAAGATTTCAGTCGATCAACTAATTCGGGTCTTTATGTATGATGAGTTACCTGGTGGCGGTGAAGTTCGTGGGCCAATGAAAGAAGTAAACCATGATAGCTTGATGTATTTGAAAGAGTCTGATTTAAGGGCTATTTCTGTATATCTAAAATCAACTGTTGACTCAGAGCCTTTGGTGATATCGGGGTCAGGGGACGCCAAAGCTCAAATCATTTATAATAAACACTGCCTTAATTGTCATGCCTCTGGTGCTGGCGGCGCACCAAAGTATGGCGATGCTAATGATTGGGCCCCTGTTCAAGCACAACCAATAGATGTTACGTATGAGCACGCCATAAAAGGTTTCCATGGGATGCCAGCAATGGGCTTGTGTGGTGAGTGTAATGACGATGATATTAAGGTGACAGTAGATTATATGTTAAAGGCAGTTTCAACTGTGACCGCTGGTCCTACTAGAGAGCTGGGCTCGGAACCTAAAAGTTATACATTAGATGACGGAAAAGTCTTGTACAACAATGTATGTGCAAGTTGTCATGATGATGGTTCGCTAAATGCGCCAAAAATTGGCGATGAGGCAGCTTGGAAAAAAAGACTAGATGAGCAAGGCTTCTTTGGATTATTAAATGGGGTCGTCCATCCTGATGGTTACACCCCCATGCCAAATGATTGTGTGCCAAGAGGTACATGTGACGAATGTAGCGATGGTATATTGATTGCTGCAGTGAAATATATTCTTCATAAGAGCGTTAAAGGAAATGATTACACACTTTGGTAAAATTTTAATTGCATTAATGACATCAAGTATATTTGCAATACAACCATATAATATGACCCAAGGGGTCACTCCGATGTCACATCAAATTTATGGATTACACATGATTATTTTTTATGTATGTGTCTTCATTGGGGTTGGTGTTGGTGTCGTTATGTTGTACACCCTGTACTATCATCGAAAAAGCAAAGGTGCCGTTGCTGCTCAATTTCATGACAATTTTTGGATTGAGGTAATTTGGACTTTAATCCCTTTTGTATTGCTTGTTGTGATGGCCATCCCTTCAACTTTGGTGTTAATGCGTCTCAACGATGCAAGAGATTCAGATGTAAATATTAAAGTCATTGGTATGCAATGGAAATGGCGTTATGAATACTTGGATCACGACATTAGTTTTAATAGTAACCTTGCGCCATCAATTTCCAAAGCAATGAATGGAGAGTTGACTGCTGAAGAGAAAGCTAATCCAAATTATTTATTAGAAGTTGACAATCCTCTTGTCTTACCGATTCATAAGAAGGTCAGATTTTTAATGACTTCTAATGATGTTATTCATGGCTGGTTCATTCCAGAATTAGGTGTGAACCGTGATGCAAATCCAGGATTGATTTCAGAATCATGGGCATATATTGAAAAGCCTGGTATTTATCGAGGACAATGTAATCAGTTATGTGGTTCAGGACATGGCTTTATGCCCATCGTTGTTGTGGCGCTTTCTGAAAACGACTATGATCAATGGGTCAAAGCGAAAAGGAATATCATTCCTGCTTCAGAAGCAGATAATATCATTAACAAACTTGCAAAAGTTACGGTGCCTGTTGCTGAAGAAAAAGTACAAGTTGATGAAAAATCACCTCTAGAGCTGGCTATGGATAAAGGTCAAAAAATTTATGAAAATAATTGTGCTGGTTGCCATCGTTCAGGCGGACAAGGGCAAGGTATTTTCCCTAGAATTATTGGAAGTAAATTGGCGACTGGCCCTCTGGATGCCATGATTCATCAAATATTGTATGGGAAAGGGGCAATGCCGGCATTTAAATCAATTCTAAGCCATCAAGAAATAGCGGATGTCGTTACGTATGTTAGAAATAGCTGGGGTAATGATGATAAAGATAAGTATGGTCCTGATGCCGGTGGATTAGTGACAGCAGCAGATGTGGCGAAGGTAGATAAATAAAGTTGAATTTAGCAAAGGTGTATACAAGAGGATAATTATGGCAGACCAACCTGATAAAGGATTAATGAGATGGATTACAACAACCAACCATAAAGATATAGGTACTTTGTATTTACTATTTAGTTTATTGATGTTTTTTGTTGCTGGATTTATGGCATTAATTATGAGAACTGAATTGTCCTCACCGTACTTAATGATATTAAGCCCCTTAGTATACAATCAATTGGTTACTTCACATGGGTTAATAATGATTTTTGGTGCGATCATGCCAGCATTAGCTGGTTTTGCTAACTGGCAAATCCCACTCATGATTGGGGCTGCGGACATGGCATTTCCACGACTCAATAACTGGAGCTTTTGGCTTTTGCCATTTGCAACATTGATGCTGACCTCGCCGTATTATATGAATGGACCGCCTGCAGATATGGGCTGGACCTTTTATGCTCCACTATCAACAACTTATGGCCCTCCAGGGACAGATGCCATGATTTTTGGAATTCATATGTTGGGGATCTCATCGATCCTTGCGTCCATCAATATCATTGCAACGATTCTAAACCTGCGTGCTCCAGGAATGACATTAATGAACATGCCAATGTTCGTATGGTCTTGGTTAATTACGGCATTTTTGATTTTAGCGATTATGCCTATTTTAGCGGGAACAGTGACTATGATGTTGACAGATAGACATTTTGGGACAAGTTTTTTCAATGCAGCCGGTGGCGGTAGTCCACTTTTATTCGAACATCTATTTTGGTTTTTTGGTCATCCAGAAGTATATGTTTTAGCCTTGCCCGTTTTTGGGATTATTTCAGAGATTATACCTGCATTTAGTAGAAAGCCTTTATTTGGTGCTACCTCTATGATTTACGCGATTAGTGCCATTGCAATAATGTCATTTATAGTATGGGTGCATCATATGTTTACTACCGGAGTTTATCTTGGTACGCAGTTATTTTTTATGTACACAACAATGATTGTTGCTGTGCCTACTGGTGTTAAAGTGTTTAACTGGATGGCTACTATGTATAAAGGTTCAATCACACTTGAGCCTCCTATGATGTTTGCAGTTGGTTTTGTGTATTTATTTACATTGGGTGGATTGACGGGTGTGATGCTAGCCATTGTTCCAGCAGACTATCAGTATCATGCGACATATTTTGTCGTTGGACATTTTCATTATGTTGTTGTAGCAGGACTGTACCTCGGCTTAGTTGCTGGCGCTTATTTTTGGGTGCCAAAGTGGACCGGACGGATGTATAGTTTCAAAATAGCTACATGGCATTTTTGGCTCACATTAATTTCTTCTAATATTACATTTTTCCCTATGCTTTTGGTTGGCTTAGCCGGTATGCCTAGAAGAATCCCGGACTATAATTTACAATTTACTGATTTTAATCAAGTTGCAACCATGGGCGCATTTATGTTCGGAATTTCGCAAATTTTATTCGTTATAGCTATGTATCAAGCAATGAAAACTGGTCCAAAAGCGAAGAAAGTTATTTGGGATGGTGCAAAAGGCTTGGAATGGACACTTGATACGCCACTGCCTTATCACACATTTGAAACGCCTCCAAAGGTCGAGGGTAAGACTTACGTATGAGTCAAAAGCATGCAGCCATTGCGCACTCTTGGTTACCTATCATTACTGTAATATCGTTATTTACAGTTGCAATGGGTCTTTTGACAACATTGCATCATCATACTGATATCATCCTTGCAGTCTTACCTGGCGTGACAATGCTTCTTTTGGTTTCAATGTATTGGTTATTTGATTTAATCAGACGAAAGCCGACTAATTTTTCAAAAAAAAATTTCTACCTTGGACTTAGCTTAACTATTTTCAGTATATTTATTTTATGGTTTGCATATTTGCAAATCCCTCTATTTCACTTTGTCTGTCATCATTTTGGGATTGATGGCGGCGTACATAATCATGCAATGATGCATGAAGAAAAACCAATCAATTATAATCAACCTTTAACCCTACAGTTTACAACAACTTCAATGCGAGATTTTCCTGTTAGGGTTAAAGTAGATCAAAAAAAACAGACCTGGTATCCAGGTGGGCAATATAATGTGGTTGTAAGTTTTATCAACGATAGTGACAAAGTTATGGACGTTCACCCAATTTTATCCGCGACGCCAGAACGCTCAACTTTATCAATGCACTTTTTAGATCACTTACCAAGTACATTAAGCATTAAACCTCACGAATATTATCAACAAAATATTAGAGTTAATGTGAATTCTGATTTCCCTAATGACATTCGTTCAATTGCAATGTTGTTTCATTCAAGTGACCATACTTTAACCAAAAAACCTGGACAACAGACACATTGGCGCGAGCTACGATCACGTTATCATCATAAGAGGTTATAAATATGTCATCAGATCATCATATTATTCCACCTACCTATTTACCTATCCTTGGCTCAGTAGCAATTTTTTCTACTTTATTTGGTTTTTTAAATTGGTTACATAACTCGCCCTATGCCATTGAAATGCTAGGTTTTGGACTCACATTATTATTTATCATGATGTTTTTTTGGTTCAGAACGGTTATCAAAGAAAATATGACTACGTTTCGTGGTGATGCGCAAATGGACCGATCATTTCGCTACGGTATGGCATGGTTTATCTTCACTGAAGTTGCATTATTTGGTGCGTTTTTTGGGGTTTTATTTTATGTCAGACATGTTGTACTCACTTTTTTAGGTGGTGCACACGGTAATGAAGCGACACATTATCTGCTTTGGCCAGAATTTTCAGGTGATTGGCCAGTGCTTACTACCCCGAACCCTTCAAAATTTTTGGGTCCTAAAATGGCTATGGGACCATGGGGTATCCCCGCTATCAATACAATGATTTTACTGACTAGTGGTCTTACAATCACACTTGCTCATTGGCGTTTGATTGAAGAAAAATATCGTATGGCTGGCTTTTGGCAGCTTTGTACTATTCTGCTTGGTGTCGCTTTTTTATATTTTCAAGTACATGAGTATATTGAAGCATATACTGAATATGGACTTCGCTTTGATGCTGGGATTTATGGGAATATATTCTTTATCTTGACAGGTTTACATGGTTTTCATGTGACGATTGGTACCATTATGTTATTTGTCATCATGATAAGAATATTTTTGAAGCATTTTGATGCTCATAATCACTTTGCCTTTGAAGCAGTGGCATGGTACTGGCACATGGTTGATGTCGTATGGCTGGCGCTGTTTGTGGTTGTCTATTGGCTTTAGCGATGACAGCAGCAACATACATTACCCTTTCAGATGTCAAAGGTTCCTGTATCAATTGTTTTAATGGTGTTAAAACAAGGCTAGAAGGTGTACTTGAAAATAAAATATCTGAAATTAGTTTCGATATAAAAGCAAAACAAGTTTTTATATTATGTCAAAATAAACACGAGTTAGAAATTAGAAATAAATTAGTTAATTTAGGGTATCTCAAAGATAATATAAATATTTCTCAATTTAAACCCGTATCCATTCTTGAGTTAGATCAAGCTAATGACCAGCCAGTCCAAAAGGAACCCTCTGTTAAGTGGTATTCATTCGCAAAGTCATTACTAGCTTTGATCATAGGTTATACAGAGCTTTGCTGTGTATTAATGACTGTATTGCCTATGCACGTATTATTTATTGTTGCTGCTGTAAATTTAGCGCTGATTACCTGGTTAGGTTGGGATCATTTTAAAAGTACATGGTCATCGCTTAAATATTTATTGCCACCAATCTTAATGATGTTGGGCCTGATATCAGCCCCATTTGTATTGCCATTACTTACGGCTTCTTTTTTTACTATATGGGCTACGATTACTGCACTATCGGTGATCTCTGTTGTTGGGATTGCATGGCAAATAAGAACAGAACTTTCAATGGAAACACTCATTACCTTGTCGATATCAATGGCATGGCTTTTTTCAACCTTGCAGCTTTGTATCCCCGCGTTATCCATCGCTTTTGGGGCACAACTATATTTTCAAGATTCGATGATTATATTAGGGATTATTGGTATCGCAACCCAGATAAAAAATAGTTGGATATCTGAAAAAAAAGATTGGTTGGTTTATGAAAATAATCGCTTCACATATAAAAACACAGCTAGTATTAGTCAAGGTCATATAATCAAAATTGCGCCAAATAAAGCTTATCCTTTTCCACTACAGCTCATAAATGGTTCGATCAATGTAGATTCAAGCATTCGTAATGATCAAGCAATAAAAAAGCTAAGATTAGTCAAGCAAAGTCATTGGATTTTACCTTGGGAATATACTCAAAGCATAGACAAAAATAATTCAATTTATGCAAGAGTTGGCGAATTTAGAAAAAGCCATGCGTTAAAAATACCTGGATGGGCAGATAAAATAGCACAGTATTTTTTGCCAGTCATGTTGACGGTTGCTTGTCTTGCTGCAACATTATGGTATTTGCTTGCGCCACAAGCAGTTGCCATCTCTTATGCAATTAAAGCATTTATGGGTGTTTTAATGGCTGCATGCCCTTGTGTATTGGCTGTGGTAGCCCCGATTTGTGAGGTAGTTGGTAAAAATAAAATAAGCCAGGAGACCCATACACATTTTAAAGACCAGGTAAGTGTTGGTCACCTTGCAACTGTCAATAAAGTTGTGTTCGATAAAACAGGTACACTTACAAAGATAACGGATGATCAAGGTGCATGGCCAATGCGTGATGGTTGCGATCGGCAACTAACAAACTCACTTCAAAAATTAGGTAAACAAGTATTTATTTTATCGGGTGATTCAGACAAAGGCCGTTATGAAGCCATCATGGATACCATGGGACTAAACGAAAATAATGTTATTTGTCACCCGGTTTTTTCTTCAAATTTCAAAAGAAGATATTCTGGTGATCATTATAAAACAATTTTATTATCCTGGTTAGCACAAGCTGAGTGTCAAGTCTTTCCTGAATCAATCATTCGATTAGTAAAGGCGTTTCATGCAGGTCAAAATAACACAGACGATATGATCAATGCTTTAACGGCGTTAGAGAAAAAAACGAAATCAGTTAATAAAACACATGTTTTGTATATTGATGATGGTCCTGGGTTAGAAACACCTAAGCCGGGCTGTTTAACGTTACAATGTACTGATTTAAAAAAAGGTGGGGTACCAGCATTGGTAGCGGATGGTCAGATTGAAAATCCTGCAAATTTGCCTCAAGTCTTTCAATATATGAGCCACACTCAATTTTATATGAGTCAGCAATTTGCACTGGCTATGTTATATAACATGATTGCATTGCCATTAATGGCAGGCGCTTTTTCTTTCTGGTTTATGCCAGCACCATGGGTAGGTGCTATTTTAATGAATGTATTTTCAATTTACTTGATTAATCGATCTAAACAATTAACAGCCTATTTAGATCAATTAGTTTTACCTACATTCGCTCGTCACCAAGAAACGTCCCAATTAAAAAGTATGATTGACTTGTCTGGTAGGCGAGAAGTTGTAAGTTCACAAAATACCAACGATAACAAAGGTCTCATGCCTTCAGTAGTACCCAGTGTATAACGATTATCAAGTAATTTATTTTGATGAGGTTTCTAGCACTATGCGTACCATTAAATCTTATGGGGCGCTAACCATACATGTTGCAAATTCACAAACTAAGGGCATAGGTCAATATG
Organism: Pseudomonadota bacterium; assembly: GCA_036337715.1. Classification (GTDB taxonomy): domain Bacteria; phylum Pseudomonadota; class Gammaproteobacteria; order Comchoanobacterales; family Comchoanobacteraceae; genus JAURNZ01. The sequence goes on along the minus strand of JAYZDS010000009.1, from coordinate 54,333 downwards.
GCCGTGAGTGGATTAGTCAGCCGGGAAAAGGCATCTACTTATCCTTGAGAAATACCTTGACGATTAAAAATGAAAAGAACATATTAAGTATTGCCCAATTAGGTGCGATCACTATGGCACACGTGTTAAATGAGCTTAACATGAAAGTACAATTAAAATGGCCAAATGACCTCTATTTTAACGATAAGAAGTTAGGTGGCATCATTGTTGAGGTCGTTGAAAGTAAAAATCATGTTTGTGAGTATATTCTAGGCTTAGGCGTCAATTTGAGTGCGCCCAATGTGCTTGACCATGCCATAGGCATAAATGATATTAATAACATCGAAAAGGATAGCAAACACTTAATTCAAGCTTTTGTAAATCAATGGGACGATTTTGTTCATATTTTTTCATCTTCAGGTCTGTCATCTTTTCAGGCCCTGTGGCAGAAGTATGATTATTTATCTTCGAAAGTAGTTACAATTAAATTACATGATAAAGAAACCATTGGTCAGTCTGATGGGATAAATGAATTTGGTGAATTTAAATTAGTGACTTTAAAAGGTCGTAGTTTGTTATTTGATCATCAAGCTTCTATAATTAATATAACTTAGGGAGTTAAAGTTGTGTCATTAAATATTATCAGATCAGATTTAAGAACATTGCCAATGTCAAAAACACTGGCAGTTAGCGCCTTAGCAAATAAATTAAAGTCAGAAGGTCATTATGTGATAAACCTCGCGGTTGGGGAGCCTGATTTTGATACTCCGACTTTCATCGGTCAAGCAGCGATAGAAGCTATTCAGACTGGTAAAACAAAATATACTTTAGTCGGAGGAACACCCGAACTTAAAAAAGCCATTTGTCATAAATTTAAGCGTGATAATAATTTAGAATATGAGCTTGACCAAGTTATGGCATCTACAGGCTGTAAACAGGTTTTATACAATGTTTTAATGGCAACCATAGAGCCAGGTGACGAAGTCATCGTCCCAGCCCCTTATTGGCCGTCTTATCCTGCAATGATTAAATTGTTTCAAGGTAAGCCTGTTATTATAGATTGTCCAAGAGACCAGGGTTTTTTGATGACGCCTGAGCAGTTAGATGCGGCTATAACCCCCAAAACTAAGTGGTTAATGTTAAACTACCCATCTAATCCTACAGGCGCTGTTTATACAAAAAAAGCGCTCTTAGATTTAATTGCCGTTTTAAAGAATCATCCGCATGTTTGGGTTTTATCAGATGAGATTTATGAGCATTTAACTTACGAGCCAAATATTTTCTATAGTATTGGTGCCTTGGATAGTGAAGTAGGCGCAAGGGTTGTGACAGCTAATGGTTTATCGAAAAGTCATTCAATGACAGGTTGGCGATTAGGCTTTTGCGGTGGTCCAGCACCACTAATTAAAGTTTTAACCAATTTACAGTCTCAATCAACCACTAATCCTTGCTCAATCACGCAAGCTGCTGCAGTTGCTGCGCTCAATGGTTCAAATGATGTGGTGTATGAGTTTCGGGATGCTTTTACAAAACGAATACGTCATTTTGTCGATGCGCTATCTGAAACCAAATTAAAGATTGATATGCCAGATGGCACTTTTTATGTGTTTATTGACGTTTCTGCTTATAACCAGGACGATGTTGCTTTTGCCGAGGCCCTTCTCAATGAACAACTGGTTGCTGTTGTGCCTGGTTCAGCTTTTGGTAGTCCAGGGAATGTTAGACTTTCATGTGCAGCAAGCCAAGAAGATCTAGATCTAGCAGCAACAAAAATAAAACAGTTTATTACTAAATAAAAATCTAAGGTATTTTTATTTCTGTAGCCAGGACTTGATAATCACGCCACGAGACCAACTTAGGTTATTGAATATGTAATTGGAATAACTTTTTGGTAAGTCAAGTACAGAAAATAGCGTTAGTACATAAGTGCCATGAGCACAAATATCTGCTTGATGAATCGACACAAGGTCAATGTAATCACTTCTTATTTGTCTCCAAGGCATAGCGCAAACTGATTTCAATTTATCATGAAACTTGCCAGGTTCGTTGACTTTAAAGCCACTCGGAATTAAATAATCGAATGCAGCACCAAGTTTTATAGGCGCATTTTTTTCAACTAATTTTTCAATTAACACCTTATGGCTAGTAAAATTTTCATTCACATTTAAGTAATTTTGAAATAGAGAGAAACATCTTGAATAGTTAAAACTACTGGTTTTATTCGATCCTTTGGGAAAACAGACCGCATGACTGACATGCCAATAGTCAATAACACGATTGGTTGCTTCATTTAATCCAAACCCTAGCCAACTTCCTGTTTTTAAGTAGATATCTTTATTGCCAATATGAAAATGTGTGTTTGCTTGTTTGGGATCGTCTAAAAAGTAGGCATATTGTAACGAAGCACCACCAAGCTCAAAATATGCACCGAATGGTTGATTATGCTTAATCTCGTTTTCAAATGAGGTTAACCAACCAAGCTCGGCTTCTTCTTTCCCTGTTAATACTCTAATTTCTGCAATATTTTGAAACATACTGTAATCTTCCAGCCAAGTTTGCACATAATTGAAGAGAGTTTTTTGTTGTGAAGGTTTCAAAATGCGGGCACCACCGGTAGCAAGAAAATGTACGGGGGCACTACTACATGGTATTTTAGTTTGAAAACAATATCTTTGTGTCGGATTGAAGATCGCAGATAAATGTTCATTGATTTCACGTTGACTATTAATATGAGAAGCGATTCCAGTGGAGATCTGAGAGAAATAGATTTCTTCAATATTTGGTAAGTTTTTCTTCGTATTTGAGGTTTCTATTTTGAAAATATGTAATCTTGTTCCTGTGCTACCTGCATCAACAACGATTTGGTAATCAAAGGTGGCAGTGTTGTTAGCCGGTTGACTGTTTTGTGCATATGGTGTTGAAGATAGTGAGAAAAATAATACGAAAAAATACTTAAATTGTGTCGAAAACATAATTCATAAATTATCACAAAAATTATTTTATGTACAGATTAAAACAAGGCGTTATAATAGCTTTATTCAGGGAAAAAATATATGTCATTGAAAGAAAGATGGTCATCAAGTTTAGCCTTTGTGACAGTTGCGACTGGTGCAGCAGTTGGTTTAGGCAGCATTTGGAAAATTCCATATGAAATTGGAAGACAAGGTGGAGGTGCTTTCGTACTTTTATATTTATTTTTTGTCTTTGCTCTAGGGGTTCCATTGATGCTTGCTGAGATGAGTATTGGTATTTTAGGCAGAGATGATCCAATCAGTGCTTTAAAACAACTATCAAAAAAATATCATGCGCTTTCCGCCTGGGTTTGGTTAGGGCGTTTGAGCTTGATTACTTTGATTTGTATCCTTTCATTTTATTGTGTTGTTGCGGGTTGGGATTTTGATTATTTAATTTGGGTCATCTCAGGTAAATTTGATCAACCAAGTGTCCCTGTGATCAAACAACATTGGTTTGATTTAATGGCATCCCCCCTTAAACTCACGGTTTATCATTCCATTTTTTTGTTGCTCACGATGGCAGTTGTTATCTGGCCAATTCAAAAAGGGATTGAAAAAGCTTCGAAGATTATGATGCCGGTATTATTCATAGTGCTTGTAATATTAGATATCTATGGCTTGTTTCTGCCTGGAAGACAGCAGGCTTTAACTTATTTGTTTCAGTTTAGATGGCATGAAATTTCATTCGAAGTCATGATTGCAGCGCTTGGTAATGCCTTGTTTACACTTGCTGTGGGCGCTGGTTGTATGCTAGTGTACGGTGCTTATTTACCAAAAAAAACAAAAATTGTAAGGTTGGTTTTCACAATTGCTTTTTTTGATGCATTGGTGGCTTTAATGAGCGGCTTTGCAATTTTTAGTATTGTCTTTAGTAATGGTCTTAACCCAGATTCAGGCCCTGGATTGATGTTTTTGACTATGCCAATTGCTTTTGCAAAAATGAATTACGGTCTTTTATTGGCGTTAGGCTTTTTTGTTTTACTATTATTTGCAGCATGGACCTCATCTATTTCATTGTTAGAACCATTAGTTGCTTTTGGGATATCTCATTTAAATTGGTCACGAAAATACGCTGTTACTATCATGGGGATCATTGTTTGGCTTTTAGGTATTTTAAGCGCATTATCATTTAATGTTTTATCACACTGGTCTATTGCTGGAATGCCGAATTTCTTCGAATGGATTAGTTACTTAGCCACAAATATATTTTTACTCGAGGGTGGCCTTGGTTTTGCAATTTTTGTTGGATGGAAAATCCCAACTAAAGACTTAAAAAGGGCATTGTCAACAAATCCTAATATATTTTTCATTTGGTATAAAATGATTCAGTATGTTGTCCCAGCATGGATTTTATTTCTACTATTTAAGGAGGTTGGATGAGAGTATTGGTTGCAGGTCATAATGGAAAAATGGGCCAAGTTGCGGTTAAGGCTTTAGATAATGCCGGTCATACAGTAATCGGTATTGGTTCGGGTGATAGTTTGATAAATACCATTAAAGATCAGAAGCCTGATGTAATGATAGACCTTACAACGCCTGATCAAGTCAAAATACATACTCAACATGCGATCGAGCATAAATTACCTATTGTGGTTGGGACAACGGGCTTAACGCATAAAGACATTGATGAGTTATCTAATTTGGCTAATCAATATCAAACGGGTGTTATTATTGCTCCAAACTTCTCATTAGGTGCGCTTTTAATGATGCATTGTGCTCAAATTGCTGAGCATTTTTATGATGATATTGATATTGTTGAGGTACACCATCCCCAGAAAAAAGATCAGCCTTCTGGGACAGCACTGAGAACCGCTGTAATGCTAAATAAGCCAGCAAAGATTCATAGTAGACGTCAAAAAGGCATATTAGCTGATCAAACAATCCATTTTGGTGGAGAAGGGGAAATACTAAGTATAAAGCATCATACGACAGACCGTAATTGCTTTATGGCGGGTATGTTATTTGCTGTAAAAAAAGTAGTTAATCTTAATCAACTTGTTTACGGGTTAGACCAATTATTATTTCCCAAAGGTGTGACGCTTCCAGAAGATGTTTTTAATAATTAAAAGTTTTATTTGATCAATGATAGATATTATCTATAATGATTATAGAAGCAAGTTTGGAGAAACTATGACATTAGACACAAAAAATTTATTAAACTGGGGAACATGGTTCAGAGGTATCATCATTGTTTTACTTGGTGTTGCGACTTATTATTTATTTTATTATGTGGTTAGCATTTTAGCAATCATACAATTTGTAATTACCTTAGTATCAGGTTCTCAGAATGAACAACTCAAAGGGTTTGGTGATATGCTGGCAACATTCATATCTGATTCGGTTCACTACATAACTTATGCATCAGATACACCTCCAGCACCTTTCGATCAATTCAAAGTTGAAAAAAAGATTAAAAAAGGTAAATAAACCTTGTTAAACGTTGCGGTTGGCATTTTAAAAAATGATGCCAACCAACTTTTAATGTCCATGCGCACCTCAGGGCCTTTCAAAGGTTACTGGGAATTCCCTGGCGGCAAAATAGAAAACAATGAATCACCACAAAATGCTTGTTGTAGAGAGCTTCGTGAGGAACTAGGTGTGACTGTCGATGACTGCGACTTTATTGGGAATGTTGAACATGCTTATTCCGATAAAAAAGTGTCCCTTAGTGTCTTTTTAGTAAATCATTACCACGGTTTGCCAAAAAGCTGTGAAAAGCAGATGCTCAAATGGTTTGATATCAAAGATGTGGTACCATCTGATCCTTCAGAGGGAAGGAATGATGTGTTTTTACCAACTACATACGATGTGTTGTTGTTGATACGAGACCGTCATCAGGTATCTTAGTTCTTATTTCTTTTTGAGGGCTTGTAAGTTGGTTAAAGATGGCGCCTGATGTCAATGACTTATTGTTGGCATCAAAGCAATGACGCATCATTTTGCTCGCACCATTTGCATAATCTTTGTGTGTTATAATGCTTTGGACAACTAGGCTCACAAATAATATTGATACCTGAAGTGTTGCAATGATTGGTAGATTGATGGCACAGAGCAAAATACAACCAGCACTACATGTTATTATACAGATTGACAACTCAGTGATGCGTCCAATAATGGTTTGTTTGAATGCTTCAAATGAAATGTCGTTGTGAGTCAAATTGGTTAAGCGAATCAAAGCTAATGAAAGTATCAAAATAATACTCCATCCTAATTGAATAAAAAAAATACTGTGAACTAAGGGATTATACATCAGGCCATTTAAGATATTATTTGGATTAAATAAATGAGTAGTTGAATAGATCAATGGGGTGCTCATTAACCCAATGCCGACAGTAATTAAATGAACACTCATCCAAATAAGACCTATTACAATAATTAAATGCCACAGTTTATAATGTGTTCTATTTGTAAATAAAGTTGTCTTTGCACTACATTTGAAGAAATCTAAGTATGATAAGATGTTTTTCTTGGAACAAATTAAAAAAGAAGCAGCACGATCAATGCCATAATTTGCTGTAAAAGCTATGAAAACATTAAATAAACTATAAATCATTACCTCAAAGATACGTAGAAATATTTTAAATGGAATATCGTAAAGTAAAGTAAGTAAAAAGAAGATAATAGCCTTTTCAAGTGAGCGTGCCATTCTGTAGAATTCATCGATTGACGGGTTGTCCATCAATTGTTTTATGGCTAAAAATGGCCATAATAACATCATTAAAAACGATGCAATAAAACTTTTTTGAGCGTTGTCACGTTGAAAATCGTAAGCAATTACAACTACCTTAAACAAAAAGGCAAGTGACCCAATCATTGCAACTGAGCCCAAATGTAATTTGATATAAGGAATCAAGATGAATAAATTTAGTACCGCAAGTGTCAAAGCTATGCCAGCAAGCGTGTCTAAGGGGTACATTTCCCAAATGCGTGACAGCTTTGCAATGAAGCTTCTTTTGCCTGCAGTAAAAGAATCGTAAAAGATAATAAGCATATTTCCAATCATTAATGATGCTGTGAATGCCAATAATTCAGTACCTACATTCATGTTAATTAAAGCAGTTGCTAATGTGTGTGCAAAATTACTGATGACAACAGGGATAAAATGATTATAGAAGGATGCAAAGGCCACAATAAAAAGACCGAGGAAAAGCATCATAATAATGGGATGTCTTAATCCATATAGATAGTAAAACTCATTAAGCTCCATAAAAATATGTTCAGCCTGGAGAAAAGGATTTTTATAAAAAAGTTCTTTGATATTCATGTTTTTTGGCAAAAGAAAAGGCACTGAGCATAAAAATATCACCAATAATAACTGTGAAGAAAACATCACGGTAGTCATTTTTAAACTTAATAAATTACCTATGATTGAAAATACATTGCTAATGATTGAGAAATCAATATAAATAACGTAGCCCATTACAGCAAAAAAACCAGTTATCATACCGATTTTGTCTATTAGGTTTGAATTTTCAATTTTGGGAGTTTGTTTGGATTCATCCTTTTTAAAAACATTGACGAGGTTGCCTAGTTTTGTAGCAAATAAGCCTAAACTTATAATGGCGAGTATGGCCATAACGCTAGATATACTGAATATTGTTGAAATACTAGTGATTAAACTTACAACAAACTGTTGTTGCAATATACTGAAGATGACCAATCCAGTAATAATCGTTAGACAAAGCCAAAAAAAATGACGATTTTCTTTTGTCTGAAAAAATTGCCACACATAATTTCTATAAGGTGCTCTGAAAATAAGAAAATAGCTTGCATCAAAACCTTTTGCATGAGTGGGGAAATTATTATCTCTATCAGGTTCTGTGAAAAAGGTGAAGATTTGATTCAATATGATAAATATAAAAATGGTTAATATGATACTTATTGAGCTTGTGATGGCTAATGAAGCCGATCCACCAAACACATGATACATGGCAAGGTTTAGGAAATTATATGGGTAAAAGAAATGAACCAGCACTAAAATACAGGTCAACATCGTTAGGAGGCTCTTAAAGCTTTTTAAAATAAAATCATCGAGCGTTAAAGCATTACTTGGTGTTAATTGTGTGATGTATGAGGTGAATAAAATGATTAAAATTGAAAATAAGCCTGCTGCCATGAAAGGGTTGGAGATTGAAAAGGCGCTAGCAAACATTTTTATGGCTTCTAAATGGCTAAGTAATATTGAAAAAACTAAAGTAAGCAATACGGTTATCGTTAGATTGATAATGGCTTTGTAACTCATTGGTAGCCAACTAGGCTTCTCGTTCAGCCAAGATTTTTTTGGGGATAAGGCATTTTTCGGGTTGCTAGTTGTCTGTTTTACTAAGTTGGTGATTGTATTTGCAGATTGATTATTCAAACGTTGCAAATGACCTTCTTTGTGTAATAGTTGAAGACTGAGTTCTTTCGGTTGATCATAGCGATCATGTTCAATGAATTCATAATCATCAATATAGTTTAAAGCAGCTTTCAATGCGTGATCTACCCCTTTAGATAAATATATAGCATCGACTTGATTATCATCGTTATTTGCTATGTAATTTCTTATTAGATCGATTAAATGATATTTCAGAATGGTTTGTGTGCTAGCATCGTTTTGCAAATGATTTAAGCTTTCATCATTAAATGATTTTTTTAGCTCTATTAAGTCATCTTGTAATTGATTAATCAATTCAAGTCCATAGGATTCTTGTTTAAATACTTCAGGATAATCCTCATATATATGAAGAACATGAGAACCTAAGCGCCAGATAACTTCATCGAGTAAATGAATTGGCTGATTACTATAACGAACGACGCCGATTTTTTGCAAATTTTGTTGGTGTTTCGTGATGTCTAATTCAAGCACAACATCACGCTTAAAGCCTGATGTTCGATCTATTTCTTCAACAAGGCATACGGGGATCCCGTTTAATTGTGTAAATAATTTCTTCGTATCAGCCATAACTTTTTATAACATCTTAACCTATTTTAATTGCATCGCAATCTTTTTCTTGAATTTAAGTGGTCTATTTCATTATCATAGAGGTTTAATTAGGTGCAAATATGGCAGAAAAAAATTACGATTCATCCAGTATTAAAGTTTTAAAAGGTTTAGAGGCAGTTCGAAAGCGCCCCGGCATGTATATTGGAGATACCGATGATGGTACTGGTTTGCATCATATGGTCTTTGAAGTTATTGATAACTCAATTGATGAGGCTCTGGCTGGCCACTGTAATCACATTATTGTGAAAGTCCATCCTGATGATTCTGTTACCGTCAGAGATAACGGTCGGGGTATTCCAGTTGACATGCACCCTGAAGAGAATCGTTCTGCTGCAGAGGTAATTATGACAGTACTTCATGCAGGTGGTAAATTTGATGCGGAAGCCTACAAAACGCCCGGTGGTCTTCATGGTGTTGGTGTTTCAGTTGTAAATGCATTATCTGAAAGTTTAATTTTAACTATTTATAAAAATGGTAAGGTACATCAACAAAAATATCACAATGGTGATCCAGAAGCCCCTCTAGCTGTCATCGCCGATACGACCGAATCTGGGACACAAGTCCATTTCAAACCATCCAGAGATGTTTTCTCGATTACTGAAATGTCATACGGGATCTTATCAAAGCGTTTACGAGAATTGGCGTTCTTGAATGCTGGAATAAAAATTTCTCTTGAGGATGAACGAACAGATAAAAAAGAAACTTTCTTATACGAAGGTGGTGTAAAAGAATTTGTGCAGTATTTGAACAAGAATAAAACGCCTATCTGTGAAAAAATTGTTTACTTTAGAGCGGAGAAATCAAACATTCGTGTTGAAATTGGTATGCAATGGAATGATGGTTATAATGAAAGTTTGTATTGTTTTACCAATAATATTCCTCAACCTGACGGTGGTACGCATTTAGCAGGTTTCAGGGGTGCGCTGACACGTTCTTTTAACAAATTTGTTGAGGAAGCAGGTTTGGTAAAAAAAGGTCAAAAAATCAATCTATCTGGTGAGGATGCCAGAGAAGGTCTGAGCGCCGTTTTATCCGTATTTATGCATGATCCAAAATTTTCATCGCAAACGAAGCATAAATTAGTGTCCTCCGATGTTAGACCAGTAGTTGAGTCTCTAACCACACAATACTTAAACGACTTCCTATTAGAAAATCCGAATGAAGCAAAGTTAATTATTTATAAAATTCAAGAAGCGGCTAGGGTGAGAGAAGCCACGAGAAAAGCACGTGAAATGAGTCGTCGTAAAACAGTGCTTGATGTCGCTAACTTGCCAGGTAAATTGGCAGACTGTCAGGAAAGTGACCCATCTAAGTGTGAAGTATACCTGGTTGAGGGTGATTCTGCGGGTGGTTCTGCAAAGCAGGGTCGCGATAGGAAATTCCAGGCTATTTTGCCGTTAAGAGGTAAAATTTTGAACGTTGAAAAAGCTCGATTTGATAAAATGCTAAGTTCAGCTGAAATTGGTACATTAATTTCTGCTCTAGGTTGCGGGATAGGACGAGAAGCTTATAACCCAGATAATTTGAGATATCACCGTATTGTATTGATGACTGATGCGGACGTCGATGGTGCCCACATTAGAACTTTACTATTAACATTCTTTTATAGACAAATGCCTGAATTGGTTGAGAGAGGACATTTATATATTGCACAGCCACCATTGTACAAAGTTAAACGTGGTAAGAAAGAAGATTACTTATTAGATGACCAAGCTTTTAATGCTTATTTGCTCAATCAGTCCGTTACTGATGCACAATGTTTTCCTGATGCTGACAAATCACCAATGAAGGCAGATGATTTTAAAGATTTCTTTAGTTTATATCAGAAAGCTAAGGAAATTACTCAACGCTTGTCTCATCGTTATCCGGTAATATTTTTAGAATCATTACTATATTTGCCAAAAGTGAATGAATCTATGCTAAATGACCAAAATTCAATACAATCTTGGATTGATCAAGCAAATGATCATTTTAGTAAACGCATTGAGTTAGACTCTGAGAAGGTTGTTATTCGACTTGGTGCTAGCAGTGAGGAAGGTAACTATAGTATGGTCTTGGAGCATGCGAAGCACGAAGTGAATAAAAGTGTCATGATTTCACCAGAATTCTTTATGTCTGATCTATACCAAGTCTGTGGTAAATTCATTGAAAAGGTAAATACTCTGTTTACAGACACTGCCTATGTTATGTCAGGTGAGACAAAAACAGATTTGGTTGATGTGCCACAAGGTCTTGATAAGCTGCTTGCTTCTGTGCAAAAAGGGCTACATATCCAACGTTATAAAGGTCTTGGTGAAATGATGCCTGAACAGCTTTGGGAAACCACCATGAATCCTGAGAATAGAACCATGCTTCAGGTAAAAATTGGGGATGCGATGGAAGCAGACCAGATCTTTACAACGTTGATGGGTGATCAAGTTGAGCCAAGAAAGCATTTCATTGAAGATAATGCTTTATTAGCAGATAACATTGATATTTGATTTATATTAGGTGTAGCTAGCTTTCGCTAGCTCACAGTAATGCATTGCACTTGTGTGAATATGAGTCTCTTCTGCTTCAGTGAGAGCCCTTATTTTTTTTGCAGGTGAACCTAAATATAAGAAACCAGACTCAAGTGTTTGGTTTTCAGTAACTAATGACCTTGCACCTAAGATCACATTGGGCTGAATGATGCTACCGTCCATAACGATGCTACCCATTCCTATTAAGCAATCATCCATCACATGACAGGCATGAAGCATCACTTGATGCCCTATGGTAACACGATTACCTACGATGCAAGGAATGCCATTGGGTGGCGTTAATGCTTGTGAAGCACAATGAATAATCGTACCATCTTGTATATTGGTCTGTTTTCCTATAGTGATGGCTTGCACATCTGCTCTTAGGACTACGTAAGGCCATATAGAGCTTTCTGAACCAATTTTACAGTCTCCAATGATGAGTGATGTATCGTCGCAGTAGCAGTTTTGATCAATAGTAGGAATTTTATTTTTAAACGGTCTGTTCATAAAAATTATTTTAACCGAATTTGAAAACTAAATACTATGTTTGCTATGATTTTATCATGGTTAATGAATTAAAAGTAAAAGTGGCAAACGCCGTTTTTGAGACGCTTAACCCAAGTGATATTATTGGGATTGGCGCAGGGTCGACTGTAAAGTGTCTAGTTGACCTGATAATAGAAAAGCATTTTGAATGTAAAGAATTGGTCGTGGCATGTCCTGAATTATCAAAGCAGTTGGTCAATGAGGGCTTTGAGGTATTGCCTGCAAATTCTGTAAAGCACATAGATGTTTATGTTGACGGTGCTGATCAAATCATTGAGTCTAGGTGTTGTTTAAAAGGTGGTGGTGGTAGACAAACCATGGAAAAGCTTTTGGCCAATATGGCAAAATCCTTTGTTGTGATGGTAGATGAAAGTAAATGGTCCAATCGTCTTGGCAAAGATGTGCCTGTCTCAATTGAAGTTTTGCCTGAAGCAAGAAGTTTTGTAGCAAGGCAATGCGTTTTATTAGGTGGGCAACCTGTGTATCGCCAAGGCTATAAGACAATGCACAATAACGATATTATTGACATATATGACTTACCGCTTGCAGAGCCATTGGCTTTAGAAGATAAACTCAATGGGATTATCGGTGTTGTGGGTCATGGTTTGTTTGCGTACTGTAGGCCCAATGAAGTATATATCTCAATGGGTGATAGTATTAGGCGGATTAATGAAGTATGACGATGCTAACTTCATCCGCACGTGTATATTCAAGCATTCTTAAAGGTATGAAAAAAATTAGACAAGAAGTTTTCAGATTTAGATTTTGCAATCCATTTAAAAAAAGATTGCATTTTAAAAATTTAAAAAAGAACATATTAAAGACTATTATTTCAATTCATGGTTATCAAGTTGCCTATGGTCCATTTAAAGGTATGCAATTAAACCAATGCAGAAATTGGTCTCGGTATGACCTTATTACTCAGATTCTTGGAACATACGAAACGCATGTGCTGCAAAAGTTAATTGCTTTTAGTAAAGGAAAAAATAATGTATTTATTGATTTGGGATCTGCTGATGGATACTTCGCAGTAGGCATGGCGTTTAGCGGAGTTTTTGATCACGTTTATGCATTTGAAAAAGATTTCGAGATGCAAAGAATAATAAAAAACAATGCTCAACTTAATGATTGTGAGTCAAAGATGAGCATTCTAGGGAAGTCAAATGAAGCATCTTTGAAAAGTATTGTTTCTCAGTGCAAAGAGTCAATAACCATTCTGATTGATATTGAAGGAGATGAGTATGATTTGCTTAATCCAAAAATGCTATCATCACTGTCTCATTGTAGTATTATTTGCGAATTACATCCATGGATGAAAAAAGATGGTAAAGCGCTTCAAAAAGCTTTGCTTTCGGAAGCAAGTGCTTTTTTTGATATCGAGTTAATTTATAGAGAAAGTTACAACCCTAATGATTTTGAAGAATTATCATGTTTTAACGAAGAAGAGCGCTTAATTGCGCTTAGTGAGGGTAGAGGGCCTAATATGCATTGGCTTGTTTTAACACCCAAGAAAAACTGAGATGTTTTTAATTTATCTCAACAATGTTTTTGATAATGGCATCATGTGACTCCCCAATGCTTTCTTGAATTCTTTGTTGTTGCATAATAATACTAATGGTCATTGATGCTTCATCTAATACACGATCATAGTATCCTCCTCCTCGTCCCAGGCGTTTATTGTCTTGATCAATGCCTAAACATGGGACAATAATGCAATCTAGCTTATCAGCTTCAAAAAGGGTGGTGTGATGTTCGGTTTGGAAGCCTTGAGAGATGTTCACGGGTTGAGAGGGATCATATTCAATGAAACACATTTTTTTACTATTATCTAATGTTGGTATGTATAGTTTTTTACCTAATGCAATTAATGCATTATAGAAAAGAGTAAGGTCTATTTCAGGTTGAATGGCAATATAGCAGCCAATGTGTTTGGCTTGACTAATTTCTGGTAGCGCTGAGATTTTCTGAATATGTTCGTTAGTTAGCGTTGCAGGAGTCAGTTTTTTTAGTTTGTTACGCCATTGTTGTTTTAAGTTGTCTGTCGTGGTCATTCGATTTAATTCCTGAATTTAATTTGACTAAGTGGGGTGTCGCACAAAGGTATCAGACTCTTTAGCATGTAAATATGTCAACAACCTTCTCGAAGCCATTACGCCCCAGACTGATGAGTGTTGATTCAGAATGTCGATCAAATAACCCACTCCAGACATTTACAATTATACCTTAAAAGTTTTAATTTTCAAAATTTAAGTATTATGATGATTCATCCTCTAGACCCTTCATGGTTTTTTGGGTATGCTCAAATTATCGGGATGAAGTTATGAAAGTTTTACAATTATTACCAGAACTAAATCAAGGTGGCGTTGAACGTGGCACAATTGATATGGTTGAGGGACTGATTGCAAATGGTCATGAAGCTCATGTTATTTCGGCGGGTGGCAGTTTAGTAAAACAGATTGAGGCTTTGGGTGGTGTCCATCATACATTGCCAATCCATAGGAAGCATATTAAATCTTTGTTTGTAATCCCAAGTCTTATCAAGCATGTCAATGAAATTAAACCTGATATTATTCATGTTAGGTCAAGGATACCTGCTTGGTTGAATAATTTTAGTATGTCCAAATACATTAAAAAGCCACTTTTAATTACTACTTTTCATGGTCTATATAGTGTTTCGGGTTATTCTAAAATCATGACAAAGGCCCATCGTGTGATTGCTATTTCTAATACAGTCAAATCTCATATCCTTGAACAATATAGAATCCACCCTGCTAAGGTTAGCGTGATTACAAGGGGTTGTGATACAAAAAAACTTACTCCAGGGGTGCTTGATCAAACTTGGTTACAAGCATGGTACAGAGAATTCCCTCAAACCAAAAATAAAAAAGTTCTTTCGATGGTATCTCGTTTAAGTGAAAAAAAAGGTTTTGACTACTTTATACGGTTAATTGCGCAACTAGATGATAATCATCATGGACTAATTGTTGGCTCTTTAACGCATTGTAAGCCAAAATTTTTAGCCTCACTTAAACAGCTTGTCCATGAGCTTAAACTGACAGAAAAAATTACTTTTTGTGACCTTCGTCATGATGTTAAAGAAATTTATGCGCTGTCAGACATTACATATGCTTTAAAGATTGAGCCTGAGGCATTTGGAAGAACAGTCATAGAATCTATTCAGATGAAAACCCCTGTTATTGGATGGGACATCGGTGGGGTAGCTGAAAGTCTAAAACAATTATTTCCCTATGGGTTAGTTCCACTCAAAGACGAGGCAACTCTTTTGGAAAAAACAAAAGAAATTTTAAGTGGTCAGTCGATTAAAATGAACTCAAATCCCTTTACAAAGGATAAAATGGTTTCTGAAACATTATCAGTTTATAAAGCAATGCTTAGACAACAAGCAATGGAAAAAGTTGATGCTTGAAAACACTAATGCATTATTATTAACCAGCGGCCTTCATGGGATGTTAAGCCAAACCAAGGGCATTGCAAATGCGCTTGGTCTTAACTATAGGCAACATGTTATTAAGTTAAAGAAAAGCTTTTCATGGTTGCCAAGCCAGCTATTGCCTGCACAACCCTTTATTTTTCAGCAGACGTTGCCTACATCACTACCAAAATTTATTGTTTCCTGTGGTAGGCATAGTGCTATCGCATCAAAGTTTCTGAAATCTCAGCATGGTGATAATATATTTACCATTCATATTCAAAACCCAATTATTCATACCAGTGCATTTGATTGTGTCCTTATTCCTGAGCATGATAATATAACGGGCAAATCAGTGATTGTTACCAAAGGAGCAATTCATGATCTTGATTGGCGTTCAATCATTGATCATAACAAGCAGTCGTCATGGCCAAAAAATCAAAAAGACCAAGTGGCAGTGATTTTGGGTGGTCCAACAAAAAGTTATGCTTGGTCATCTGAGTCTTTGAAGCAAGCTGTTACATCATTGCAAAAGGCGACAGATCACAGTCGATACCAGCTTGTATTTGTGCCCTCAAATAGAACACCAAAAACTGTTTTAAATATGTTGCAATCTGTTCTTTTAAAGCCTCATGTAGTACTGCCTAATGTTGATAAGGCAATTTATTTATCAGCTTTAAATTACGCTAAACATATTGTTGTCACATGTGATTCTGCATCGATGTTGTCAGAGGCTTGTTTTACTGGAAAACCTGTGTATTGTTTGGAATTTAAAACAAGAAGCCAGAAACCGCGTCTAGCAAAATTACACCAAAGCTTGTATGCTGAAGGCATGGTTAAACCATGGCGAGGGACATTTGATCAGTGGTCATACACCCCGCTTGACGAGGCAAGGCGCGTAGCACAAATTTTAAAGGAGAAGCATACACATGTCTTTGTATGAGCAATTGAAAACACAAACTGTGATGTATCAAGAGCCTTTTGATCATTGGGAAATAAATCAGCCACTTACTCAAAGTATGGTTGATGAAATCATAGCAGCTGATATCAAAGACCCTAAACATGCTGGGTTGACTTATGATGGTACTAGAGCATTAGATGCAGGTGCAGGACATTATAGAAAAGGGATTGTATCAGGTGGTCAGGCAGAACCTTTTCGTTGTTATGTGACAAAAGAAAATCAAGCTAAATTTCCTGCGCTTAAAACACTGATTCAAGCATTTCAGTCAAGGCAAATACATCAATACATTAGCAATTTAATTGGTAAAGATTTATCAAAAGCATATGTTCGTCTTGAAATCGTCTGTGATAGACAGGGGTTTTGGTTAAAGCCACATTGTGACATTGAAGAGAAACTCTTATCCGGATTATGTTTTGTGAATCAATGTGACGAATCTGAGGATTTAGGTACTGATTTTTATGATAAAGACTTAAATCATGTTAAAACTGTGCCATACAAACATAACTATGGCTACTTCTTTACTAGCGGGCCTGATACTTGGCACGGTATGGAACTAAAAACCATTAAAAAAGAAAGAAGATGCATTCAGATTAATTATGTTACTTTTACAACAGATTGGCCAGTTGATAATTAAGTCATAAACTAGACGAAAACACACATTTATCCTATGCTTATAGTATGTTAGAACACATTGAAAAACGCATCCAAGGATTAGCGAAATTGTTACCTGATAACACTGTTGTCTTAGTACCAGGGGCGCCAATTGTTTACAGAAATTTGGATGTAGACTTTCCTTTTCGTCAATATAGTGATTTCGCATATTTAACAGACTGGTATTACCCTGATGCATGGTGGTTACTTAGAAAGCAAGGCCGAGATGTTAAAGTCATATTGTGTTGTCAAGATTTAGATCCCAATATAGAACGTTGGGAGGGGCGAAGACTGTCCTCTGATGCCATTATTGCATTAGGTCATGCAGATGAGGTTATTCATCGGTGCGCGCTTGAGCCTTTGTTAAAAGAATGGTTGTCTGTAACTGGGACGGTTTATTACCCTTTTGAAAAAAAAGGTATTGTTGAGACATTGTTAAACTCTGTCATTGATCAATCCCAGAGGCGCCCACTGAAGCCAAAGGCATATTTTGATTTATCGCCTATATTAGGCTCAAAGCGATTAATAAAATCAAATGATGAAATTGAACGTATGCGCCAAGCTTGTATCATCAGTGGTAAAGCGCATGAATGTTTAATGCAGCAAGTAAAAAATAAGACCCATGAATATCAGCTATCCTCTCTATTTAGAGATGTTTGTTTTCAATCAGGTTCAGAACATTTGGCGTATGAGTCGATCGTGGCCTCTGGTGAGAATGCATGTATCCTACATTATCGAACTTGTCGCGACGAATTTAGTCAAAATGATTTGATTTTAGTGGATGCAGGTTGTGAATGGCAAGGCTATGCTTCAGACATTACAAGAACATTTCCTGTCAGTGGTCAATTCAGTTCTGCCCAAAGAGATATCTATGCTATTGTGCTAGATGCGCAAAAAGCAGTTATCGATATGATCAAGCCTGGTGTTGCGTTTGATTCATTACAAAGAAAAGCAAATGAGGTGATGTCGCAAGGTATAAAAGACTCTGGGATGCTTGCCAAGACACCATACACAATAAAAGATTTATTTTTTCATGGTGTCAGCCATTGGTTAGGTCGTGATGTGCATGACCCATGCCCTTATCTTGATGAAAATAATCAACCCATGAAGTTAGCAGCTGGCATGGTTTTGACTGTGGAGCCTGGTTTATACATCGCGTCACATTTGGATCATATGCCCGCTAGTTTTCGTGGTTTAGGCATACGTATTGAAGATGATGTTTTGGTAACGAAAGATGGATCTGATGTATTAAGTAAAGATTGTTGCAAGACAATAGACGCAATAGAAGATATAATGAAGACATGATAGACGTAGCAATTATTGGTGGTGGTTTCCCTGGTTTGGTGGCTGCATTAGCATGTGCCAAACTTAATTTAAAAGTTCATTTATTCGATGTAAAAGAAAGCTTGCAAGACAGTCAGTCGCATGCGTTTAAGCCAATTGTGCTTAATGCGGCTAGTTGGCAAGTATTATCTGTTTTAGGCGTCGCCAGTGTTTTAAAGTCTAAAGCGCATGGTTTGAAAAGAATGCATGTATTACGCGACATTTGGTCAAAATTTTCTTTTGAAGCAGACAAAAGAAGACACCCAAATTTAGGTTATGTGGTTATGGGGTCTGACTTGCAAAATGAACTTGCAAATCAAGTGGAGACTCATAAAAATATTACGTGTATATTAGGTGCGGATATTAAAAAAATTGAAGCAGGCGCTCATCCAACCATTCATATGGCAAATAAAGTATATAAGACAAATTTACTGATTATTGCAGATGGTAGACAATCACAAAATCGTCAAATGCTTGGCATGCAATATGAACAATCAGATTGGGATAAGTCAGCATTGGTTGCATCTGTAAAACTTAAGTCTTTAAATGAGGATGCGTATCTGAGATTTGTATCCGGAGGAACAGCTGCCTGTATTCCTACTGCACAAGGGATGCATCAGATCATTCTTGCCAAAAATAAAAACGACGAAGTATTTAATTTAGAGAAATTAGATTTATTGAACTATCTAAAACAACAGATGCAAGGCATTTGTGATATTGATAAACTTGAACGACATATGGTATTTCCTCTGGGTCAGGGCATTGCCTCACAAGTATCATTACCTGGTGCAATTTTATTAGGTGATGCTGGTTTTGCAATTCCACCTGTGGGTGCTCAAGGGCTTAATTTGGCCTTTTTTGATATTGCAGTATTAACTGATTTACTTGCAAAAGCCATCGAAAATAACATGTCATTTTCAGATAAAGAAATTTCGAAGCGTTTTAACCAAACAGTAATGCCTCATCATGAAAAGCTTTTAAAAGGCGTTAAAGCATTGATGACTGTTTTTGATATACATGCTATCTGGCTACAATCTTTACATGGTCTAGCCTTGAAGCTGGCTAATTATATTCCTCCATTTAAACATTATATTGCAGAATTTGGCATGGGCTTTAGATACCCTATGCCCTCGCTGATTCGCGGTCAAATGCCAAAAGTTTACCCAAAAGTCATTAGGGATAACGAGGTAAATAGTCGTGTATGATGTCCTTGTTTTAGGGAATGGGGTGGTGGCACTAGCGACTGCTTTAGCTTGTTTTAAAGAAGGGCATAATGTTGCTGTTATGGCAGAAGATGGATTGCCAAATAAAATTGCAACAAACACAATGGTGCCAAAGGTGTGTGCCATCAATAGGCCATCTGAAAATTTTCTTAAACACCTTGGTGTTTGGGATAATATCAGTCATAAAACGTTTTATGATCATGTCCTAATTTGGGATGCTTATCATAAAGAAGACATTTTGTTCAATGCAGCTGATTGTGCTGAGGCTAATTTAGGACACATCATTGCATATGAGTCAATCAGACAATCCTTGACTTCTTTAATACGTCAAAAAAAAATAAAAGTTTATAAAGATAACATTAAGAAACTAGCTTATGAGGATAGTGGCCAAAGTATTATTGGTGAAAAAAACAAGATTGAAGCAAAGCTTGTCATAGGTGCAGACGGCGCTAAATCGAAGCTGAAATCTATTCTTGGTATCGAGTCAGCTATGACCGATTATGCTCAAAGTGCTATTGGTGCAGTCATTCAACATGATTCACCACATTATCACACAGCAAGACAGCGTTTTATGCCTTCTGGGCCACTTGCTTTGTTACCTTTATCTGATCTTAATCATAGTGCATTGGTTTGGAGCGTAGATGACGTGAAATCCAAAGCATTGATGAATTTAACTAAAGAACAATTTGAATTTGAGTTGATGTCTCATTACCAAGGTCGTATGGGGCAAATGAAACTTAAGGGCGATCGGCTAAGTTTTCCTCTAAAATCACATCATGCAAAGAGCTATGGTAGGCCAGGAGCGCTACTTGTTGGGGATGCTGCACACACTGTTCACCCCCTAGCTGGACAAGGGCTGAATTTAGGTTTGATGGATGTTGCAGTATTGGTTGATTTGTTAAAGTTGAATGATCTTGAATCTATGAAGTTAGTTAATGCTTTCACTGACAAGCAACGCAGACATAATGAACGTATGCGTCAAGCCATGACTTTATGCCAAAATATGTTCCACGTGGCACATCCTGTATGGGTGAAATGTCGAAGCATAGGCATGCGTATTCTTGATGGATTTACTCCGTTAAAAAAACAATTAAGTTTAATGGCATTGGGTTATCAACCTCATATGCCATCTTTAACATTGCCGCAATCTTTTAAGGAGGTTGATTAATGCCATCATACCCAAATATACGATTGAGACGGTCAAGACAAGCATCGTGGTCAAGAGCCCTCATTCAAGAAAATGATTTATTACCTCACCATTTGATTTTGCCAATGTTTATCTGTGAGGGTGATAATATACGAGAGGCAATAAAAACGTTACCTAATTGTTATAGACTTAGTATGGATGAGGCAGTTAAAGAAGCCTTATTAGCAGAGTCTTTAGGCATACAAGCGATTGCCTTATTCCCATGTGTTGAAGCAGTGAAAAAAGACGATCAAGGTTCTGAAGCATTGAACCCAGATAATTTGATGTGTCGAACGTTAGGGATGATGCGCGATCGTGGTGTCACTATTGGTCTCATCGCTGATGTTGCACTCGATCCATATACAACCCATGGACATGATGGGATATTGGTTGGTGCAAAAGTTGATAATGATTTAACGGTGGAGAAACTTATCCAACAAGCGCGCATTTTAGTAGAAGCTGGAGCAGACGTGGTTGCCCCCTCAGATATGCAAGATGGTCGTATTGGTGCGATTAGACAGACATTAGAAATCAATGGTCATCACGATGCAATTATTTTAGCGTATAGCGCCAAATATGCTTCTTCATTGTATGGTCCATTTAGAGATGCAGTTGGCTCAAGCCAATCTACACCGATTGATAAGTCAACTTACCAAATGCAACCAGGTCAGGTGAAAGAAGCTTTATTAGAAGCTCAATTAGATATAGATGAGGGTGCAGATTGGGTAATGGTTAAGCCTGGAATGATGTATTTAGATGTGATCGCACATATCTCTCAGCATATACAGGTGCCTACTTTTGCCTATCAAGTAAGTGGTGAGTATGCAATGCTTCATGGTTTATCAGAAACATTGAAACAGCCTTTTTTGCCATTACTTCACGAAAGTTTGATTAGTTTACGACGAGCTGGTGCCCAAGCCATATTTACTTACGGCGCCATTCAAGTTGCTAAACATATAAATTGAAAAACCTACCTGATGTGAAGTTATTTACTTGCGTTGACTAATGATGTATTTAGGATTAATGTAGACATATGCGACGTGTTTCAAAGGAGCATCTCCCACAAAAGCTTTGTCCAGTTTGTAAAAAAAACTTTTCATGGCGAAAAAAGTGGGCCAATTGTTGGCAGCAAGTGAAATATTGCTCTGAAAGATGCCGTCGGAGGAGGCAACATGCAACAAGAGAAGATTGATCTTGTTTGGGTATGGTCAAAGTTACAAGCCGGTATTAAAACAAATAAAAACGAATATCACTTAATGCAATTGAGTTACATCGATGGGTCGCAATGTCCAAAAGTAGATACTGTGGTATTGCGGCATTTGACCAATCGACATGTTTACTTTCATACAGATTTCCGTAGCCAAAAAGTTGAAGCATTACGGCATTCGCCAAACATTTGTCTCCATTGGTATAGTAGAGAAGATAAAGTGCAAATCTCAATTCAAGGAAATGCCGATATTCATCATCAAGATGAACTTTGTCGTGAAAGATGGGGAAATATGAAGTCTCTGTCTCAAGAATGTTATCATCAGGTTGGTAAACCTGGTACTGAATATTCGTCTAAGTTAGCAACGTTTGACCTTTCAAAAAAAGCTGCGTTTGATAATTTTACAGTCATTGGTTGTGAAATAAAAAAAATGGATGTTCTTCTTTTACGTTTAGGTGATAATGTCAGATACATATGGTCTGAGGGTGATGATTCACTTAAACGCATCATTGCTTGAACATTTAATCATTGAATTAGATTTCAAATGAATGTCATGCTTTAATGATAAACACATATGAGTATTGTTCAGTTACAGCAAGTTCATCCACTTGATCCATATTTAAAGGTATTGGACTTAATTCCTGATACTTTTGGTATATATACGTTTTATGCTAAAAAGAGGCCAATCTATATTGGTAAGAGTATTCATTTGCGTGAAAGAGTGATTTCTCACTTTCAACAAGCAAAGTCTGACCAAAAAGAAAGAAAAATAACCCAACAAGCAACGCATTTAGGGTGGGAAGTCACAGCAGGAGAGTATTCTGCATTACTCAGAGAGTCTTCATTAATCAAAAAATTTCTACCTATTTTTAATCGTAAATTAAGACGACAAAAAAGTTTGCATTTTATGGTATTGGAACCAGATAACGAAGGCTATCTTAAACCGAAGATAAGGTCAACAGAAAGTGTTTTTGGTTCTGATACGAATGGTTATGGTCCTTTTCGTAATCAACGTCATCGTTTAAATGTATTGAATCAACTGGTAGTAAAGCATCAGTTGTGTGCAGTTATATTGGGGATTGAGCATACCAGTGGTTGCTTTAATTATCAGGTTAAACGCTGTCAGGGTGCATGTGTTGGTAAGGAATCAGCTCGCTCACATAATCAGAGATTATTGTCATCATTAAAGTGCTTCATGCAACAAAAGTGGGTTTATCAAACGCAGATGATGTTTTGTGAATATAATCCAAAGGCACAATTAGAGCAATGTCATTTTGTTGATCGTTGGCGTTATTTAGGAACGAAAACAATGGTAGGCTCAAAGATATTTATTGATATGATCCCTGAGACACAATTTGATTTAGACCATTACTTATTATTAAAAAAAATTTTTTCAGATGAGAAAATCCAAAAAAGTCAGGTTGAAAAGTCACTTGAAATACAGTCTTTAGAAGTATAAAGTCATTATTTAGCGCATTACTCGAAAAGTTAAATTGATTCTTGGTTGACTGACTTTTAGCATTTTGGGTAACGTATGTTGCCAATATTCTTGACTACCTGCTGGCATGATTAGTAAGCTTCCGGTATTGAGTTCTAGGCTATGTTGCTCACTATGATTCAATTTAGACCTAAATTTAAATTTTCTACTAGCGCCTAGGCTTATTGATGCAATGGGCGTCTCATTATTGATACTAGCCTCATCATCACTATGCCAGCCCATATAATCATGTCCATCCTCGTATAGATTTCCTAGCACACCATTAAAATCATATCCAATATCTTTATTTAGTCGTGATCGTAGTTCTGATAATATATTTGGCCATGGTTCAGGCGCGTGATCTTGATTGGAATAGCGGTAGTGTATATTTTCATCTGCAATCCAAATAATTTTCCTAGGCACACGATTTTTTTTACCATACATAGTGATGTATTCAACTTGCCAGGGTAGTGCTTGAGTTGAGAGCCACAAAGATTGTGTTTCTGTCGGGCTTAACCAGCCTTCAATTAAATGGTAGGGTGTAGATACCTTCATATACTTATTATACTAAAAAAAAGGTTTGACAGTCACGCACATCAAACCTATTATAAAAGTGTACACTATTCAAAAGGAGACTATATATGACACCAAATCATGGCGGCAAACGTGTTAACGCAGGTCGACCCAAGGGTCAAGGACCCCATGGCGAAAGTACCAAACCCATTCGTATTCCCTTATCAAGAGTAGAAGCAGTTAAGCAATTTATCAGAACAGGACGAACCATTCGTATTCCTCTATATAGTAACAGTATTCCTGCAGGATTCCCCTCTCCCGCAGATGATCACGTTGAAAGTCATTTAGATTTAAACGACTATTTAGTCCAAAACCCATCGTCTACTTTTATGGTGAGAGCTGTTGGAGATTCAATGATTGGTGCGGGCATTCATTCGGGAGATGTCTTAGTTGTGGATCGTGCTATTACGCCAACGAATGGTAAAGTAGTGATTGCTGCTGTTGACGGTGAATTAACCGTAAAAAGACTTGAGATACATCAAGATCATCTTTGTTTGGTTGCTGAAAACCCAAAGTATCCACCCATACAAGTCAGTGAATCCCAAGATACAGTTATTTGGGGTGTCGTCACCAATGTAATTCATGCGGTATAAATGTGTTTGCACTGGTTGATGCAAATAATTTTTATGCTTCATGTGAGCGATTATTCAGGCCAGACTTAGAAAATAAACCCATCATTGTATTATCTAATAATGATGGGTGTGTGGTGGCACGATCCAATGAAGCTAAGGCATTAGGCATTGATATGGCAATTCCATATTTTAAAGTTAAGCATTGTTGTCACCGTCACCATGTACATGTCTTTTCGTCCAATTATACCTTGTATGGCGACTTGTCTGCACGAGTGATGACATTATTGGAAATGGGGTGTCCTAATATAGAAGTTTATTCCATTGATGAAGCTTTTTTACAGTTAGATGATCAAACAGATGAGAGCTTAATGCCTTGGGCAGAAAAACAACATAGAATAATCAAACAACATGTAGGTATTCCAGTTTCTATTGGGATTGGGCGTACGAAGACATTGGCTAAAGTGGCCAACCACATTGCAAAGACTATTTTGCGTCAACCAGTATTTTTATTAGATCAGCCTAATCAGTGGCTTCATCGTATTCCTGTAGGGAATATTTGGGGTATTGGCAATCGTTGGAGAAGAAAATTAGAAGCATTGGGGATTATCAATGCCCAACAGCTTGCTGATACATCCTATGATTATCTGCGTAAACATTTTAATGTTGTATTGGCTAGAACTGCATTAGAATTACAAGGGCAGTCATGCTTAACATTAGAGACAACGCCAGAGCCTAAAAAGAATATCGTAGCATCCAAGTCATTTGGTGAAAAACAAATGGCGTTCATGCCAATAGCTCAGGCTTTAAGTACACATTGTGCTCGAGCTTGTGAAAAATTACGAGTACAATCTGGTGTGGCTAAATACTTACATGTCAGTTTAAAGACGAATCGTTTTGCTCAAATTCCACAGTATCATCCGCACATGGGCATTCAGTTGCCTGTAGCCACTGATGATACAAGGATTGTGATTCAATACGCAAAAAAGATATTGAAATGTTTGTATAAGCCTGGTTTTAAATATCACAAAGTAGGTATGATGTTAGGAGATATTCACCCAAAAGGGTTTAAGCAAAATAGTTTATTGCCATTACAACCTATTGGGCAAGCATCTGATGCACTTATGTGCATGGTTGACCGCATTAATCATCGCTATGGGCGTCACCAAATATATATGGCAGCTATGGGGGTCCAAAAACAGACATGGCATATGCAGTCTAATCGCAAGTCCCCAGCTTATACCACTTGTTGGCAGTCCCTAGCTGAGGTTCACTGAGGTGAGGTGAAGCTGTGGCTTAAACCGAAAGTCAAAGGGGTTTAAATGAAGTTTCAAAATCAATCAAAAGACTATGGTTAATGATAAAGTTTTGAATACTGGTGATAATGTTCTTTAAAATTCGTTTGGTTTAGCTTGGTGATCAGTTCTTTCTTGCGACGACATTTAAGTTTAGTGCGAATGCGTTTTAAATAGAATTCAATTGTTCTTGGCGACAGCGCCATTTGATGCGCTGTTTCTTGAATAGTGAGTTTGTTCATGGCATGAAAAACACATTGTGCTTCTCGACGAGTCAAATAATAGCCATTGAACTCTCCCGAGAGAGGTATGCGGATATTTGGTGAGAGATTTTTCCTAGATTTTGTTTGTTTTGGTTTGCTTAAAAGCATATTAACTAATGATGTTAACTGCTTATGATCATTGCTCATTTTATTTTGCATATATTATCCTCGTTTTATGCTAAACATTATAATATTTGATTTATTTATAAATAAATACAGTATTGTTGAGTTTGCATTCGTTTTATTGTCTGTCTATTATTACAAGATGACCGTTTTGAGTATATTACAGTATCCGCATCCTTTGCTTTCACAACCAACTAAGTTAGTGACTGATTTTGGTGAGGAAACCCAAAAAATAATTGACGATATGTTTGAAACGCATTACGCACAGGAGAATTGTGCGGCACTGGCTGCAAATCAACTAGGTATCCCATTACGTATCACAGTCATAGATTTCAGTGAGGAAAAAAATAGCCCACTTTGTTTGGTAAACGCTAAAATAATAAAACAAAGTGGTTTAAATATTACCAAAGAAGGCTGTATGTCTCTATTGAATGCTGGTTTTCATAAAGTGAAACGTGCAAGTGAAGTGACAGTTACCTATCAAGATAGATATGGCGAAGAAAAGGTTCTCGAAGCTGATGGATTTATGGCAAAGTGTATTCAACATGAATTAGATCATTTAGATGGTAAAGTATATTTAGATCACTTAGGTCAACTTAAAAGGAAAATGATTGAGCGCAAATTATTAGAAATTAGAAAGAAAAATAAAAAATGAATATCATGTTTTTAGGCAGTGATGCTTTTGCTGTTGAACCACTAGAAATACTTATCAAAGCAGGTTTTAAACCTAATATTGTTGTCAGTATGCCAGATAAGCCAAGTGGTCGTGGTCGTCGATTAACACCAACACCTGTGAAAGCCCTTGCCCAATCTTACGACATTGCTGTTTGGACACCCGATGAAATTAAATCAGACGCAGCGTTTAGTCAGTTTGAGCGTTATCATATTGATATATTGATATGTGTCGCTTATGGTCGTATTTTACCGAAGCGTTGGTTAGATGTACCATGGGCATTAAATATCCATCCGTCATTGTTGCCGCGTTGGCGGGGCGCAACCCCTTTGGAACATACAATTTTAAAACAAGATAGCAAAGGTGGCGTTACGATCATTCGTATGAGTCCTGAGATAGATGCCGGCCATATTGTATGGCAGTCAGTTGTAGATATGACTGGTGATGAAGAGACTAAACCTTTTGGTGAAATGCTTTTTGCTAAAGGAAGTCAAGCGCTTATAAATTTAGTGTCAAAGATAAAAAAAGATGAATTTATCCCAACGATGGCTCAATCAGACGATGAATTGGTATATGCTCCAAAGTTTAAGAAAGAAGATGGGTATATTGATTGGTGTTTATCAGCAAAAGACATTCATGCGAAAATACGTGCCTTTCATCAATGGCCAGTCGCATTTACGAAGTCTCAAAACATCGTTCCGATAAAAATTTTTTCTGCGGTATATCGAGCAGGATCAGACGACAAAACATTGCCTGGAACAATTATTGGTAAAGATAAAAAGTATCTATGGATCCAATGTGGTGAGGGACAATTGGGTATTGAAGAAATTCAGTTTCCAGGAAAAAAGAAAGTATTGATTTCACAGTTGCAAGGATATGAAAAGGTCATAGGTCATGGTAAACGATTTGAATCTTAATTTGCCCAAGGGGAAAAAAAAGCTATTGATGCACACCTGTTGTGCACCATGTTGTGGTGATATTATGGCTAGATTGAGCCAAAGCGGCGTCGATTATGCTTTATATTTCTATAACCCAAATATTCATCCCAAAAAAGAGTATTTACTTCGCAAGGATGAGAATAAGCGCTTTGCAGATAAGCTTGGTGTAGCATTTATTGATGCAGACGATGATTATGATCAAGATCGAGAGCATTGGTTTGCACGACTTGCAGGTATGGGTGATGAGCCAGAAAGAGGTAAGCGATGTACAGGATGTTTTGATCAACGTTTTGAAAAAACAGCGCGTTATGCCATGGCAAACGGGTTTGACATCATTACTAGTAGTTTAGGTATTTCTCGTTGGAAAGATATGGATCAAATAAATCGCAGTGGCCTAAGGGCATCAGCCCCATTTGCTTCATTGGCGTATTGGACTTTAAATTGGCGGAAAGGCGGTGGTTCAAAACGTATGATTGAGTTGTCAAAAGAGGAATCTTTTTATCAACAAGAATATTGTGGTTGCGTTTACTCTTTGAGAGACACAAATCGTTGGCGAGTAAAAAATGGTCGCAATAAAATTAAGTTAGGTGAAAAATACTATCGTTTCGAAAACATTTAGATAAAAAAAATCCAATCAAAGGATTGGATTTTTTTTAAAACTTAATGATTACGCTTCAATCAGATCTTCTCCAGGAACCCAATTACATGCAGTTAAACCACCAGATTGAATGGCTTGCAATGTTCTCAGTGTTTCTTGTGGGTTACGACCGACATCTAATTCGTTTACTGAGATATGTCTGACACAATTGTTTGGGTCAACGATTAAGGTTGCTCTTAAGGCAACACTAGCACTTGAGAGTAGACCAAGGCTTTGTGTGAATTTACCACATGGGTCAGCAAAACTATAATGATTTAGTTGACTTAATCCGGGGTGTTCACGTCGCCAGGCTAATTTGCAAAATTCGTTGTCTGTGCTACCACCGATAACAACGGCATTAGCTGATTGAAATTGTTCATTCATTTTTGCAAAGGCAATGATTTCTGTTGGACAAACAAAAGTAAAATCTTTTGGATAAAAATAGATTACTTTCCATTGGCCTTGAAAGCTTTCAGGTGTCCATGTATCAAAGGCAGATTCATCATTTTCTGCAGGGTGATTAAAACCAGGTTTTACCACTGTAAGTTCAAATTCAGGTAGTTGTTGACCAATGCCAATCATATGTTTTCTCCATTTTAATTTATATAAAAGTATTTGAATATGCTAACACAATTGCTAATTATATCAAAATATCAATTTAAGTTATTGTTTTGTCATTGCAGGTTGCTCTGCAAGAATCTCTGTTAATACTACTGAGGCTAATAAACCAGCTAAAATCGCAGGACCGATGGGTGATACAAGCGTTGCTAAAAATGCTGCCCAACCTATTACTGAAGCTGAAGTAACCAATGAAATGGCTATTAAGCTATACGACATTGGGCGAACATAATTAAACATAGATACGGTTGAGTTAAAAGTGTAATGATTAGTGATAGGAACTCGATTTAGTATCAAAATCTCAGGATGAATTAACAACTCTTTTTGAAATGGCTGGTAGTAGTCTGTTTTAATATTAATTAAAGCCAACTTCTCATCTTCTGAGAGTTGTTTCCATGCCTCTTTGATTAAAAGTAATATGGTGTGATAGCCACATGTTCCATTGTGTACGACAGGGGTGTTTGGATTAAATAAACCTGGATAATTTTCTTGATTGGGATCATACATATGTCCTACGTGTTTCGCATGAACTTGTAAACTATTTGTCTTTGATGGGTTTTCTAGGGTTATATTTGGGCGATTTCTTTGCTTTACATGTATGGTGATATGCAGTCCTAAGACAGCTGCAAGGTGCTTCATATGATTATATCCGGCATAACTATATGGTTTACAATCATCACTAAAAGGATAGCCTTCAATTAAATCGTAAATACCAATTGTTTGCTCTGGTGTCTGTTGATAGAAGCCATTATAAAGTGGGATTGGTTGATGTTTTTTATTATCAATGTCTTTATCCTCATCTTTTATTTTTCTCAATTTAGATTGAGCACATACTTGCCTGATTAATTTTTGTCGTTTTTCCACTGAGTTAATTTTAGTGGGGTTGACATCACTACATTTGACCGTAATTTCCTTGGCTGCTTGGAAGTAGGTATTGATAACATTGATTGGAAAGTCAAGATCAGCCAATGTTTCTAGAGGAATGATTGGGGTTATCTGATTGGGATTAGACAAAATTGAAATTTCTTCTGGTGGTTGTTCAAGCATGGCTGATTGACAAATAAGCCGAAGATTATGACCATTGTTACATTGGTAGGTCGTGAGATCAGTTGAGTCCTCAAATGTTATCCCCCAGGACCAAGCCCTTAAAAAAGGTAGATACCTTTCTTGCCTCTCTTGGGAAAGGTCATTAAAAGAATTTTTATTTGTGAAAGATTGAATGGCAGGCATAATTATTGATCACATAAAAGTATTTGAATATTAACATAAAATAAATCTTATGTCCAATTTGTCAAGTCGTTTTAACAGTATATTTTAGTTGTTTTAATAAAACAATAATGTGTCTAGAAAATCTTTTTGCAGTTTTTCTAATTGATTGATTAGTAAATTGATTATTAGCGAGCGCTATTAAATCTGAACCTAAAAAACCAAATTTAGAACGCGTGATTTGAAAGCCATGATGTAAATCATACTCATAGTAAAGATGAGGGTGAGTAATCTGCTCAAATGTGATTGAAAAGCCCAGCTCTGAGAAGAGGGTATGTTCAAATTGACGTAAGGTAATATCTAAGTTGTTTTGGGGCTGTTCTAATTTTGATACCGTTGTTTGAAAACACTCAAATAAATTAGGACATGGTTCTTCAGGATTTAAAAGTTGCATCAAAAGACCATTAAGATAGATCCCACATTGCAATGCCGTCCCTGTCAACCAAACAGGACGAATAATATCAATGTTTCTCAAGCATATTAACCCAGTTTTAGTCGTTGATTTCCATTCAAAACTCAATGTTTGAAAAGGTTGGAATTTAGCATTAGTTCCACGTTTTGAACGTTTTCCACCACGAGAAGTAAAATTCATAAGACCATGCTCTTTTGTGATACACGATAGAATTAGGCTTGTTTCCCTTAGTGGTCTTGAATGGAGGATACAGCCCTGATCAATTGAAAGACTCATAATTCATTTTTATTCATCCAATCTGGATCAACCTTGACCCATGTTTTAAGCATGACTTTACGTTTAATTAAATGTTCTATTCTAACCCTTGCTCTTTGCCCAATTAATTTTAATTGTTGCCCTTGTTTACCAATCAAGATGCCTTTTTGTCCTGGTGTTTGGGCTAAAATTAAGCAATCAATATGTTCTATGCCTTTAATAGTAGCTGCTTTTTCAATGATGACTTGAATGGCGTGAGGCACTTCAGCATGACAGTTGAGAAGAATTTGTTCGCGAATAAGTTCAGCGTACTGGTTGCGAATATCTTGGTCTGATAATTGATTGGTATCAAAGATAAATGGCGCTTTCGGCATTTGCATTCTTAATTGAGCGATTAGAATATCTATATTCTGATTTTTTTTCGCACTGATTGGTATCACAACAGGTATTTGTTCGTTAATATCTTCCATTCTCTTATGGTCTAGTGTGTTTCTATCAATTTTATTTACAACCCCAATGATGGGTTTATTTTCTTTTAATAGTTTTTTTAAAACATTTTGATCTGCAGCATTTAAGGGTAGTTGATCAGTCACGAACACAATGATATCGGCCTCTGAGATACAGTGATCGGTTGTACGCATCATTTGGCGTTGGATGGTGTTGTGTGTTTTTTCACCAAGTCCAGGTGAGTCAATAAAAACCATTTGATAGTTGTCATCTGTTAGTATGCCAAGTATACGATTTCTTGTTGTGTGCGATTTATGACACGTGATTGCAATGGTAGAGCCAATAAGTTGATTTAGTAAGGTTGATTTACCAACGTTAGTTCTTCCAATTAGGGCTATGTGTCCACAATGTTCAGTCATGTGTGATTCCTAGATTGTTAATCATGGCAGAAGCTGCGGATTGTTCTGCTAGCTTTATAGATTTACCTTTTCCAGTCACTGTTTGGTTATTAATTTTGAGTTCTACATAAAATATTTGGTTATGTGCTTGGCCTTGGATCTCTTTTACCTCATAGTTGGGTAAATCCCAGCTTTGTTTCTGACAGTACTCTTGTAAAGTAGACTTCGGGTCCTTGCGTACTAAGCTTTCAATGGGTAGTTGTAGCGTTTCGGTATAAAGTTCCAGGATAACGTGTTTAGCTGCATCAAAACCACCATCTAGAAAAATGGCACCGAAGATGGCTTCTAAAGTATCTGAGATAATGCTTGGTTTTTCATTCCCTTTGGCGGTTTTCTCACTTAAACTTACATTGATTTGTTCCGCTAATTTTAGCTTTGTCCCAATGGTATAAAGTGTGTTTTGATTCACTAAGTTTGCTCGCAACCGACTTAATTGTCCCTCATTGAGGCCAGTTTGCTCATATAGCCATTGAGAAATTATAATATTAAGAATGCTATCCCCTAAAAACTCAAGACGTTCATTGTTATCTTTGCTTACACTTTTGTGGGTAAGTGCTAATTTAAGTAGCGCATTGTCTTTGAATGTATAGTTTAGATCCATTAGGTTGAAATCATAAAAAAGTACCAATACGATGCCAGCGTACCCGCCAATTGTGGGCATCCCAACTTAACCACACAAGTATGGCTTTCCCAATAAATTCGTTTTCAGAAACAGTACCCCAATAACGACTATCGTTACTATTGTCTCGATTATCACCCATCATGAAATATTCATTTTTTGGAACCACCAAATCTATTTCTTTATAATTAGGTGTATAAGGCTGAACGATGATCTCATATTTTTCACCTAAGAGATTCTCTTCTATCTTTTTGACTGTTTCAGTATTTCCAGTGTCATCAATGTTTTCAGTGAAGCCTAAATCTTTCTGAGGCACTAGTTTACCGTTAATCGATAGCATTTTATTTTTATAAATAATATGTTCTCCTGGTAAGCCGATGACACGTTTAACAAATATAAGATTTGGGTCATTAGGGTAGTAAAACAACGCGATGTCACCCCTTTTAGGTTTCCCAAATGGAATTAGCTGGTTGTGGAAAATAGGCAGTTTAACACCATATACATATTGATTGACAAGTAAAAAATCTCCAGTGTCAACAGTTGGTTCCAATGAGCCTGAGGGCACTCGGTAGATATTAAAGGCAAAAGAACGAATAAGCCATAGAATAACCAAAAACCAACAAAGATCCTGGGCAACCTGTATGTAAGGTCCAGCTACTTCGTTAGGTTGACGCATTTTTTTCAATACATAATCATCAAGCAGCTTTACTGTTAATATAATGACCATAGCGATAGTGAGTGTAATTTCTACATTAGTTAGTAAGGCCATTAAGATCAACCAAGAAAACAATAAACCATCTCTGGCAATTTCTTTGATAAAACTAGGTATCTCAATTTTTTGTGGTCTAAAGTAGCCCCAATCTAATACCGAAAAAATGGCTGTGAAAATGAAAATAATGAATAGTAATTGAATTAGCATGAGCTTATTCTAGCTAAACTTTGATTAAGTTGCTATATCTCCAGGAGATTTTTTCAACTATCTCAAGCATTGTCATTATCATCTAGTATATTTTTAATGTATGTATATGTTATTCTAAAATAAAACTGATTTAAAAATTCACAGAGTATTTATTAATTTGGAGCAATGACATGGTTGGACGAGTTAAAGGTGGTAAATCTTGGCATGAGCGTCAGAGTAGAGATCATGGTGTGAAAAAAGCAAAGCAGCAAAATTATCGCAACCGAGCTGCAATCAAGTTATTAGAGATTAACAATAAATTCAAATTGCTTAACGCGCATGATACTGTTGTCGATTTAGGCGCTGCGCCAGGCGGTTGGTCACAAGTCATAGCGCCCAAGGTAAAACAGTTGGTTGCATGTGACTTACTCGAGATGAAGCCTGTAAAAGATGTTTTGTTTATTCAAGGCGATTTTATGGACCACATGATTCAAAAAAAGATGTTAGCGCTATTAAAAACCTCGGTTTCTTTAATTTGTTCTGATATGGCCCCTAATATGACTGGCATTAAGATAGCAGATCAAGAAAATATGTTGCATGTATTATTGAGTATTTTTGATTTTGTGGAACAAAATCTGAGTCAAGGTGGCAATCTAGTGGTGAAATGTTTTGAATCGCAGGATATCCAAAAAGCCATAAAAGTCTTATCAGTGCAATTTACAAAAATTCATCGTTATAAACCGCCAACGTCGAGGCCTGAATCAACAGAATTTTACTTAGTGGCTTTAAATAAGAAATAAATAATGTGTTTTTTTAAAATAAGAGTTATAATATAAGAATTAATTTGTGTGAGGTGATAATTTGAACGAACGTCAAAAAACCATATTTTTATGGATCGTCATCACTTTAGTTATGTTCGCTGTCATGAACAATTATGGTGAGAATCCGCGCGGTGTTGAGAAATACTCTTATTCAGAATTTGTTGATTCTGTTCAGAGAGGACAAGTTGCTAAAGTTACAATCGCTGATCAGGTCATTTCTGGTGAAACAAAAGGTGGGCAAAGATTTACAACATTCATGCCGATGAACGACCAAAAAATTCTCGATGAAATGTTGGCAAAGAAAGTTGCTGTTGTTGGACGAGCCCCAGAGCAAAATATTTGGATGCATATACTAATAAGTTGGTTCCCAACGATGGTTTTCATTGGTTTTTTATTTTGGTATTTGCGTCAGATGCAAGGTGGTGCAGGAGGTTCAGGCAAGGGTGGGCCGCTTTCGTTTGGTCGCAGCCGTGCAAAAATGTTATCAGGTGATGATAATCGAGTTACTTTTAAAGATGTTGCTGGCGTCGAGGAAGCAAAAATAGAGGTTCAAGAGTTTGTAGATTTTCTTAGAGATCCAAAAAAATTCTCAAAGCTTGGTGGAAAAATTCCATGTGGAGCGCTTTTGGTTGGGCCACCAGGAACAGGAAAAACATTGTTGGCGAAAGCGGTAAGTGGTGAAGCAAATGTTCCCTTTTTTACAATATCAGGTTCTGATTTTGTTGAAATGTTTGTTGGTGTAGGTGCCTCACGTGTAAGAGATATGTTTGATCAGGCAAAAAAACAAGCACCATGTATAATTTTTATTGATGAAATTGATGCAGTTGGTAGACACCGTGGCGCTGGTTTAGGTGGTGGTCACGATGAAAGAGAGCAAACTTTAAATCAATTGTTGGTTTCAATGGATGGTTTTGAAGGTAAGGAAGGTGTCATTGTTTTGGCTGCAACTAACCGACCAGATGTATTAGATCCAGCACTACTTCGTCCTGGAAGATTTGATCGTCAAGTGGTTGTATCGTTACCTGATATCAAAGGTCGTGAGGAAATTCTTCAAGTACATATGACGAAGGTATCTGTTAATAAAGACGTTAATCCTGAGGTCATTGCTAGAGCAACTCCAGGATTTTCTGGCGCGGATTTAGCAAACCTAGTAAATGAAGCGGCTTTGTTTGCAGCAAGAAGGAATATGAAAACGGTGACCATGCAAGAGTTTGAGGCCGCAAAAGATAAGCTGACTCTTGGTGCAGAGCGACATATGGTCATGTCGGACTATGATAAGAAATTAACTGCATACCATGAGGCAGGTCATGCCATTGTGGGACTGTTAGTTGGCAACCATGACCCAGTTTATAAAGTAACTATCATTCCTAGAGGTATGGCATTAGGGGTTACCTACTTTTTACCAGAGAAAGATCGATTCAGTATGTCAAAGGCTCAAATTGAAAGTCAGATATCATCACTTTATGGAGGCCGGCTTGCCGAAGAATTGATTTTTGGTGAAGAATGTGTAACAACAGGCGCATCAAATGATATTGAGAAAGCATCTGAGTTGGCGCGAAATCTTGTTGAAAAATGGGGATTAAGTTCAAAAATGGGACCTATAAATTATGGCTCTGGTGATCAGGAAGTTTTTCTTGGTAAATCAATGCAAAACAAACGTGAAATTTCAGATGAGACTGCGAATAGTATTGATTCAGAGGTCAAACGTGTGATCAATGAAAATTATCTAAGAGCGAAAAAAATCCTGACTGACAATATGGATAAGCTTCATTTGATGGCTGAATCATTAGTAAAGTTTGAAACGTTAGACACCAAACAAATTCAGTCTGTCATGGAAGGTAAAATGCCTAAGAAAACAGCTACAAAGAAATCAACAAAAGCAAACACATCACGCACAACCTCCAAGCCTCAGTCTATAGAAGACGAATAGGTGTACCATAATGGTTCAAGTTGTTGGCATATTAAATGTGACCCCAGATTCTTTCTATGATGGAGGTCACTACGACTCAGTTGACTCTGCTAAGAAACAAGTTGAGAAAATGATATCAGCTGGTGCTGATATGATTGATATTGGTTGTGAGTCAACTAGGCCTGGCTCTAATAGGGTTACTGCTGAAGAAGAAATAAAGCGTTTATCTTCAATTTTACCTTTTATAAGGTCTATGACAACACTACCGATTTCAGTTGATACTTATAAACCAGAGGTAATGGCATATGCAATATCAGAGGGTGTTGATATGATCAATGATATATATGCATTACGTACACCTGGCGCGCTAGAGGTTGTTGCGAAACATAAAGTGAAAGTTTGTTTAATGCATCTAAATGGTTCAGTCGAAACAATGCATGAACAACCTAATTATGATAATGTCACTCAAACAGTTTGTGATTTTTTTAGTTCAAGAATCAGTGCTTGTGAAAAAGCAAATATCGATTTGTCTAGAATTGTGTTAGATCCTGGTTTTGGTTTTTCAAAAAAACCAAGTGATAATTTTAAATTGCTTAAAGAGTTGGATCATTTTGAATTTTTTAATTTGCCAATCTATATTGGTATTTCAAGAAAACGATTTGTTGGTAGCTTACTCAATGAAAATACGCCAAATAACAGATTAATAGGATCATTGATAGCTGCAAGTTGGGCTTGTCAGCAAGGTGCTGATTATATCAGAACGCATGATGTAGCTGAGACAAAAGAAGCGATTGATATGGCAAGTGCAATTTTAAACGGGTGAGAAAATGAAAAATGTAAAATTTGGGACTGATGGTATTAGAGGGCGAGTAGGTGAACCCCCAATTGATTGTCAAACCATACTTCACTTAGGATGGTCATTAGGCCGAATGATTTATGAAGCTTATGGGCCTTCCAAAATCATTATTGGTAAAGACACGCGAATTTCAGGGTATATGATAGAATCACTTCTGGAGGCTGGTATTATCGCAGCAGGTTGCGATGCAATTTTATTAGGCCCAATTCCGACTCCAGGCATAGCATACTTAACCAAAGCGTTCAGATCAAAAGCAAGTGTTGTCATCAGCGCATCACACAATATTTATTCGGATAATGGTATCAAGTTGTTCAATGCAAATGGCTTTAAATTTTCTAAAAATCAGCAAGAAAAACTATTAAAGTATATGACAATGCCAATTGTCATGGTCGATTCAGAAGATTTAGGCAGAGCGCAACAAATTCATACTGCATCTGAACGTTATGTTGAATTTTGTAAGAGTAAATTTTCTTCTAAACTTTCACTCAATGGTATGAAAATCGTCTTGGATTGTGCCAATGGTGCAAATTATAAAGTTGGTCCAGAGGTATTTGAAGAGTTAGGCGCTGAGGTCAAAGTAATGAATGCCAATCCTGATGGCACCAATATCAATGACAAATGTGGATCTTTATATCCAGAACTACTACAAAAATCAGTATTAGATGAACACGCCGATGTTGGTATTGCGTTTGATGGTGATGGAGATAGATTATTAATGGTCAGTCAATCAGGTAGAATATGTGATGGGGATGATCTTTTATTTATTTTAGGACAATATCTTTGTGAGAAAAATATGGGTGTTGTTGGTACATTCGCAAGTAATAACGGCTTAAAAAAAGCGTTTGCGTCCAAAGGCATTGCTTTTAAACAAACTGACGTAGGCGACCATAAGGTGATTGAATCACTGCTAGAGTCAAATTGGTTGATTGGTGGGGAGTCCTCTGGGCACCTCATTCAACTAGATAAAAATACTTGCAGTGATGCAATTATTAGTGCACTCAGTGTTTTGAATATTATGTTAATACATGCTAAAACGCTGGATCAATTATTAAAGCCATTAGAAAAAATTCCTAGTCATTCCTTTAATATACCCTTGTGTGAATCGATAGACTTAAATGCTCATAAGGATTCGTTTAAACAGATGAATACGAAACTTGGTGAATTTGGAAAGCTTCTTGTTCGCAAATCTGGCACTGAGCCGGTCATTAGGGTTTTAGTAGAGGGTGAGCTTCAGAGTGATGTTGATCGGATAACCAGTGAGGTAAAATCGATTTTCAGTTATGTATAAAATTGAATGTTACATCCCTGAATCACATATCGATGTTGTAAAACAGGCAATTTTTGATGCTGGTGCAGGTCAAATTGGTTCCTATCATGAGTGTTGTTGGCAAACACTGGGGCAAGGACAATTTAGACCTCAAAAAAATAGCCAACCTTTTTTAGGTGTTTCAGGTAAATTAGAAAAGGTATCTGAATATAAAATTGAATTTGTTTGTAAAGACTCACTCATTAATCAGGTTGTTGAGGCACTTAAAGCCGCACATCCTTATGAAACACCAGCTTACCTTATTACAAAAGGGCTTGATTTATGAAAAGTTTTCGACTGTTAAAAGCCATTGGTGTCATGTTGCTATTCTTTAGCTTTATTTTTGTTCCATCCCTAGTTATATCATGGTATGAAAATGATGGAATGATCACGGTATTTGCACAAGCTTTTGGCATTACTATTTTGGTGGGCGCTTTGTTATGGCTTCTTGTTCCAAAAAATGATCAAAATTTTAG
The DNA here is from genome assembly GCA_036337715.1 of Pseudomonadota bacterium. Taxonomy (GTDB): domain Bacteria; phylum Pseudomonadota; class Gammaproteobacteria; order Comchoanobacterales; family Comchoanobacteraceae; genus JAURNZ01. Next base: position 15,434 of record JAYZDS010000009.1, on the reverse strand, counting down.
TCGTGCCGATGGTTTTTTAATTGTCGTCTTAGTTTGGATGACAACAAGTTTTTTTGCTTCATTACCTTTTTTGCTGGGTCATCATTTAGAATATATGGTAGATGCCTTATTCGAGACAGTATCTGGTGTGACAACGACGGGTGCGACAGTGATGCATGATTTAACTGAATATCCTATATCCATTCAGTTTTATCATCAGTTTTTACAGTTTATTGGTGGTATTGGGATTGTTGTCATCGCATCGGCACTGATGCCCCTCATGAGAATTGGAGGGATGCATTTATATCATGCTGAAATGCCGGGACCTGCCAAAGAGCAAAAATTGATGCCAAGGCTGAGTCAAACAGCAATGATGCTATGTAAAATTTATGTATTATTGAATATAAGTTGTATGCTATTTTTTAAAATCGCAGGGCTTTCTTGGTTTCAATCTATTTGTGAAGCTTTTGCAACGGTATCAACTGGTGGTTTTTCACTTCATGCAGACAGTTTTGGTCATTACAGCCTAACAGCACAAATGGTTGCTCTAATATTCATGATTTTAGGAGGTATCAATTTCCAGTTACATTACATTTTCTTTAAACTCAAGCAACGAAATATTTATTGGAAAAATTATGAATCAAAATATTTTTTAAAGACCATTCTTTACTGCGTCCTTTTTGTATTTATATGTTTATTTGTTTTGAGAAACGATGAACATGCCAATAAACCTTTTATAAATAGTGCTTTCATTGTGGTCTCTATCATTACAACAACAGGATTTATCAATACGGACTACGCATCATGGCCAGGTTTTTTGCCCGTATTCATTTTATTGCTTGGTTTAATTGGTGGTTGTGCTGGCTCAACGACAGGTGGTGTCAAATTAGTACGTGTGATTGTGAGTATTAAGCAATGCTTCCTTGTTTTAAAACAATTATTACACCCTGCAGCGGTCTTGAAAATGACCTTTGGGGATCAACCTGTCAGGGATGATATCATCAAACATGTTATGGCGTTTATGATGTTATTTTTCTATGCCTATGTTGTCCTTTTTTTATCTTTATTGGGTACTGGATTAAACTTTCATACATGTTTTGCTGCTTTAACAGCCAGTATTGGCAACATAGGTGCGAGTATTGGTGAAGTTAGTACATCATATGAAGCAATAAATTCACCAGCTAAATGTATTCTTATTTTAGCCATGTTGATTGGAAGAATTGAGATTATGACGATTTTTGTTGTTTTACAACCCTCGTTTTGGAAAGAATGATGGCTAAAGAAAATTATCTCATTGTTGACGCATCTGGATATATTTATAGAGCCTTTCATGCGCTTCCCGATTTAAGAACCCCTGACCAGTTTCCTACAGGCGCTATTTTTGGTTTTGTGCGTATGTTAGAAAAAACCATTAAGCGATTTGATCCAAAAAAAATTGCTATCGTTTTTGATCCGCCGTCAGGACACTCATGGCGTAATGATATTTATGACCAATACAAGGCCAATAGAGATCGTATGCCAGATGATCTCGTCCAACAAATCCAACCTATAAAAGACATTGTCAAATGGATGGGGTTAAAACAATATGAACTGGAAGGACAAGAAGCTGATGATGTGATCGCTACGTTAGCTAAAAAGACGGACCATACTGTATTTATTGCGTCTGCAGATAAGGACCTAATGCAACTTGTAAACGATCGTGTGAATCTAATTCATCCCATGACAGACGCCTTAATTGATTCAGAAGCAGTATTTGACAAATTTGGCGTAACACCAGCTCAAATGCTTGACTACCTCTCTTTAGTCGGTGATGCGAGCGACCATATTCCAGGTGTTCCAAAAGTTGGACCAAAAACAGCTTCTAAATGGCTAAATACATATGGGACAGTTAAAAACATTATCGCTCATATGGATGAGATCACTGGTAAAGTTGGTGAAAACTTAAGAGGAGCGATAGATCAACTTCACACAGCTCAGAAACTTATTCATCTAGCTTCAGATTTAGAAGTAACCTGGGATGACACAACCCCAAAAAAACCAGATCATAAAGCACTTTATGAATGCTTTAAAACACTTCATTTAAGAAGGTTTGCGCAGTTTCACGAGGATGTTTTAAACTCAACGGGTCAAGAAATAAAACAATTTCAAAATAGCCAATCCTTAAATGTTAAAGTGTATCAAGCAAAGAATATGGATACCCTTAAAGCAACATGGCAAAAGTTAAAATCTGTAACCAGTGTTTCAGTTTTGTCTGCAGCGCCAATTCAAGCTGATTTATTTTCCTCACCCAGTAAATATATTGTTTCCACTGAAGGCGCTATTTTAATCGATAGTGATATTATCAAGTGGCGAGATGTTTTTGAGGTTATGGGCGAATGGTTGAATGAAGAAAATCATGAGCTTATTTGTCATGATTTTAAAACTCAAATAAATGAAATTGAAATTTCAAACTTGTCTTGTCAAAAAATTGATACAATGCTTGCATATTATATGTTAGCTAGTCATTTAGGTGGCAGGTTTACCATTGAAAATGCCATTGAGCAATATCTATCTATGAGTGTTGAATCACTTAAGCCTGAGGAAATGGGTGTATTAACGATTCAATTGGCGTCAAAGTTGAAGAATGCGCTCATGGAAAATGATATGTTTAAGTTATTTAAAGGCGTTGAGATGCCATTAATGAGCGTTTTACAGGTCATGGAGCATAATGGTGTATGTGTCGATCCAAAAGAGCTCCACAAGCAAAGTATGGACTTAGGACAAGAGATTGATAGTATAGAACAAGCAGTTTATACACAAGTTGGACATGAGTTTAACTTATCATCACCAAAGCAACTTCAAACCGTTCTTTATGACGAACTACAATTACCGATCCTACAAAAGACACCAAAAGGTCAACCTTCAACATCTGAATCTGCTTTAGAGCAATTAGCACCTAATCACGATATTGCTAAATTTATTATGCGACATAGAAGTCTTAATAAGTTAAAAAATACATATACTGATAAATTACCTTTGATGATAGACAAGACGACTCAACGTATCCACGGTCAATTTAATCAAGCAGTGACCAGCACAGGTAGGTTGTCTTCTTCTGATCCAAATTTGCAAAATATCCCCATTCGAACTCATGAAGGTAAAATGGTTAGAAAAGCATTCATTGCTGAACCTGGTTATCAACTCATCTGTGCAGATTATTCACAAATCGAGTTGCGGATTATGGCACATTTTTCTCAGGACGAAAAATTATTAACGGCATTTAAAGAAAATAAAGACATTCATCTTGCAACTGCAGCAGAGGTTTTTGGCGTAGAAAACCCAACAGAAGCACAAAGAAGAAGTGCTAAAGCAATTAATTTTGGTCTTATTTATGGGATGTCTTCTTTTGGTTTAGCCAGTCAGATTGGTGTGTCTCGACAAGATGCGCAAGCATATATGGATATTTATTTTACACGTTATCCAGGTGTCAAAGCATTCATGGAAAACACGCGAAAATTAGCTCATGAACAAGGTTATGTTGAAACTATCTTAGGTAGACGTTTGCAGGTCTTAGGCATCAATGATCGTAATTTTAATCGTCGCCAAGCGGCAGAAAGGGCAGCCATCAATGCGCCCATGCAGGGTTCTGCTGCAGACATCATTAAAAAAGCAATGATTGATCTGTACACTGCGCCCTATAAAATGGTTTTACAGGTGCATGATGAATTGATTTTTGAAGTGCCTGAAAAACAGGTTCAAAAAGCCATTGACCGCATTAAATTGAGTATGACAAATGCGGTTTCTTTATCTGTTCCATTAGATGTCAATATTGCATTTGCAAGCAATTGGCTTGATGCAAAATAACAATCATTTTTATTCCCATTATAAATAATTAATATCATACTTTAATATTTGTTTAAATTTAGTGTGCTAGCATAAAAATAAAAAAATGCTTCCACTCCAACAATTTTTAAATTTCATTAGATACAGTGTTACTGATTCATTGGTGATATTAGCATCAAAAATGGGCGTCAATGTCGTTGAGTACGAAGGTTTTAAAAGAGATTTGATCGAAGCCGTTAAAGCAAATAATGTCTCTAGAATTGAGCATTTAATGAATAATATTGATCAAACGCAATTAAGCTTTATTTTTTTGAATCAGGTGTCATTAGATGAAAGACTTTTTTTAACGTCTCTAAAAGCTAAAAACTTTGATGTGATTGGGCAAATGCTATTTAAATGTTTCACAGAAAGTCACCTTGGTAGAACGTTTATTCCCAACGAAACCTTTATGGCATATACAAAATTATACGGGGTTGATAGGATTGATACGCTTATTCCCAATTCTCTTAGTAATGATTATGTTTGGTCTCAATTAAAACAAGTCGCAAATAAAGTCAATAAATCTACTTGTGACGATTTGTATGCGCAAAGGCTTTACGTTACATACTTTAGGAAAAACCAGCCTTACACGTCAAAACCGATTTTTAAGACTCTAAAAATCATAAAAGCTGCCATGGTGATTATCCAAAAATACTATATTAATTGTATTGAAGATGCGTTGTGTTCGCGCACGTTGTTAATTTTACTTCAATATAAGCAAAGTTTAGCCATAGAAGCTTGGACAAATCAAATCATGGAATCAAAAGTGAGTTTTTTTAAAAAAAATGACAATTTCTTTTTACACATGGAAGATAAAATTGCCAGTTATTTAGTGCCATCTCCCATTGATAAGAAACCTTTTTTATCAGAAAAAGAGAATCATACGTTAGAAGCCTTTATGAGTCCAAGAAACACTCATTTACTTGGTGTGAATAGAAAAGATAATGAAGATTTTAAGGCACTAAATAGATCTTTTAGGGACATCACAAATATATCTGAAACTGACGAAAAAGTTAATTTTTTTGATGGGTTTTAGTGCCATCATTTAAATTACGGATTAAGTCCTTCAATTTGTGCGCTTTCGATATCTATATTTGGATAACATGGTGACAAATACATTTGATGTTGCATACGCCAATCGTAATCAAAGAAACTTGCCCTAGATTTAATAGGGGTCATATAAGGTTCGCATTCATCATTATCATTAAAATGAACAAAGTTAAATGTGACTTTTGGCGGAATGCTAGCTTGAATGTGTTTAATTAAAAAATCGCCAATGTCTTGTTTGTCATCTACTAATGTATATTCAATCTCATCATCAGGGAAACATTCTTTTACATGGTGCATTTGGGCATGAACAATTGGATTTTTGTTATCAAATATGATTTTTTGGGTCTTATTACTTAGGTAGCCCGCACTTGCTTTAAATGCAGCATAATCCTGGGTATCCCACTTATGATATGTGTCACCGGGGTCACGTTGCTCCATGACATCTCCGATGAGAAAAGAATCGAACTCTAATTCTTGTTGTTTTGCAAACATTTCGATGCTTTTTATGCTGCCATTACCATTATGTTTAATATTTAACTCGTCAATCAGTCTAGATTGTCGAATACTACCAATCATAACAATGGTGCGATCAAATTGATGCCTATATTCATTAATCCATTCGAGGATTTTCTGATGTCCGTTATCAAATGTACCATCATAATCTAAGCTAATAACCCATATTTTATCTGTTTTTCTTTTTTTATTAAGGATCATTTTATGTAAGCTGAATATGTTTGAAATTAAAAACCTAATTTCTTTTTTATTGATATTGAATAAAATAACAAGCGATAAAATAGAAAAAGAGCATATACTCAAACCAGTTATGTTATTTAAATAGGATTGCATGATGCATTTATCTTATAAAATGAAACCTTTGTCAAGTTTGTACTTACATAGGTTTACGTTTTATAATGATGCTTAATGAAAGGATCAATTGAAAGCGCTGCAAAAAAAGCACTGAGTTCATTAACTCAGAGAAGAGAAGTCAAAACTTGGCAAAATAGATATTATTGGATTGAGCAAAGCCCAGAAATTAAAGGGGAATATTTAGTTGAGTTAACCGAAGGTGGTGAAAAAAATATTCTGATCAGTGGGGATTTCGCCCCTGGTAACTCGGTGCACGAGTATGGTGGTGGTGATTACTGTATAGCGGCTGAAGGGGATATTTATTTTGTGTGTCAAAAAGATCAACAAATATATCTTTTTAATAGATTAACAAAACAAATTCAAAAGGTATCTAAGGGTAAAAAGACCTCACGCTATGCTGACATAGATGTCAGCAATCAGGTGCTTTTGGCAGTTAGAGAAGATCATAGTAACGATTTGACTCAAAATATGATTATAGCCATTGATTTAAATAATGGCACAGAGAAGATTGTGGCTGAAGGTCATGATTTTTACGGATCTCCAAGATTTAATGAAAATGGTCATATGTGGGCTTACATCTATTGGGATCATCCGCATATGCCTTGGGATCAATGTAAGCTTTGTTACGGCTATTGGTCTGATGAAGCACATATGATAACCATTAACCAGTCAGATGAAGATGTGATTAGTCAGTTTTGTTGGACATCGGATAATAAATTACTTTATACGTCAGATTTTACTGGGTGGGCAAATTTATATCTTGATGGAAAGCCAGTTTGTTTAACTCAGCAACATTTTGGTTTTGAGCGTTGGCAACAGGGGCAACAAAACATTGGCATGACTGAATCTGGAACCATCGTTGCCATCGCTGGTCCACCAGAAGCTAGGGTATTGGGTCGTATTGTTGGGCGTAACTGGGTCCCATTCGATTTGCCTTGCTGCGACTTTGCGCCATTTATTGCGACCCAAAAAGAAAATGTCATTGTTATTGGGGCTTATCATGATTGCCCGCCAAAAATATTGAAAATAAATACAAACACTGGAAATTGCGAAATCATACAAGATAATTGTATGGATTATGACCATAAGGCAGTCGTCAAAGCAAAAGCCATTGTATTTCCAACGTTGGATGGACAAGAATCATATGCTTTTTTTTATGAGTCACATAATTATTTACAAGCCAGTAAAAAATCACCTTTGCTCGTACTATGTCACGGTGGGCCAACTTCAGCTACATCACCTCAATGGGATCCTATGATCCAGTTTTGGTTGCAACAGGGAATCAGTGTGGTTGACGTAAATTATCGGGGAAGTACAGGATATGGTAGAAAGTACCAAGATGCTTTGAAGTATCAATGGGGTGTTTTAGATGTTGAAGATGCGATTGCGGCTCGTGATTTTTTAGTTAAAGAGGGGTTAGTTGATCCTAAAAGGTGTTTTATTAGAGGGAAAAGCTCTGGTGGGTTAACAACTTTAAGGGCATTGATGTGGCAAGATAAGTTTGCTGCAGGTGGTTGCTACTATGGGGTAAGTGATTTAACACAATTGCTTAAAATCACACACAAGTTTGAACAACATTATCTAGATTATTTAATTGGGCCATATCCAGAAGAAAAGAAACGATATGATGAACGCTCACCATCAAACCATATAAAAAAAATAACAGCGCCAATCATCTTTTTTCACGGTTTACTTGATAAAGTTGTGCCACCAAGTCAAACAACAGTTATGGTAGAAGCATTGCAAAAGCTTAATATTCCATGTGAATATCATACATTTGAGACAGAAAAACATGGTTTTAAGGAAAGTGAGCACAAAATCACTGCTTTAATTAAAGAATGTCAGTTTTATCTATCTAAATAATTGAATATTAACAAATTAATGTTTTTGTGGTACAATGTATTTTATGAGTACTATTAATAAAATGTGTTGTTTGTCTATCGTAGTTGTTGGCTGCGATTTATCTATGGCTAGAGGCTTTTTTGAAACTTATACAGTTCAAGATCACCACTTTAATGCCTATCAACCCAGTAAAGAATTTGTAACCGACGAAACCTATGAACCAAGCATAAACCAAGATTTATGGGTCTTAGGTGCCTGATTTGGATAACAAACCAGTTATGAGCCACCGTAATGCTTCCTGTTTAAAGCTTCCTGGTGGTTAATTTAATTCTCGCCATCAATAAAATCAATCTTCAAGATAAATTAAATGAAATAACGCTTTTATTTAATTATGTACCTCTTTCCAAGGCAGTTGCTTGCCGCCGAGAATATGAAAATGTATGTGAAATACAGTTTGACATGCTGCTTCACCATTGTTAAGTACTACTCTGAAATCTTCTAAACCTAATAATTTAGCTATTTCTGGAATCTTGCTAAAAGCATGTATGACATCAGGGTCTTTTTCTGGGGTGAAATCTGAAAGCTTAGGTGTTTTTCTTTTTGGAATAACTAAAACATGCACTGGTGCTTGAGGTGCTATGTCATGAAATGCTAAGCAGTGATCATCTTCATAAACAATGTCTGCAGGTATTTCTCTTGAGATTATTTTTAAAAAAATATCATTGTCCATCATGTAACCTCCTAGCTAAGTTATTTCTCGTCTATAAATGGTGTTGCTTTTTCTTCCAACATAACGGGAATACCATCTATGATTGGATAAACCAATTTACTGGTATGACAAATTAAGCGATTATTTACGCGATCATAGACAACTGGTGCGCCTGAGACAGGGCACACCAAGATATTTAACAAAGCAGCATCAATCATATGGTTATATTAAAGTAGTTCCTTATTTAGGTCAAATATGCTGTTTTACATTATTAACCCCAGTTTAGCTAAAGAATTTAACGAAGCCATACTTTGGTTTTAGATCATTTAGGAGAAAGTTATGGTTGAGAGACAAATGATTGATCAATGATAGAGTCTGCTTGACTTAGAAAGCTATTCAGACCGACTTTTAGTAAAGACTTTAGTTAATCGTAAGCTCATATAAGTATAAAAACAATCGTCATTATTAACTGTATTTTTTTTCTGGCATAGCCGTGCCATTCTTATTTTGAACGTTAAAGGAGAATATATGAAAAAAAGATACTGGATGATGGGTTTTTTGCCGATGCTGGCTTTCTCGCATTGTACAGAGTTATATGGTCAGACCAACTGTTACCAAGGCAGTATAGATCATCTTAATGCGAATGGTATGGTTTCTTTATCTGGAACAGAGGTTCGAGGTAATGCTGAAATACACGGCCAATTATCAGCAAATGGGGCAAGTTTTCAATCGTTATCTATTCATGGTACTGCTGAATTAAATCAAGTGACAGCATCAAAAGATATTGCTGTTAAAGGATTTCTAGTAATGAAAAATACAAAAGTAGAAAACATTAACGCAACAGCAAACCGTATTGAATTACATGATACAGAGGTGGCTGATATTGTGATGTTAAAACAACAAAATGATGAGCCTCAGACAATTATTTTATCAGGTAAAACAAAGATAAGAGGTAAAATTTTCTTTGAACAAGGCAATGGTCGTGTTGTAAAAGCACCCAGTGCTAATATTTCAGGCAAAATCATTGGTGGAACACAAATAAATTAATATTAGGAGATAAATATATGAGCTGTAAAATTGGTTATGAAGCGTATGAAAAAGCAAATAAATATGGTTTTTTAGGTAAAGAAAGTAGCAAGGATGGGAAAGACGGTAAAGAGGGGAAAGATGATATTTGCCCCATAGCTTCCCAGATACAAACACTTATTGAGCTTTAGTAGTGATCTTAGTACTAGGACAATGTTCAGATAATGTCATAGGCAAGTTCATGCATTACTGTATTAATCATGCCATTGATTTCGCATTTGTTGATTTGCATCAACTTGGTAAAAATATTTTTTTAGATGAATTTAATTGGTATTTTCCTGGTCGAGGACCTATTTCTCATAACGATATCGTAGGTGTTTATAATCGTTTTTTGGATTGGCCAGAAAAAAATAAAATTTATTTAGAGCAATTTCTAAAACTTTATGATTGGTTAGATAACCGCTATGAGAATGTCATTAATCGACCACAAGATACCATGAGTAATTTATCAAAGCCCTACCAATTAGCTGTGGCAAGCCAATTTAAGAGCTGGCTGATCCCTAGTACAAATATCATTATGAATACACAGATTAAAATCAATCAATCATTTATTTGCAAATCAATTAGTTCGGAGCGCTCTATCGTGAACCAAGTATATCGACATGAAGAAAAATCTTTTTATGAGCCGGCATTATTACAAGCCTATATTCCAGGTTTAAACATTCGAGTTCACGCTTGTGATAAGTCGATTACATCAGTTGGAATAAAGTCTGATTCGGTAGATTATCGTTATAGTGGAAAAGATAATGATGTTTTTATGTATCATCTGCCTGGAAATGTTGAACGTGATGTTTTGGCCTTGAATAAAATACTAAAATTAAGATTTTCTGGCATTGACCTCATTTATTACCAAAAAAAATACTATTTTTTAGAAGCCAACCCAAGCCCTGGATATGCTTATTTTGAAGCTGCTTTAAGTTATCCTCATATATCAAAGGCTCTGGTCACAAGTCTTTCGGAGTATCACCATTGATTTTATTTTTAACGCATGAGAAAGATTTTTTTGCTAAACAATGTTATTTGATGCTTAAATACCAGCACCAAGTCCCAACAAGGTGGTTGTCATGGCAGTCATTTCAAAAACAATCACAATGTTTTACGCTGGGGTTAAATGGTGTTTTTAATCCAATATTGCCTGAGCCAAATCAAATTGATGTTTTATATATCAATTTGAATGGTTTGTCTGAAGGTATGGCTGTAAAAGCCTATGATAATAAATATCAGTTAAATAGTTGGCTAGGTTTTTTAATGTGGTATGCAAATCAAGTTAATTGTTGTATTAACCCATTAAAACATACCTTTTTTTCACCAGGTGTCTGGACAAAAGATTGTATTAAAAGACATGCATGGGTAGTTGGTTTAAAAACACGTAAAAGCTTAAAGACACAAAAAATGATTGTCTATTCAATTTTAGGCAATCAAATTGAGACTGATAATAAAACAGATTTACAGGCGTTAGGTCATAGAAAAATTGATGCTTGCTTTAAACTATTAAATAGATTGGAATTGAAATTTGGACAATTTCATTTCGACGAAACATTGGCATTATGTCGATTTTCTCCATTTATTCAGTCGCAAATAAGTGTGCCCGTGATTATAAAAGCATGTCGATATATGCTAAGACATCTTTCAAACAATGGTTTTCAATATATGTATTCACTTGAGAATGTTGATGGATGGACAATAGCATCTAGTCTTCGTCCAAAAATGATTGGATAAGTTTATATAATCTGTCATATTAAGATTTATCATTGATAAGGGAGATAACATGCAAAAAGTTATTAAATACTGGCATAATTTATTTTATAAAAAAACTAGATCTGAAAAGTTGTGGTCTACTGCCTATATCTTATTGTTATGTGTGCCATTTGGGATGATATTTGGTAAAGCGCCCATTGATATTGCAATGACAGGCGTTGGCTTAGTCTTTTTTTTAAATGCCTGTTTGGAGCAGGATTGGGATTGGCTTAAAATTCGCTGGGTGCCCGTAGCCCTTGCTATTTGGGTCTATTATATGCTCATTGCTTTTCAGGCAATTCAAGTGTGGGTGTCTTTTGAGGGTGCATTTTCATTTGTTCGGTTTGTTCTTTTTGCTGTTGCTTGCCAATACTGGTTGCTTAGTCACCGTCAAGTAAGAAAGCATATGGTAACCTCAATTGAATTGGCAAGTATTTTATTAGTTTTAGCTGCCTGGCATCAGTTTTTTTATGGGGTAGATGTATTAGGCAACGTCTATTTTGAAAATCCAGCATATTTCAGATTAACTGCAATTTCTGGCAAGTTGATTGTTGGTGGTTATTTAGTCATGATGTCATGGCCAGCGGTAATAAAATGGTTTATGTATCTCGGCACACCTAAAAAATCATTTTTAAGAAAACTTGGTTATTCTGTTTTAATCATACTTTGGATTGCCTTGATCCCCGTCACTGGTGAGCGTACTAGTACAATTTGGTGGTTATTAGGACTTGTATTAATGTTTTTCTTACTAGTTCAATTTAGAAAATATTTTTATACAATTGGTTTATTGAGTATATTCTTGAGTATCAGTATTGTAATGAATGTTCCAGGCTTAAGTGTTCGTATGGCTTCAATACCTGGAATAGTAGCTGATGCTGCTTTTGCAAGTCTTGATACAGCATATGAGAGTAATAATGGGTATAGTGAACTTAATCAGGGTGCTATAATCATGTTTTATGATAAGCCATGGCTTGGTACCGGTTTAAAGCAATATGGGATTGCTTGTACATCTAAAAAACTAAAGGTTTGTACGACTACGCCTCAAAATATGTATTTGGAACTTTTAGCTAATACAGGCTTGATTGGCACGGTTTTATTTTTAGCGTTGATGTTGATATGGGCGCAGCATATTTGGCATAGACGAGAAAAATTATCAAAAACCGATATCAAGTTTGATAAGTTAGGTATTTATACCACGAAAATCGTCAATGATCCTATTTTGCTTGGCGTTTTAATTTGTTTATTGATTCGTATATTTCCATTTGTAACGACGTCAAGTTTATACTTTTCATGGAGTGGTATCACCTTTTGGTGGATGGGCACTTGGTTGATGGCTGCCTTGGAAGACAAGACGATAAAGTAAAAAGGTTTATATCTCTAAGCCAAAATCCTCATTAGATGATTTATCATAATGATTAGGTGCAATTAGTTGCCTGCCTTGAGGACTCCATAAAACGATGGTATGACCTTGTTGGCAGTATTTTTTTAACGCAGCATTCAATGCTTTTACATCTATATTATTGTGTGTAATGTTAATTTTATTTACATTTGTTTTGGCAATGGCTTTAGCAAACTCATCAATGTATTTGGATGTAAGATCATTTTTAGATAAATTAAGCATGGTTAAAGTGCTTGGCGCATCTACAATATATTCACAGAGTTTTAGTAGTCCTTCATCTTGTATTCTGCAATGGTCAAAAGATAAAGTTGATAATCGTTTAGGCCACTGAAACTGCTTTTGAAAGAACATCTCTATGCTTTTAGCTCTCATAGGTTTGCTAAAAAAAGATAAGCTATAAAGCGCATGGTTTGATTCTACATACTGTCTATAGTCAGAGATATTTTCGTGGAACATGGGGCTTGCATGCGTGGTTGGTGATGTATCTGGATATGATGACATTGGTCTTAAAATTGCTTGTCTGAATAAACTTGGAAATGATATCTGTAAACTACTAAACATTGTTTTTTTGCCCTCTTTGTAAAGAGCTTATCTTATCTTGGCACAACCTAATGGTCAAGGTATTGCAAAAAACAAGAAAAAGGGAGATTTGATCTAAATAGATAACTCCTAAGTGTCTTTAATAAAAACAATATTGAAAAAGACATATTTAATTTTTTGTTAATTATTTTTATCTATTATAAAGATGTACATGAATTTAAATATATGATAATAAATAAAAAGGAGTAATAATTATGTTAAATTTTGCATCTGAAACATTAAAGGAAGACAAAGTGTCTGTTATGGATGCGGTTAATCCAGACTTAAGAAAGGATCCAGAAGTAATTTTAGAAATGATGAAGCGTTTAGGTCTAGGTGAAGCAAAGTATGCTGCACCAAATGTAGACACACAATCGTTGTTAGAAAAGATACCTGCAGAAAAGTATGTTGGTTCATGCCAAAATATCAGTATCTTTGATAGCGCCAAAGATAACCGAGGTATTGAGAAAAGTGGTAGGGTAGTCTCAACTATTTGTTCTTTTCTTGATGTAGCATCACTTTCAAATTTAAGCATGTGTTCACCAAACGCAAATGAAATTGTAAATGACCATCTTAAAGAAGAGATGAAGAGCGCTCGTCCATAAGTAATTTACTTAATAATATCAATTAAAAAAAACCATCCTTGAGATGGGTTTTTTTATATTGTCTCTACTGTTGATTTATAGGTTTTGAATACAACACAAGTCAGTCATCCTAATTAGCTGTCCATTTACAATGTCGGTCTATCTCATCAGCGTACATATCGCTCTGCTCCATAGTTCCTTTTCCAACATAACCATTGTCACACCTGAATGTCCCCTGCTGCCCAGCATTGTGATAACCACCACTAGTAAAAACAATAGCCATAGCTGAAACGCCCATGAGCATTCCAAGTATTAATAATTTTTTCATCTTGGTTCCCCTTTGTAAGAATTTTTTCGCAAATACCTGTTAAGCAATTGATTATATTAATTTTTAGTGATATGTTGAATTGGTTATTTAAAAAATATTAAAGTAAAATTTATATATACAACTTGGTGAGAGAATATATGTTAAATATGGATCAAAAGGATAAAGTTTTTTTTGATTTATTTTTCAAAGATAAAGATATTAGGGGAGATCATAAAATTGTTGAGAAAGCGGTTAATATAAATGGACTGGCATTAAGATATGCCAGTAGTGATCTTAAGAATGATGAAGAAATTGTACTAGCAGCGGTTAGAAAAAATGGCGGTGCATTATGGTTTGCTAGTGAACGTCTTAAGGGAGATCCAGAAATTGTTTTGGCTGCAGTAAATCAAAATGGCAATGCAATAATGTATGCCAGTAGTGATCTTAAGAATGATCGAGCTATTGTGCTAGCAGCGGTTAAACAAGATGACCGTGCATTAGAGTGTGTTAGTGAAGGGCTTAAGGGAGATCCAGAAGTGGTTCTTGAAGTGATGAATCACTATTTAGATGAATTTACTTTTCGTAGATTAATTACAGATAATCGAGAGCTACGTTTTAATCGAGACTTTATGCTGGCAGCAGTTAAAAAAAATTGGGCACAGGCATTACAGTATGCAAGCGAGGAATTAAAAGCTGATCGGGAAGTTGTAATGGCAGCGGTTGAAAAATGTGGCGATGCATTATGTTTCGCCAGTGAAGACTTGAAGGAAAATAAAAAGGTTGTATTAGCAGCGGTTCAAAATTGGGCACGGGCATTAAAGTATGCAAGCGAGGCATTAAAAGCTGATCGAGACGTTGTAATGGTAGCGGTTAAAAGAGATGGTAGTGCATTTGAGTATGCAAGTAATGATTTGAAGAAAGATGAAGAGATTGTTTTAGCAGCAGTTACAAAATGTGGTGGTGCATTAAAGTATGCAAGTGAAGAATTTAAGAAAGATAAAAAGATTGTTTTAGAAGCAGTTAAAAACGGTGGTCGTGCATTAATTTTTGCAAGTAAGGATTTCAAGAAAGACAAAGAGATTGTTTTAGCAGCGGTTCAAAATTGGGCACAGGCATTAGAGTATGCAAGTGAGGCATTAAGGAAGGATCCAGAAGTTGTTCTTGAAGCGATGAAGAAAAATTTAGCCGCATCCAAGTATTCGTTATTGATCCATGAAGAAACAAAAGCATTGTTACATCGTATATCACTAGAATTTTATATCCCATTTGGCAAATGCCAATTAACTATATTTGATAAGCAACGAAAAAATGGTTCCTATATCAAACAAAATGAGCAAACTATCACAAAGATTGTATCTTATTTTAGTCTAACAGATGCATCAAGATTTAGTCAGGTATCAAAAGAAACAAATGAACTTTTGGAACCAGATTTAA
>JAYZDS010000008.1:0-18856 GCA_036337715.1 Pseudomonadota bacterium | reverse complement strand
TTATGATAAGTGACATTATACCAAGGGCAATGCCTATGATAGCAACACAGGCAGAAAAAGATAAAAACCGAAATTTATATTTTGAAAATGAATATCTAATTGCCAATCTTAGTGCAAGCAATTTAAACCTCTTTGGTTATATTAAGTAATTACAGATCTATACAATGTTTATTTATATCACGATTTAAAAAAAATGCGAACTTAAATATTTTAATAACATCTGTAAACTTTAAAACAATAAAAGAAAGGTATGGTGCCCGGGGCCGGAGTCGAACCGGCACGGAAGTCTCCTTCCGAGGGATTTTAAGTCCCTTGCGTCTACCAATTTCGCCACCCGGGCATATATACATCAGGCTAGGACCGGAATCGAACCGGTGTTCACGGCTTTGCAGGCCGCTGCATAACCACTCTGCCACCCAGCCGTGTTTTGAGCGGGAAACGAGATTTGAACTCGCGACCCCAACCTTGGCAAGGTTGTGCTCTACCACTGAGCTATTCCCGCATAAGTTCTATTATTACTTTATTATTTCTAAAGTCAAGAAATCTTTTCGAAATATCAACTATCCCCATAACTTTTAAATAAAAAAATCATGCATTTTTATAATCTATCTGACTCATAGCCAATCTGATGTAAGTAATCATAGAGTACATACTCATGAACGTTGCGATACATAACATATAAAAGCCAGTTTGATATATAATATTTGGCATTTCTGAGTAGTATACAACTAAAATAATAATCGCTATCATTTGTAATGTTGTTTTAATTTTACCAAATAAGCTCACTGGCAATGAACCTTTTTTGGTTATGATTGCCAACGCTTCTCTGATACCTGCAACGATGAATTCGCGTGCTAATAATAAGATAGACAACCACACAATTGTAATATCGGGATAGCGTTTAATTAACAATATTAAGACTACTGTTAGCATCAATTTATCTGCGATGGGGTCAAAAATCATACCCAGTATAGATTTTTGATTCAACCAACGTGCTATCCAACCATCAAAAAAATCTGTCATACATGCAATAATGATAATACACGTTGCAATGTAGTTTGATTGGTTAATAGAGGTTGAAAATACATATACAAATAAAGGCATAAGTAAAATTCTAATTAGAGTTAAAATATTGGGGATTGTCATAAACTATATTTAGACATTTATGACTTTAAAAATCAATGTAAGGCATCATAAATCTTTTTAGCTAGCACATCGCCTATGCCTTGAACTTTTGCAATTTCAGACATGCTTGCTTCCATAATGCCCTGCATTCCTCCAAAAGTTTTTAATAATGAACGACGCTTCATAATACCAACCCCTTCGATGGTTTCAAGTTTTGATCCTACCGTTTCTTTAGTCATCTTTCTTCTTGTTTGGGTAATGGCAAAACGATGTGCTTCATCACGTGCAGACAATAAAAAATATTTCAAATCATCAGATGGGTCTATCGTTATAATCCGACCGTCTTGGTATTCAAAAAATTGTTCTAAGCCTACCTTCCTAGCCGGACCTTTAGCGATGCCAATAACACGATAATTGATTCGATTACAGGCATCTAAAGCTTCGACACATTGCTTAATTTGGCCCTTGCCACCATCGATAATGATTAAGTCTGCCATAGGTTGATCTTTTTGATAACGTCTTTTGATCACTTCAAAAATAGCTTCGTAATCATCCCCGGGTGTCTTAAGTGTTAAGTTGAATTTTCTATAAAGACTTTTTACTGGACCCGACTCATTAAAAACAATACAACTGGCACAAGTAAAGCGACCTTGTTGGTGACTTACGTCATAACACTCAATACGACAATCATGAAGACTAAAGTCTTTTAGTTCTACTAGTGATTTAAGTAAAAGGTGCTTATTTTTTTGACGCTCTAATGTTTCGATAGTTAATTTACGATTAAGTTCAGCATTCGTTAAAAATGGCTTGTGAGGTTGTTTGACAACATCTAATATATGCGTATTTTTATATAACGTATTAAGCTGAGATTTAATTGTTTTAGTATTTGTTAACTTTGGATACAAATAAACATTACATCTATTTAATAATGTATTTGATTCATAAAACCTAGCTAGAAATTGTAACAACATGTCTTCTTTTTCTAAAAAAGGATCCACGTCAAATACATAACTTCTTGCGTCCGTTTGTTCTCTATCCTGAACTCTTATATGATAAATTGAAACTAATTCATCATCAATGTGCCATGCAAAACAATCATGATACTCCTCAGTATTAGAGACTTCACTTTGATTATGTATATAATTTAATCTTCTAATTTGATCTCTTAATTGTGCAGCTAGTTCATAATCTTGGTTATCAGAAGCTTTTTGCATATTTGTTTGTAGTTCATTGATGACTTCGTCAGACTTTCCTTTTAAAAATTGATCAATGGCATGAATTTTTTTATCATAATCTTCTTTAGATATATAACCGACACACGGTGCAGAACAACGATTAATTTGATATTGAAGACATGGTCTTGTTCTTTGTTTAAAGAAATAATCCCGACAAGTTCTGATTTTAAAAGCCCTTTGCAAATGATCAATCGTATCTTTAACAGCCCCAACATTTGAGTATGGACCATAATGCTTATTCTTAGTATCTATGTTACGGGTCATAAACAAACGTGGGTAACTATGTTGTGATATGGATACATAAGGAAAGCTTTTATCGTCTTTCAATAAAATATTTAAAATTGGCTGGTGTTTTTTGATTAACTTATTTTCTAATAGAAAGGCTTCGTGTTCGCTAGACGTAATAATGATCTCGAAAAAAACAGATTTTTCCTGTATTAATTGTACTTTATGATATTTTGGAGGCTGCGCAAAATAAGTGGAGACCCTTTTTTTTAGGTTTTTTGCTTTTCCAACATAAATAGGTCTACTATTGACGTCTAGATAAATATATACACCAGGCAAGCTGGGTATATGAACTATCGAACTTTGAGCAAAGTTAAATTTGCTCAAATCACTCCTTTACTTGATCTAACAAGTTATGTCTAAAGGCTAAGTGTGTCAATTCAACGTCACTTTTAATGTTGAGTTTTTCAAAAATACGATACCGATAACTATTGACTGTTTTGGGACTAAGACATAATTTGTCTGAAATTTCTTGTACCTTATGACCATTGACAATCATTAATGCAACTTGAAGTTCTCTTTCAGACAAGGTATCGAACGGTGTTTCACCTTGATCAGTGATGTGTTTGATTGCTAGCTGACTTGCAATCTCTGGACTGATATAGCGCTGACCAGCATGTACAGATCTGATGGCTTTGACCATCTCTGGTACGGAGGCACCTTTAGTTAGATAACCATAGGCCCCTGCCTGTAGTAGTCTGGATGGAAATAGATCATCTTCGCAAATGGTTAAAGCAATGATTTTTACCTCTGAATAGTTTCTAAGAATTTTTTTGGTTGCTTCAAGACCACCCATGCCTGGCATCTTAATATCCATTAAGATTATATCTGGCTCATGCTCTTTCAGCATTTTAATGGCATTTTCACCATCAGCAGCTTCACCAATGACTTTTATACCGGGTATGTCAGATAGCAACTTTTTTATACCTGTACGAATTAGATTTTGATCGTCAACTATGAATACCTTAATCAATGTATGTTCTCCTATTCATTATAATGGCGGAGAGACAGGGATTCGAACCCTGGAAGGAGTTTCCCCCTTAACGGTTTTCAAGACCGCCGCTTTCGACCGCTCAGCCATCTCTCCAAATAACTGTATATAAATATATCCTATTTTAGATTAAAGAACAATTGCATTATCAAAAGATGTAGGACTTTAGCTCTTGACATGTAGTACATCTCTATTTTTACGAAAAAATATTGTTTTTTGCGCTATAATTTTATCAATGTTATAATATACCTATAAGGAGATTGCTTATTATGAAAAATAGAGTTAACGTTGCTACTCACTCGAGAAGCCAACTTTCAGAAAATACAGTTTTGAAGAATACTTATATGCTGTTAGGCATGACTTTTTGCTTTTCTAGCATTATGGCATTGGTCAGTTTGATGACGAATGCTGCCCCAATCAATCCATTGTTGTGGCTTGCAATCGTTTTTGGGTTACAATACGCAACCATTGCAAATAGTCAAACAGCATGGGGTATACCTATGATATTTGCTTTTACAGGTTTCATGGGATATTCGATCGGCCCAATCATCGCACTATATCTGGGCGTATATTCAAATGGAAGTGAATTAGTATTCACATCCTTAGGTGCAACAGGCATCATCTTTTTTGCACTTTCAGGTTACGTACTAGCCAGTGGTAAAGATTACTCATATATGGGTGGTATGCTATTTATAGCCATACTTGTCGCATTTATGGCAGGTATTGGTGCAATGCTATTTAATATGCCTATGTTAAGCATTATGGTTTCAGGTGCTTTTGCTTTAATATCATCTGGACTCATATTGTTTCACACAAGTGAGATTGTACACGGTGGTGAGAAAAATTATATTCTTGCAACCATGTCAATATTCATTGCCATATATAACTTATTCCTAAGTTTATTAAGAATCCTAGCATTTTTTGCTGGAAACAGAGATTAAATCATCAAAGCCTTTTTCGACCCTCCTTTATGGAGGGTTTTTTTTATTCAAATAAACTACTCGTTTAAAGCATTATCTCTTTGAACGGTTTCTGTTAGACTATCAACACACATTGACGGTTTAAATTCAATGATTTCATAATCACTAATGCCATTGATACTAAAAGGATCCTCTTGAAGCACTGATTCTAGTATTGTTTTATTAGATACAGATGCAATAATGACTCCACCTTTTCTAGGTACCTTTGCACCCGACATAACAAAAAAACCGTTATCATAGTATTTTTTTAAAAATGCCCTATGTCCATCTAGATACTGTTCAACTTTTTCTAATTGAACCTTATAAGTTAACGAAATTATAAACATCTTTACTCCGGTTGTTAAAAATACATTCTAAAAAATTTATAAGTTTTTTACTCAAATACAAGAGGTTTATTTTTAGCGCTTGCATGCCTCGCTTGTTGGTCCACATCAATATAGCGGTCTGTAATGGTAACATTGTCATGACCTGCATCGTCTCTGACATGCTCTCTTGGTCTATATTGTACGTCAGCAGATATAGATGTGTGTCTCAACCAGTGAACGGTTGCCAAAGATAATGCTTTCGCTTCTTCATGGTCACCCATGGCTTGTAATTCAATTATGGCCATATCGAAGCAATGCTGAATGATATTACGAACTTGTCTTATACCAAGCCCCCCTCTACCTTTGAATTTTGGACATAAAGGGGTACTTTCACCTGGTGTTGGGTAGTCATCTAATTTCAGCCATCGTCGAAATCTAACCAACATCTCGATCATGGCGTCACTAACTGCGATCTCTCTATACTTATTACCTTTACCAACCGTTGTAAACCAATAACAATCATGAGCATCTTTTACAAAATCAGTCATCAATGGTAACCGACGATCTGTTTGAGAAACTTCAGAGATCCTAAGACCAAGTAAATAAAACATCGACAGTAAAAATAAATGTCTTTCATATTTATCTTCTTTGACACATGCTTTTTGTATAACTTCTATCACCATAGACCATTGCTTGGCAGTTAATTTTCGGGTCACACGTATAACTGGTTTATTTTGGATATATTGTTTTTTTTGTCTAAGCATTAAAACCGGGTTACGTCCTATACAACCTTCTTGTAACAAATATGCATACATCGTACTTAATGAGGCTACTAGTGCTTGTAGCGATTTATCACTCAGTGATTTATTTAAAAAAGGACGCCATTTAGCATTGGGTACGCGTATACCATTATCATTCACAAACCGAGGTACCATTGTATTACTTCGCCAAGATTCTGGTGGATTACGTACAAATTTCAAATAAGCTTGGATGCTTAGACGGTCACAAGCAAAAATACCTTTATCATGAATCAACCATGCCCAATGAAAAAATCTTTCGACCTCTCTGCGATAAGCATTAAATGTATCGGGAGAACCTGTGTACGCAGTTAAAAAATTTGATATATGTTTATACTCACGAAGTGCATCGTCAGAAAGCTCTAATAAATAACTTTCCACATTCGGATATAAATTACTGTGAAAATCAATTGTATCAAATAATGCAATTGGTTTTTTATTTGTTTTGTTATCCATAAATGCCACCTCATGTTCATTATCTAATAGATAACCTGTGGGTGTAAAGGATATTTAATTTGGTAATTTTGTTGATTAGAAAATTATATTTAATATAGTTAAGTTAGTTAACTATATAATGGTTGCTTTTTAAAAATTTTAGTGTTTTGATAAAATTATGTTAAAGGCAATTATTACAGGTATAACAGGACAAGATGGCGCTTATTTAGCCTCACTTTTATTAACTAAAGGCTATGTCGTCTACGGCACTTATAGACATAGTGCGTCAAACAACTTCTGGCGACTCCACGAGCTCAATTTATTTGAACATGCTAATTTCAATCTTGTTAAGCACGATCTCAATGATCTTTCTACTTGTATTAGGCTCATCAATGACTGCAATCCTGATGAAATTTATAATTTAGCAGCTCAAAGTTTTGTTGGCACTTCTTTTGATCAACCAGTACTAACTGCACAAACCAATGCACTTGGCCCTGTTAATATTCTTGAAGCCATTCGCATTTGTAATCGTAATATTAAATTTTACCAAGCATCAACATCAGAAATGTTTGGACTTGTTCAAGAAACCCCACAATCTGAAACAACTAGCTTTTATCCAAGAAGTCCTTATGGTTGTGCTAAGTTATATGCACATTGGATAACCATAAATTATAGAGAAAGCTATGGTATGTTTGCAACAAGTGGCATACTTTTTAATCATGAATCCCCTTTAAGAGGCCTTGAATTTATAACGAGAAAGCTCACTTACGGTTTAAGTCAAGTCAAACTTGGCAAACAACCATACGTTGAAGTTGGAAATATTCATGCTAAACGCGATTGGGGATATGCAAAAGATTATGTCAAAGGTATGTGGCAAATGCTTCAGGCAGATGAACCCGATAATTATGTACTAGCTACTGGTAAAACTGAAACCATCAAAAACTTCATTGAACTAACATGTCAATGTCTTGAAATTGATATTGGGTGGCAAGGTTCTGGCATGAATGAAATTGGTATTGACACAAAAAATGGTCAAACCATTGTGAAAATTAATCCTAGGTTTTATAGGCCAGCCGAAGTAGATATACTTCAAGGTAATGCAACTAAAGCATACACAAAATTGGGATGGAAAGCTGAAACCAACTTAAAAGAACTATGTGCCATTATGGTAGAGGCTGATATTAAACGCGCAAAGCAAGAAAAAAATGCACAGTTTATAGATTAATAAGAGTATTCTTTAAGTTTTATTCATCATCAATAAAAATCTTAAAAATTAAAGTATACAATTGAGAATCCATACATAACTACTTACCTAGATAATTTTCGTCAAATAAACACCTTATTAAATGATCCAATCCATATCAATTATTTTAGATTTCTTGGTGATGAAACCATTAATGAAAAGTTAGTTAATCTTACATTCGAAAGCGTAAATTCATTAAATGAAATTGCAATTTTTGCCTTAAACATAAAAATGATTAAACAACTTTATGCAAATGATAAGTTATCAACCAAACAGTTAAATAATATTTCTTTTGAGTATATAAATAAACTTTCAGACAATACTATTAGAAAGCGTTTTCTTGACAATGAAATCACATTCGAAGAATTGGGAAATATCAAAATAAATGCGAGAGACGATGAAGACAACACGCATGTTGATGCGATAGAAGATTCGGCCAGTGAATCTGCTAGCCGTCTGAAAAAAAATTTCGCCCATCTTACAGAAGGTAAATTTGGTCAGATATTTGAAGAAATTGAAAATATGTTATCAAGCATGAAAGAAAAGGATACATATAATTCTAAGTTACATTATTCAAAAGAAGGTTTAAACGATATACGAAAAACAGAATTATCTGATGATAAATTTGTTGATAAAAAATCATGCCTAACTGTTGGACAACTTTTATGTTTAGCTTTTGTAGCACTTAAAGATAAATATCCCAACGATGATACGGCAACGACTCAAATTTCTGAAATATTATACCATTTTAAAAGAGGTTACAATTTAGATGAGTTTGAAATTGATGATGGTAATAAAATTAGTAAAGAAATATGCGCAAGGGGTCAATTTAATAAGATCATTGAAAAAACAGTAGGGTTTTTAGAGGAGAGCGATTCAGTTATGGTTTGTCCTCAAACATGCATCTTTAAAATAAAAGCATTGATAGAACAAACAATCGATACTGACTTTTTTAAAAGACCTAAAAATGAAAAAATTTCTAATTATCAGGCACTGCTTGAAATTATAAATGACGATGATATATCAGATCCTAATAACGATCACTATCAATCAGTTAAAAATAAGTTATTTAGCACGATTGAAAAAGACATTACTACTTATTACGGTGAAGCGTTGTTACCAAAAGCCCTCGGATCAAATACCACACTTGATGAATACATTTTTTACACTTTTAAAGACAGTGATGATCTTAGTAAAAAGATACAAGCAAAACTCAATGGTATCAATAACGGACTATTTAGTTTTGGTGCATCACCAAATCCAAATGTTGAAAAGAAAAATACGCCATAATTAAAACAACAATTCAAATTATGTATTGTTCGTTTTTGTATCACAAAAGTACTTAGCAACTAAATTTCAAAAATAATATTAGCCAATAACAAAAGAAAATGGATCATTTAAAAGTCCCGATAATATGAATATATATATTAATATCAAAAATTTGAATTATTGATATCTCCTATCGTGCATAGAAATAATTCATAGCTATTTTATTGAAAAATATACATTTTTTTGATAAGATGAGTTTTCAATTATAAAAAAAATAAACACGAGAGAATTAACATGGAAATTTTTTTACTACTGACACTTACTTTTTTAGCAGTTTTTGTATTTGTTGCACTGATGAGTTTTTTATTCGCACCAATAACTCTCCGCGAACTCTATCATAAAGGCAATTTGAGTTTTCTAGATATATATTTTTGGAATTGGATATATAAAGCAAAAATACAAGAACTTTTAGACAATAATATAATTTCAAAAGAGCGTGCGCTTGATATAGAACACTATGATTTAGCACATGCATTTGGCGATCATAAAATGCCATCAGACGCATTAAAAACACTTTATATAGAGGGATACATAAGTATTGAAGAATATAGAATAATAAAAAATGCTCGCTCAACGCCTGAACCTAGTTCTTTTAGTAATCATAGTGCTTTAGCTTTATTTAAAGCAAAGACTGTGAGTTTTAAACATATGTTTCAAAATAACATGTTAGCTATTGCAAGTCTTTTTGAAATAGCACCCATTAAGGATTTAATTATTAATGACCAAGATTTGTATAATACAGTATTAGATTTTTCAAGTACTGATATTATTAAAATTACAAAGTTCCTTAATGACTATCCAAAGTTGCAAACTTTATTATGTGAAGGACACATTAACTTAGTGCAGCTCAAATCTATGGATCAATTAGAAATAGAGATATTAAACCTTGGCAGTACAGCTAACCTAGTTAAAGATAAAAAAATCACCTTAGGCAATGTTAAAGAAATAGCTCATGATCAAGAACTAGTCAAAGAACTAAAAAACTTGGAAAATATTAAATTAATGTCACTATTCAGAGAACAATTGTTACCTTGCGATAGCAATCAAACACGCGGCCGCAGAAATAGTTTTTCATAAACTACTTAATACAAATACCTAGTTTTGATTCAAAATAGGCAATGGTCTGTTTTAAGCCATCATTCAACATGACTGATGGTTTAAAACCTGTTGCCTCATGAAGCTTTGAAATATCTGGGCAACGCCTTACAGGGTCATCCTGAGGAAGTGGTTTGGTGATCATATCACTGGTTGAATTTGTTAAATTTATAATGACTTCGGCAATTTGTTTCACTGTATTTTCGACTGGGTTGCCAACATTATAAGGACCTGTATGCGGTTTACCAAGAGCCATCATGCTAGTAAGCCCTTTGACCATATCATCCACATAGCATAATGATCGTGTTTGAGAGCCATCACCATATAGCGTTAATGATTCATTTTTAAGTGCTTGAGCGATAAAATTCGGAATTACCCTACCATCTTCTAAACTCATCCTTGGTCCATAGGTATTAAATATACGTGCAATAACAACATCGACACCATATTGACGGTTATAATCCATAAATAATGTTTCAGCACAGCGCTTTCCTTCGTCATAACAGGATCTTATACCAACTGGGTTAACATTGCCCCAATCACTTTCAACTTGAGGATGAACCAGAGGATCACCATATACTTCACTGGTAGATGCACTCAATAGCCGACAACGATTCTTTTTAGCAAGTTCTAATACATTTAACGAACCAAGCACACATGTTTTTGTGGTTTTAACGGGATCTGCCTGATAATGAACGGGTGATGCCGGACATGCTAAATGATATATTTCATCAACCTCTAAATCTAATGGGTCACAGACATCTTGTTGTATAAACGAAAAATCAGGATGATCTTTACAAAATGCCAAGTTAGACAAGGAGCCTGTTTGTAAATTATCCACTACGGTCACATGGTGTCCAGATTTTAATAAAAACTCTGTTAAGTGTGAGCCAATAAACCCTGCGCCACCTGTGATTAAAATATGTTTCATTTATATTTACCTTGTATTAAAATGTATATAGTAAAAACTTTATAATTTTGAAATGAAAATATCCAGGTCTAATTTATGATACTATTAACTTCTGTTTGTAACGATCGATACCTACCAGGTTTATTGGTTTTTTTACATAGTTTTAAAAAACATCATCCGACCTGGGATCATCCATTTAAAATCTACCATCAAGATGATTTATCAGAAAACTCAAAAAATAAACTTAAATTAGTTTATCCTAAATTAATTTTTGAACATATTACTGATCCTAGATTTAATGGTAAAGATGCGCATTATTTGTGTTTACTACCTTTTAAAGAATATGACTACGATCAAGTTATCTTTCTAGATTGCGATATGTTATGTTTAGGTTCGATCGATGAGATACTAAACGTTAAAAAAGCCTTTGCAGCATGTCTAGATTATGAATTTTGTTTTCCAGAAAAAATTATTCATTCAATACCTTTGCCGTTGCGACCATTAAGCTACTATAACACAGGGGTATTTTCAGTTAAAAAACCTCTTTTGAATAAAAAAACATACAACAAACTTGTTAGTGTTATTGATAAAAACATATTAAGTAAACATAAAAAACTTTGGGATCAAGACATCATCAATGAACAATTAAGATTTTCGGATACCACCATATTACCCTTCACTTTAAATGCACGCAAAAATTTATTTAAAACTTATTTTAATCCTGCATCACGTGGCGTCAAAATCATTCACTTCACAGGTGGTGCGAAACCCTGGTATGTGCCAGGATGCGGATTTTTACCATTAGAAGGTAAATATACAAGATATAAACCACTTCATGATTTATGGCAGCAGGAACGCCAATCATTTATCAAGCAATATGGTTTTGATCCGATGCAAGATTTTATAAATTTATATCAAAAGGTAACTGTATAAGATATTAATAATTTTAAATGGTTTTTCTTCTATAGTTGAGAGACTAGTCAGGTTATATTATATTATTATTTGAGTTTTATTCTCAAAAAAATATTATTTAAAACATCTTCGGAACTTTAACCTATTGTTAGAGTTTACGATTAAGGGGGTTATGGGTGTCAATTTTAGTTACCGGTGGCGCAGGCTTTATAGGATCAAATTTTGTTATAGACTGGTGCGGGCAATCAAATGAACAAATCATTAATCTAGATTTACTCACTTATGCAGGCAATCTAAATAATTTAGAAATACTTAATGACAACCATAATCACGTATTTGTGCAAGGCGATATCATTGATAGTAGCTTAATCAAAAGTATTCTCAAGCGTTATCAACCAAGAGCCGTTATTAACTTTGCTGCAGAATCTCATGTAGACCGTTCGATTCATGATCCTAGTATTTTTTTACAAACAAATATTATGGGAGTTTTTAATTTATTAGAATCATCGAAGTGTTATTGGCAAAACCTACCCCCTTCAGATAAAGAAGCATTTAGATTTGTGCAAGTTTCAACAGATGAAGTTTATGGCTCATTAGCGAGTGACTCACCCGCCTTCACAGAGCAAAACCGATATGAACCCAATAGTCCCTACAGTGCATCTAAAGCCTCATCTGATCACATCGTAAGAGCCTATCAACACACTTATGGTCTACCGACGTTAACCACAAATTGCTCAAATAATTATGGTCCCTATCAATTTCCAGAAAAATTAATTCCACTTATGATTCATAACGCACTCAATCATCAACCTTTACCTATTTATGGTGATGGCTTACAAATACGTGATTGGTTATTTGTAAAAGATCATTGCCGAGCTATATGCAAGGTGCTTGAAAATGGGATCCCAGGAGAAACATATAACATTGGTGGCAAAAACGAAAAAACAAATATTAAACTCGTAAAAGAAATTTGCAACATACTGGATAAATTAAAACCCATCGATAGACATGCTAACTTTAAAAAATACGAGGATCTGATTAGTTTTGTTGAAGACCGCCCTGGCCACGATAGACGTTATGCAATTGATAATACTAAAATTGAACAAACCCTTAATTGGACACCTAAAGAAACATTTGAAAGTGGACTTTATCAAACTGTTCAGTGGTATCTTGCCAATCATAAATGGGTAGACCAAATTTTAAGCGGTGACTATAAAGCCTGGATAGAGAAACAATACTCATGAAAATCGTACTTTTTGGATCCAAAGGACAGCTTGGTACTGAACTTAACACTCAACTAACAAAGCTTTATGAAATCCAAGCATATAGTCGAGATGAAGTTGACATTTCTAATGCTTCTTCAGTAGCACATTTACTTCTAACCATTCAACCTAATATAGTTATTAACGCTGCAGCTTATACCAACGTAGAACAAAGTGAACAAGAGACATCTTCTGCAGTTAAGATTAACACTGATGCAGTGTGTCAATTAGCAAATCTATGTAAACAAATTGATGCACTATTGATACACTATTCCACTGACTATGTATTTGATGGTAAAAAATCCTCCGATTATTTAGAAACAGATCAACCAAATCCAATTAATGTCTATGGTTTTTCAAAATTAGGTGGTGAAAAAGCCATTCAAACGTCAGGTTGTAGACACATTATTTTCAGGACCAGCTGGGTCATTGGGCAACAAGGTAAAAATTTTGTAAAAACCATTCTCAATTTAGCACAACAAAAAAAGGCACTAACCGTTATTAACGATCAACTGGGAGCACCAACTTCTGTGAAACTTATTTCTAAAGTTACAACTGAAGCAATTAATTCATTACGACATAATACACCATGGGAAAATGGCATATATCACCTTTCATCTAAAGGTAGTACTAATTGGCATAAAATGGCTGTAACTCTAATTATACATGCATTGAAAACAAGTGACCTTAAGTTTAAAACAACCATCAAAAGTATTAAAGCTATTAATTCAGCAGAGTATCCCAGTAAAGTCAAACGACCATTAAATTCAAGGCTAAACACAAATAAGCTACAAGGCAAACTACCTTTTGAATTACCAGATTGGAGGGATGATTTTATTTTAATTATTAACCATATTTTAGAAGAGAAAACATATAATGATACGTAAAGGCATTATACTAGCCGGTGGCTCTGGCACCAGATTATATCCAGCAACCCATGCCATATCCAAACAATTATTACCAATTTTTGATAAACCTATGGTTTATTATCCACTGTCAACGTTAATGCTTGCAGACATTAGGGATATTTTATTAATCAGTACCCAAAGAGACCTACCCATGTTCCAAGAATTGCTCGGAAATGGCAATCAATGGGGCATCAATATCGAATATGAAATACAACCAACACCGGATGGCCTAGCACAAGCATTAATCATCGGTGAAAAATTTCTTGATGGTTCGCCATCAACACTCATTTTGGGTGACAACATATTTTATGGATCCTTACTACATCAAAAGTTAGCGCATGCAAAACTACAAAAAGATGGTGCAACCATCTTTGCTTACCATGTTCAAGATCCAGAAAGATATGGTGTCACCACCTTTGATGAAAGTGCTAATGTCACAAGTATTGAAGAGAAACCAAAGAATCCTAAATCTAATTATGCAGTAACTGGGCTTTACTTCTATGATGAAAAAGCTCCCGAGTACGCTAAACAAATAAAACCATCTCAACGAGGTGAATTAGAAATTACCGATCTGAATAAAATCTATCTTGAAAAAGGACAATTAAAACTTGAAACGATGGGGCGAGGCTTTGCTTGGCTCGATACGGGCACTCATGGAAGTCTCGTAGAAGCGAATCAATTTGTTCAAACCATAGAGAATCGGCAAGGTCAAAAAATTGCTTGCCTGGAAGAAATAGCATTTAATAAAAAATGGATAAATACAGATGATTTATTTTCATTGGCCAAACCACTTTTAAAAAATGCTTACGGAAAATATCTCATGCAATTAATAAAAGAGTCTCAACATGAAGGTTATTGATACTAATATTCCCGGCGTAAAAGTTTTTGAACCTAAGATTTTTGGGGATGAACGTGGCTTCTTTTTTGAAAGCTTCAATGACAAAAGATTTAAGGCGGCAATCGGTTACAACGTAAATTTTGTTCAAGACAACCATTCGATGTCACACAAAGATACATTGCGAGGCCTTCACTATCAATCACCACCGAATGCGCAAGCAAAACTTGTCAGAGTTATTCAAGGTGAGGTTTTTGACGTTGTTGTAGATTTACGTCATTCATCCAATACATATGGTCAATGGTTTGGGATCATACTATCTGCAGAAAATAAAAAACAATTGTGGATTCCTAAAGGATTTGCACATGGCTTCTTAACGCTGAGTGAAACAGCTGAATTTGTTTATAAAACAACAGATTATTATGCACCTGAGTCTGAAAAATGTATCCTTTGGCATGATGAGACCATCAAAATTCAATGGCCCAAAATAAATGATGTGATTATTTCTGAAAAAGACCAACAAGGGGTTTCTTTCTTAAACGCACCTAAATTTGAGTAATTGCTTTTATTCTTTAAATAAAATTCAAAACTTTTTAATGTTATTGAAAAATTTCAATCAGTTCAAAGTAATAGAGTAAAAATATATATTATGAGTTATGTATTAATTATTGGGGCAAAAAGTGATATTGCAAAGGCTGTTGCTAGAAAGTAAGGTAAAAATGGATTTGACTTTTATTTAGCAGGTGGAAATATTAATAAACTTGAAGCACTAAAAATGATATTCAGATGCGCTCAAATGTAAAAATAGAATTAAAAGAGTTTGATATAAAAAATTTTAAAATCCACGAAGATTTTTTTAATTCTCTTACTGCAAAACCTCTTCGAACTAATGTAGTTACTAGATATATGGCTGAACAAAAAGAGTGTGAAAATGATCTTGTTAAAATACTTAATATAATCAATGTAAATCACATTGGTATGGTTTCTATTTTAAACATCATTGCAAATGAATATGAAAAAAATAAAAATGGCTTTATAGAATGGGTAAGTTCAGTAGCAGGAGGTAGAGGAAGAAAAGCAAATTATATTTACGGTTCATCTAAAGCTATGTTTACAGCTTATCTTGCAGGACTCAGAAATAGACTTTATGAATCATAATGTAAAAGTAATAACAATTAAACCTAGCTTTATAAATAGAAAAATGACTGAATATTTAGACCTGCCTACTAAATTTACTGCTAAACTATAAGATGTTGTAAAAGATATTTTCAATACTCAATAAAAAGTTAACAAAGCTCTACACAATACCAATATGTAAAGTTATAATGTCAATAACCAAATATACTACAGATTAGAAGCTTAAGGAGATTTGTATATGATAAAAGTTATAGAAAAAGATTATTTATACTATTTCTTGGTTATTATCTTAGGTATTTATCCACCACTTGTAGGTCTATATTATGATGGTACAGGCGGAATAATTAAATTTTTTGAAGCAGATACATTTTATTATCTCAATATACTAAAAAGAAGTTTAGAAATTAATTATTACTCATATGATGGCTACTATCCAACAAATGGATTCCATCCATTATGGCAATATTTCTTAACTTTTTCTGCCAAAATATTTAATTTAAAAGATTTAGATGATTTTATATACCTAGTGTTTTTTAGTTCAATAACTTTTTCTACAATAGGTAGTTTATTTATCTTTAATGCCATAAAAAAAATTACAAATAATTCTCTTTTATCTTTAATTGCAACTATTCCAAATCTATATTATTTGTTATTTGGAAGTATTCATTTAAGTTTCAATGCATATTGGTCATATATAAATGGAATGGAAAGCTCTATTTCTTATTTATTTTTTGGTACGTTTTTATATCTAATTATTAATAAGGAATATTTTAAAGAACTGAATACATTGTCTTTATGGCAATTCATTTCATTAGGCATTGTACTGTCATTTTTAATATTATCTAGACTGGATGATATATTTATTATGATTTCGATTGCAATATTTATGTTTGTTTATCTCGATTACAAAAATTATTTAAAGGCATCTTTTGTTGGTCTTATACCTTTTCTAGTAATACTTTTATATTTACTTTACAACCACGATTATTCAAATTATTATATGCCTTCTAGTGGTGGATCTAAGTTTTCATTTAATTATCACAATATTATTTCTAGCATTCGTTTAATATTTCCACCTGATTTTAAACTCCAACAATTAAATATGTACAGCGTATGGTCTGAACTAGAGCAAAGAGCAGCACAAATGATTATGCCTTTATTAATTGTATCTGTATTTATTTATAATGTTAGAAAAAAAGTATTATCTTATAATGAAAAAATTTTATTGCTACTGTCTTCATATACTACAATAAAGGCTTTATTTAACCTTTTCTTTGTTCCTATTTGGCACCAAGGACATTGGTATTATACTATTTCAATAACAATTTCAAGTATACTAATTGCCTACATGATTAAGGATATTAAATTCAATACTAAAATTTCAATTGTATTAGTTAGTGTATATATAATGATAACAGCAAACTCTTATATGTCTTATAAAAAATTTATTCATCACAATAATACATATAGTACATTCTATTCTCAAAAAAATAGTATACAGAATATGTTGGATAAAAAAAATGTAAAAGGAATTATAGAATTAGATGATGGAATTATTGGATTTTCACTTAAGAATAAAACATTAAGCTTTTTAGGGTTTGCTTTAGATTATGAAGCATTAGAAAGTAAAAAAAATGGCAACCTCTTTAATTTAGCTTACAATAGAGGCTATAATGCATTTGCAAGTTCGAATTATCTATTTGATGCTACAGATGATGTACTACATGATAATTTAAAATTAAATGAATATATTAAGAGTAATGTTTTTTTAAGAAATGAAAATTTAGTTAATTTTGAATTTTCATTACTGTTTAAAGACGAAAAAAGTGGCGCTATTTTTATAAAGTTTAACAAAAGAAACTGATAATTGATTAACAATAAATGATAGTCTATTAAAATTTATTCGCTTTATAGCTGGTGATTTTAAATTTATTATAGGACCTATAATATTAAGTCCTACACTTACTTATTATAAATTAAAACTAATACCAAACTGCAAAACAAAAGAAAATACAGTAAAGCAGAAGATGCTTTCTTATTTTTCAAAGGATACAAAGAAAATTATTTTAAACAAATAACAAATAACAAATAACAAATAAATACTTTTAATCATATTAATAAAATTTCAAGACCAAAATCAATGGAAAAAATACAATGGTATAAAGAACAAAGTCATAAAGTTGTTATTATATCTGCATCAATGGATTATTTGCTTCGTCCTTGGTGTGAAAAAAAATGATTTAGAATCTCATCGCTACACTACTTGAGATAAAAGATTGGGTTGTAAAAGGCAATTTACTAACAAAAAAACTGCTATACTCAGGGGCTGCAAAACTCTGGTATATACCAGGCTGTGGCTTTTTACCATTAGAAGGTAAATATGCGAGATATAAACCACTTCATGATTTATGGCAGCAGAAACGCCAATCATTTATCAATCAATATGGTTTTGATCCTATGGCTGAATTTATAGCACACTACAAACAAGAATTTGTAAATACAGATTAGTTATCTTTACATCCTAAGAAATCATTAATACTTTTATTTAATACCACCATGCCTTTTTCTTCTAGAAACATAGCATGATAGCCACCCTCTTCTTTCTCTAAAATTTTTAGTGTCGAGTTTGGAACTTGTTCTGATACCCAAACTTGTGTTTGCCAGGGTACCATACTGGCCTTACCACCAATCACTAAAGTTGGTACAGAAATCAAATGTAGCATATCACGCCAATCTCTTGTCAAAGAATCCACCATCATTCTTTGTAAACAAATTATAGCTGGTGATTTTAAATTTATTATAGGACCTATAATATTAAGTCCTACACCTACTTAATATAAATTAAAACTAATACCAAACTGCAAAACAAAGTAAAGCAGAAGATGCTTTCTTTTTTTTTTAAAGGATACAAAGAAAATTATTTTTATATTTTTTGTTTTATTTATATCACTATTTATTTTTAATATGACAACTTTCACAGTCAAGTTTGTAAATATTAACTATAATTTAATTATAATAATCAAGGAGAATAATTATGAATATAAATAAACTTCAACATTATGCATTTGGGTT
>JAYZDS010000007.1:0-208098 GCA_036337715.1 Pseudomonadota bacterium | reverse complement strand
CAAGCAGCAATCAAACTTGCATTGCCATACTCATTACACACCACCATTATGATCATACTGGAGGTGTTGATGCATTGTATGCAAACGATCCACGCATAAACATTTACGGCCCAGATAATTTACCCATCAAGTCGCCATATTTTTCAATTCAATCAGAAGTTAATATTGCGGGAAATCATTTTAAAGTTTTATACATCCCTGGCCACACATTAGATCATATCGCTTATTATGATGGCAAACATTTGTTTGTTGGTGATACGCTATTTTCTGGTGGTTGCGGCAGGGTTTTTGAAGGATCTAACGAACAGATGCTTAAAAGTCTAGATATCATATGCACGTTTCCAGATGAAACCATTGTATTTTGTGCACATGAATATACATTAAACAACCTTAAATTTGCATTATTTGTTGAACCAGATAATTTAGATATTAAAAGACATATGGAAATTGTTGCCCAAAAGACAATTTCTTTACCTACCTCAATAGCACTTGAAAAAAAAATTAACCCTTTTTTACGACTTAATGAACCAAATATTCAAGCTAATCTCCAATCAAAATCTTATGATACGAATACTCGACTAAACACTTTTAGTGCTTTAAGAAAATTGAAAGATGAATTTTAGTTGACATTCAACATGCGAAATGTTGTTATTTTTTTATGACTATTAGTTTGAAAGGATCCAATCTTCGCTACGCAATACGTAATAACCAAATTGTAAACGATGTCACGATAGAGGCATCTAGCTCAGAAATCATTGGCATTTTTGGTCCAAATGGTGCAGGAAAGACAACAACATTTCATATTTTATCAGGTATTATTCCCACAAGCTCTGGTAATATTCAGTTTGATGGTATTGATATTACAAAAAAAACATTATCTCAAAGGGCAAAACTAGGACTATTTTATTTACCACAAGATAATTCTGTATTCAGAGAACTTACCGTTAGAGATAATTTATTTGCTGCTGTTGAAACTCGTAAAGACCTTTCGCACGGACAACAAATGGACATTGTTGACGAAACAATTGAAAAACTCAATCTCCAACATATTACAAACTCAATGGCCAAAACCGTTTCTGGTGGAGAACGAAGACGTGTCGAAATTGGTAGACTATTGGTGTTAGAACCTAAGATGATTATGTTAGATGAACCGTTTGCAGGTGTTGATCCTGTTGCAGTCAATGACATACAAAAAATTGTTTTAAATTTAAAGAAACAAGGTGTAGGCATTGTCATAACTGATCATAATGTTAGGGAAACACTTACATTTTGTGATCGCGGTTACGTCATGCATAAAGGCAGCCTAATTGCCGAAGGCAGTCCCAAAGACATCATTAGTTGTCATTCAGTTAAAGCCATTTATCTTGGCAATACATTTTCTTAAGAATCAAAGTCTTTTTCTTTGGTTTTGATGAGCAGCTTATCTAATTTAGCAATAATATCATCAATTGACTTATACATGTCATCTGACGAACTGGATGCAAAAACGTCATGTCCGGGCAAATGAATAGATGCATGAATTTGATGATTGTTCTTTTCCACAGAAAACACAAGATGCGCTCGGATCATTCTGTGCATATGTCGATCAAGTTTACTAAATTTTTGATTAACAAGAGAACGGATTGAAGGGGTTACTTTTAGGTTTTGACCTGTGAGTTCGAGTTGCATAACTTCCTCCTTTGTCGCTATATAATAATTATAGCAAATTAAAGACTAAAATACACAGAAAAAACCAAATAAAGCGAAATTGAACAAAAACTCGAATAAATCAATAATAATATATAAAACAATAACTTATTAAAGAAGACCTAATTGCAATTTTGCAGCATCACTCATACGATCTTGTGACCAAGGTGGATCAAAAACCATCTCAATGTCAACCTCTTTTATCTCAGGTATCAACATCACTTTACGCTTCACATCCTCAACTAGAAATGGACCCATACCACAGCCAGGTGCTGTAAGCGTCATTGCTATATAAGCTTTGCTTAATCCATCTTCTGATTCCATGCATTGACAACCATAAATTAAACCTAAGTCAACAATATTGACTGGGATTTCTGGATCATAACATGTTTTTAATAGCGCCCAAGCTCGATCATCTAATGGGATAGATTTGTCTTTAGCTTCATCAAGGGTTTGAGTATCTGGCTCTATACCTATAGAGTCTACCGCATCCTCATGGATTAATACTAAATTGCCTTGTACTTGAACAGTCACACTACCACCCAATGCTTGTGTAATACTGACCAGTGTTCCTTTGGTCAGTAACAATGGTTGTCCAGAAGGTACTAAAGTTGCATCACAATCTTTTTTTAGTGCAATGGTTTGACCAATGAGGTGTTTAGCATTATCCACTCTCATCACCTTTTAAATTGAAGCTCTCACCACAGCCACAAGCATTTTGAGCTTTTGGGTTAAAGAAGACGATTTTTGTTTGTCCTAAAGATACGGTTTCAAGATCAATTGCGGTTTCTGATAGATAACTTTTACTGGCATTATCAACATACAAATTAACATTATTGTATGATAAACGCATTGCATCAACTGGTATATTTTCAACAAAACACATATCGTACTTAAGACCAGAGCATCCTGCTTGCTTAACTTTAAAAACGATACCATGACAATTTTTTTTCTTTATAATTGCTTCAAAATGATTTTTTGCTGATTCCGATACACTTAATTCTTTATTCATAATATTTACTCAGTTGATGCAGTACCTTTGCCTTCACATGCATTTAGAAGGGCATGCCAAGATAATGTTGCACACTTGATTCTACTTGGGTATTGTTTAACACCCTCAAGAATTGCAATTTTACCAAGCCTTTCTTTTGCTTCATCCGAAATATCTTGAGTAACTAACATAGCATTGAAATCATCTACTAGACCTTTAATATAGTCTAGCTTTTTTCCAATAACCATTTCTGTAAGCATTGAGGCAGATGCCATAGATATTGCACAGCCATGCCCGTTAAACTTTATGTCTGTAATTATGTTGTCATCATCAACAACAATAAACATTTCAAGTTGGTCACCGCAAAAAGGGTTGTGACCTTTTTCTCTAAAGGTTGGATTATCGATTTCTCCAAAATTTCTTGGATGTTGTCCATGATCGATAATCATCTGCTGATATAATTGTAGCAATTCATCCATTTGAAAATATTTTTTTCACTGTTTTTAATCCATCGAACAATTGGTCAATTTCTGATTCTGTATTATAAATACCTAACGAAGCTCTAACCAATGCCGGCACATTTAATGTCTGCATTAGTGGCATAGCGCAGTGATGACCTGCCCTAATTGCAATACCATCGTTATCTAATATAGTCGATACATCATGCGCATGTACACCCTTAACCAAAAAACCGAAAATACCTATGCGATTTTGATTTGGTCCATATAATATTAAATCTTCCGATTGTTTGAACTTATCTAGTGTATATTGAATTAATTTCTCTTCCTCAGCTTTAATGGCATTTAAATCTAGCGCTGAAATATAATCTAGCGCCTTAGACATACCATATGCTTCAACATATGCAGGGGTACCTGCTTCAAATTTATGAGGTGTAGACATAAATTCACTGCCCTCAAAAGTAACCGATGTAATCATGCTTCCACCTGTTTGATAAGGTTTCATTGCATTTAATAATTCTTTTTTTCCATACAAAATACCAATACCTGTAGGCCCATAATGCTTATGTGCTGAAAATGTTAAAAAATCACAATCCATTGCTTGAACATCAATTGGTATGTGTGCAGGACTTTGGGCGGCATCTACTAGAAATTTTGCACCAACATCATGTGCCAATTTAATCATAGTTTCAACATCATTGACTGTGCCTAAAACATTAGATATATGAGTTATTGAAACAAATCTAGTTTTTTTATTAAGTAATGACCTAAAATGATTGAGATCCAATTCACCATCCTCTGTCAGTGTAATTACTCGAATTTTAATGCCTTTGGTACTAGCAAGCATTTGCCATGGGACTATATTAGCGTGATGCTCCATGGCAGAAATGATGACTTCATCACCAGATTCAAATGTTTCACCATAACTGGACGCAACTAAATTAATCGCTTCTGTACATCCTCTGACAAAAACAACTTCATCTGAACTTTCAGCGTGAATGAAATTTGCAGCAACTTGACGAGCATGCTCGTATCTTGATGTTGCTTGTTCACTTAAATGATAAGCGCCCCGATGAACATTTGCATTACTGTATCTGTAAAAATCGTTTAATGCATCTAAAACAATTTCTGGTTTTTGAGTTGTCGATGCATTGTCGAGATAAATAATGTTTTTTTCTGACTCTAAAAACTTAAAATTTTGACGTACTTTTTCTACATTTAATGTTTTATTTGTTAGCATACTATCTATTGTAACATGAATTAAAATTACTCACTAGCCTAATATATACGCTATTATGTAAAATATTCAAAAAAATTGACAGTTAAATCA
Source organism: Pseudomonadota bacterium (assembly GCA_036337715.1). Taxonomy (GTDB): domain Bacteria; phylum Pseudomonadota; class Gammaproteobacteria; order Comchoanobacterales; family Comchoanobacteraceae; genus JAURNZ01. The sequence goes on along the minus strand of JAYZDS010000007.1, from coordinate 203,633 downwards.
TTATTTTCCAAACATTAAATCAACTGATTAAAATTATGCCAATAATTCCTTTTTATTTTTTTAAGGCTTATATGGTAATGAAGAGTGTTGTAAAACTATTATTAATTGTCCAGTTTCGATTTTACGATAAACAAATGAATAATCTACAAGCACTTTTTCTCCTGAGGCTGACTCAAACGTATATTGTCCCATAACAACGGCAAAATCTCCGCCAAAGTAAATACTATCGTTTTTAAACTCCACACTGACCCATGGTTTTAATGCAAAACCCTGATCTTCTTGAAACTTATCATTGCCGCCAATAAAATAGGATAATGCGCTTTCTATATCGCCTCTAAAAGGTGTTTCAGAAGCCAAAGTCGGTCTAAATAAAACAACTCCCGTATTTGTATTAAACGCATATAAATTATTGAGCACATCTTGAGCAACGGCTTTGTAATCCTGACCATCACTATAAGCCTTACCTATCGCAACAATACTGTTTCCCCACTGCCTTTGTGCAGCAATAATATCACATTCTGTTATAACAGTTAAATCATCAACTTGATATGGTTCTTCATTGTACTTTTGGATATTTTTAGCCTCTTGCTCATTAGCATGAACCGTTGAAAATCCAAAACAAGCTATCATTATTAAATATTTTATTTTCATCTTTCAAACCCTTTTATAATCTATTTCGTTTTTTACTTTTGTAAAAAAAATGTTTCTAATATTTAAATTATAGACATGTTTTTAAGATATTTTTGTTATTTATTTAGGCAGAATAAAGCGTAAACATATCTTAATTTTTTTTAAATACAAATTATTCAATTTAATAAAAAACGATATTGTTATAAATGAGTAGACAATTAATACTGATCACATGGAAAAACAATCAGATACTCAGATCATTGAAAAAAAAATCATTGCGATACTCAGTCAACCAGTCATTCATCTTGATGAATGGTTTGAATTGCTAAAACTGTTTCATCAAAATATCAATATAGTAAGAAATGGCACCAACATAAAGCATATACAAGCTTGTCAACAAGTGGTGTTGCGTCTTAAAACTCAGTATAACCAGATATCTTCACCTTTATTATTAAGGGTTGATCTTTCTAATTGGTCTACTATTTTACAAGAAGTTATTTATCAATCCGACTTACTTTATACATTAGGAAGACAATGTTCAAGAGAAGTACTTTTTTTCATTCAGCTATTTAGTCAACGTGTCTCTCTAAACCCCATTCTAATCCAGCCAACTCAAGATAGCCTTTTCGAAATGATAAAATCGCTTGTTTTTTATACTTATTTGTTACCCCAGGAACCGTATTTTAAGGGATGGAAACAACTTGAGAACACACTTCATAGTAAATTACCCATTAATACTGTTAATCTCATCTATGCCTATTTATTTCTACCAAAAAATTTGCACACAAAATACCAAAATAGTTTGTTACAAAATACATTTTCATCTTCAATGAAACAAATTGAAAATCCTAAGCAGTTTGATTTAATTAATGTTGGGTTGTTCATCAATGTCAAACTTCAAAATGATCCAGACCATGAAGACCTATTAACATACTTATTCATTCATAATGCCTACTCACTCATTGAAGTGTTTACGACGATTATTCCTCTACCTTGGGAAAAAATTGCTAACATCATGAATACAATGACGCTTGAAGAACAAATCAATTTAATTGACACACTTCAAGCCTATGCAATCAATAAACAACAGTTTATCGCTTTATTGAGGCTCCAAAACATCAAACCTCACTGTAAGAGCCAAGCATCAATGGCTAATGAATCATACCTAATAGATACTTGTAAAATAATTCATGAAAAAAACATATATCTTATGGCGAAAAGACAACAGCAAATCCAGTACATTTGTCATCATCCCATTGGCTTGGCAAGTTTAGAAAAACTTCTCATCCACTTTAAAAAAACCATTACCAACCCTCAAGCATGGTTAGATCAAATATATATTGATCAATATTCTATAGCTAACCAAAACATAACAGAAACCAAACGAACACTCTTCAACATGACAAAAAAAAATCATGTATCTAGACAATTATTTGATAAAATTTTTGATCCAAGCTCAAACAATTATCATGATTTAAATAAATTAAAAACGTCATATATCAAAACTGTACGATCTATGCTTTATAATTTTAAACAACCAACGCTGCTACATGGTCTTAAAGGGCTATTTGATGATCATGCAGACACAGCGCGAAATGAGCTTATCAATGCTTTAGACCAAGCTGTAAAGGCTTTTGAATGGGAAACAGACTTTACTAAAGTCATTAGTTATATGAGACATATCATTGAACAAAATCATGAACATTTATGTGCCAAAGGAAGAACCTTATTTAATGAAATTAGTGATCTTGACTTAACTTGTCTTAAACATCCAATGTTGGGATATTGATCTGAGATGATTTATTTTGAATTTAAAGCTGTAAAAACAGTTTCATCATCATCTTTTAATGCTTCACTTGCATACTCTAATGCCCTTCCATTCTCAAATGTACTTCCATACGATTTTCTACATTGATTGAAAATTGAATGATCGTTAAGCCCATCAGATGATTTTTGCATGGCTAAAACTGAACGTTTTAAGTTTTCAGCAACATCCAATTTGAAATAACCTAATAGATATAAAGCATGAATATTTTTTGATACTTGTTTAGGGTCAATTTTTTGTCTTAAATAATCTTTTTGAAATAAATCTAAAAGCAGCGAGAAATTAAAATTTTCACCGTTAAATTGGAGTGTTGAAAATGTAGGGTCTATGATTTGACGAAAAAGAATATTTGCTTGGAATGCGTCGATGACAGGGTGATTAACATCATGGTTTGCTGCTTGCTCAACCATTGGCTGCCAAGTTTTTATTCTTTTGTCCAAACACGGTATGTTTATCATACAATTTAGGTAATCTGTGCTCTCATTCATAAGTTTAATTATACCAGCGTAATATTAACTTAACCTTAATTGTCAATTGAATATGGCAATGATGAATGGTGTAATATGATTTTTAATTTATCATACTGATCTTTAGTGTAACCAAAAGTATACTCGACTTTGGCTTCAGTGTTTGCAACAGAAGTAAAAACATAATACCCCATCACAATAGCTACCTCTTTATGAAAATAAATATTATGATTGTAAAATTTAATTTTCGCCCAAGGCTCTAAAGCAAAACCCTTATCTTCGGGAAATTTTTCATTACCACCAATAAAATATGAAAGTGCACCTTCATATGTACCCCTAAACGGTATTTCATAAGCTTTTGTAGGCTTGAAAAGAACAACACCGTGTTCTAGATGGTAGCCATATAAATCATTCAATAATGCTTCAGCAACTGCTTGATAATCTTCTTTCATTTCAAACGAACGACCTATTTCCACAAGGCCATCCGCCCATTTTTTTTGAGCGTTTAAAATATCTTCGTTAGTAATATTTGTCATAGGTTTTCCCTTCCAATACCATGCAATGAAATTCTTTTTCTGACCCAGCTTTGTTCTTTTTTTTCTAATCCACTAACAACCTCTTCGATGAAACCCGCAATCAACATGGATTTTGCTTCATCTAATGAAATACCTCGACTTCTCAAATAAAAGAGTGCCTTGAGATCTAACTCACCAATGGATGAGCCATGTTGACATTGCACGTCATCAATATCAATTTCAAGCTCTGGACGTGAATAAACTTCGCATGATTTAGATAACATTAGCGCTCTAGCCAATTGTCTGGCGTTTGTTTTCGGTGCGGTTTGATTTACTATGGCTCTGCCATGAAACGCAGCGAGACCATTTGCGTCTGCTACCGAATAGAACTTTTGCATACTTTGTCCATTTGGGGCTTGGTGATTGACTTTAATGGCTTTGTGATCATTTTGATTTTTTGTAGGAAGCAACAATCCAGAAAGGTAAGCATTGGCATGTTTGCCAACATCAATATTAATACGTTCATGACACCAGTTAGCTTCAAAATTCATTGCATCATATCTGTACTCAGATCGTTCGTCTAAGTTAACTTCATGATCAATAATCACTTTGCTTTCTGGTGCTGTCCAACTCATAAGTTGACAGCTACCCCCTTTCTCTACTATGACTTTTAATGATAAGTTAGTCACTGCCTTAGGCGCAATAACATTGACTTTCAAACGTAAGTGCGCGTTCTTTTTAACATGAATAAATAATTTTAAGTTTTGCCAACTTTTTTCATGGTCTAATATACAATGCCATTGTCCTTCAAGGGACTGATTTTCAGTTAATTCTATTTTTGCCCAGTCATTGAGCCCAAGCCACCCTAGTTGATTGAAAAAATCATCTGACCAAGAAATATTTTTTGGCTCTAAGGTTTTACCAGATAAGCATTTAACACCTTTCATTTGACTTGAAAGGAATTTACCCTGCATAGAAACAAGATCATTATCATATGTCTCAATTTCAAAATCACTCAAATAATTTTCATACGATGAACTGACTGGTGAATCAGCAATTAAAGTCCATGAATCATTTAACCAATTAAGCTTTGAATAGCGCCAAACTTCTTCTTTGCTTGAAGGCCAAGATGCGCCTTGCCAACCTTCTTTGAGTGTAGTGATTTGGGTTTGATCCAACCCTTTTTTATCTAAACATTGATGAATGATTGAATCAGTCATAAATTCCTACTGGTCAAGCCAGCCATAGCCTTCTTTTTCAAGTTTTAATGCCAATTCGTAATTACCAGACTTAATAATCTTGCCATCTTTAAGCACATGAACAAAATCTGGTTTAATATGGTCTAATAAACGTTGGTAGTGCGTTACGATGACAAACGATCTATCTGGACTTCGCATGTAGTTAACACCATCGGAAATAGTTTTGAGTGCATCTATGTCCAAACCAGAGTCAGTTTCGTCTAATATGGCTAATTTAGGCTCCAAAACAAGCATCTGAAGTATTTCATTTCGCTTTTTTTCTCCCCCAGAAAAACCATCATTCAAACCTCGTTGTAATAAATCAGACTTCATTTCAACCATTTTCATTTTGTCTTTAATAAATCCAATAGCATCCATAGCATCTAATGGGGGTTTGCCATTTGCCTGGCGGATAGCATTCAATGCTGATTGTAAAAAAACCATATTGTTAACACCTGATATAGCAACAGGATATTGAAACGCCAAAAATATACCTAAGCACGCTCTTTCCTCTGGTGCTAGTGCAGTGATGTCCTGACCATTAAATTGAATTTTTCCTTTATCTAGATGATAGCCTTCTTTGCCGGCAATCAAATTAGCTAACGTACTTTTTCCAGAACCATTTGGCCCCATGATTGCGTGAACTTCACCGGGTTTGACATCAATGTTTATACCATTTAGGATTTTTTTTTCATCAACTGATGCATGTAAATTTGAGACTGAGAACATTTTTATCCTACACTTCCTTCTAAACTAATTTCCAATAATTTTTGCGCTTCAACAGCGAACTCCATGGGCAACTCTTTGAATACTGTTTTACAAAAACCATTTACAATCAGGTTAACCGCTTGCTCTTCAGTTAGACCCCTTTGACGACAATAGAATAATTCCTCTTCAGAAATATTTGAGGTGGTTGCCTCATGTTCAATTTGCGCCGTAGGGTGTTTTGATTCAATGTATGGAAATGTGTGTGCACCACAGTGAGGTGTCAGTAGTAAAGAATCACATTCTGTATGATTTCTGGCCTCTTCTGCCAATGGCGATACTCTAACAAGTCCTCTATAAGTATTTTGTCCATACCCAGTGGATATACCCTTAGAAACAATGGTACTTGATGTTCGCTTGCCTAAGTGAATCATCTTGGTTCCAGTATCAGCTTGTTGTCTATTGTTCACAACTGCCACAGAGTAAAACTCTCCAACTGAGTCATCACCTTTAAGTATCACACTTGGGTATTTCCATGTTATGGCAGAACCCGTCTCAACTTGTGTCCATGATATCTTAGCTCTATCGCCCTTACATATACCGCGTTTAGTAACAAAATTATATATACCACCAACACCATTTTCATCACCAGGGTACCAGTTTTGAACAGTCGAATATTTGATTTCACTGTCTTTATGCGCAACTAATTCTACCACAGCAGCGTGCAGCTGATTTTCATCTCTCATGGGTGCGCTACATCCCTCAAGATAACTGACATGACTTGCTTCATCAGCAATGATTAATGTTCTTTCAAACTGTCCAGTATTGAGGGCATTGATTCTAAAATATGTAGACAATTCCATAGGGCAACGAACACCTTTTGGCACATATACAAAGGAGCCATCACTGAAGACTGCTGAGTTTAATGCTGCAAAAAAGTTGTCTTTATAAGGTATTACTGTACCTAAATATTTCTCTATTAGATCAGGATGTTTCTCTACTGCTTCAGAGAACGGTAGAAAAATAACACCTGCATCCATAAGCTTTTCTTTGAATGTTGTTGCAACAGAAACACTGTCAAAAACAGCATCCATAGCTACACCTGCTAGCATTTTTTGCTCATGTAACGGAATACCTAATCTTTCATAGGTTTTTATTAATTCTGGGTCAACTTCATCTAAACTTTTCGGTCTATCTTTTTGAGATTTTGGGGCTGAATAATAGCTAATGGCATTATAATCAATAGGTGTAATATTTAATTTCGCCCAATTAGGTTCTTTCATGGTTAACCAATGCCTGTATGCTTTGAGTCTCCACTCCAACATAAACTTAGGTTCATTCTTGCGCGCAGATAGGGCTTTAATAACATCTTCGTTTAAACCTGGCAAAAAACTGTCTGATTCTATGTCTGATGTAAAACCATATTGATATTTTTTTTCAAAGAGTTCTTCCATACTTCCCTTCATTATAATATGAAAGTGCGTTGACATTCAATGATAGTACTGAAAAAACTATTTATTTTCCCATATTTTAGCAAGTTTTTCGTGTCTTTTTGATGCTTTTACGTATGCTGAATATCGGTCACTATTCTTTTGGTGATATTTTTGGTGATAAACTTCAGCTGGGTAGAAAGTTTTCTCTGGTAAAATTAATGTATGAACCATTCGATCTGAATTTTTCTGAATCTTCTTTTTAGTTTCAAGCGCATAATCTTTTTGATGGTCGTTTGTATAAAAAATAGCCGTTCTATATTGTAACCCTCTATCATGCAACTGTCCGCTCGGGTCAAAGGGATCAATCATTTGCCAAAATGCATCAATGACAGGCTCAAATGACTTATTGGATACCACCCTGACGACTTCATAATGACCTGTCAATCCCATACAAACTTCTTCATAAGAGGGGTTTTCTAAATTACCACCCATATAGCCCGGCAACATATTTAAAGATGAATCATATTTGGCAAGATCTGCCTCAATACACCAAAAACATCCACCAGCAAGATAAATTTTTGTTTTCATTGTTCCTCCGATTTAAATGCTAATACTAACGAGTTAATGCAAAAGCGTTTTCCTGTAGGTTCAGGACCATCATCAAAAACATGACCCAGGTGCGCTTGGCAATTCGCACATTTAACTTCTGTTCTGATCATGCCATGAGAATGATCATGAATCAATTCTATGTCTCCAATCGAATCGTAATAACTTGGCCAACCAGAATAAGAGTTATATTTATGCTTACTTGTAAAAAGAATCTGGTCACACGAAACACAGTGATATGATCCTTTTTCATAGAAATCATTGTATTTGCCACTGAAGGGTGGTTCAGTACCGCCACGCCAACATATATTAGCAATATGATCTGGAAGTTTTTTTTTCATAATTGCCTCTTATGAAATTATAACATAGGAAGGGGATTGCAAAAAATCGTTTTGTGAATGTAATAGCCTAATTTAAATTTTACTTTTTAACAAACTGCTTTCTAAATCAGTTGTTTGATGAATACCAGCTATTTCATTGAGAACTTTTGAATGGGGTGAAAAAAGATCAAATAATTCCCTGTAAAATTCATTTTTAATATTTTTTTCATGTATTTTTGAGAATTTTTTCAAGTCGGAGCTGACGATATTATTAACTTCGGTAGCAATTAGCAATTGGTTTTCTTGACCATCATTCAGCGAACTTCCAGAATTAAAAATATAAAAAAAGTAATCAGGCTTGACCAAAAAAACCATGTGTAATACACAAGCATTATTTGGGTCAAGTTGACAAAAATCAGAATCTTGCATTATCAATTTAAATAATTCGAAAAAATCTTTGTACTTTTCGTCCTGCATATTTTTTGGTGCAAAAGCATCGATCTCATCAGATATAATTTGAAAATCATTAATCCCATGTATAATGGTATCAATTGCAACCAACATATTGAAAAAGAGATCTGGCATGCTTGCTTTAAGTAAAGATTTTTGATTTTTCAAAATAAATTTAAGAATATTTAAATTATAAGAGCTAAAAAAATCTAATTCTTTTTCATCGCTTAGCAAAATAAATGGTGGGCATATATGATTAATGTCTAATTGTCTCGCTTTAATGATTGGTCTATATATGGTATCCAAAGAGGTGTGTGTGAGCTCCTTGAGTGTTGAAATTGTATTTTCATGTGCATCAAACCCTATCATAGCGTAATAGGGTATCATATTTTGCATTAATCCCCCTTCTGGCATATCAAATTCAAAGCCAGCTTGCTTCAAAATTTTTAATTTATCAGAAGCATCTAGATTAAGACTTGCATAGTCTTTTAGAAAGTCAGTTATTACATTACTGGGAATATAACCATTATCTCTTAATGTTTCTTGAATAATTTTAAGCCATCGAGTTAAATACTGTTGATTTAAATGTTTAATATCATCATTCAAAATATCTGTGACCAATTGACGTAGTAAATTCTCTAAATGTTGTTTGTGCTTATACTTATTAGGTTGGCTATAACGGTTTTTTTTATCTTCATTTTCGTTAAGTATTTCCGGCAAGAAATATCTCTCGATTAATGCTGGATAAGAAATCATAAAAAGTTTTAACACATTATAAAAATTTCTTTGACTTTCTAAGTCAATAGATGGGGTTGATGATGCAAGTAGCTTTGTGGCATCGACTAAAAAATCTTTAAATTGAAGTTTTTCGTATGATAGCGAGATAATTTCTTGACTAATTATGTCAAATTCACTTTTTAACTTTAAAAACTGACGTAACGAAATTTGTATCAGCAATTTTGTTATGAAGGCATTAAATACTCTGTCCTCAATAGAGAGGGCCATATTATCAAATTGATATGAAACTAATTTGTTAAGTTGAAATGTTAAAAGATCTGCGTTTTTAACTTGCAAAAAATAATTTATTGCAGCTATAGACAACTCATCAGATGCCTTGATTTTAGCATAGATGACGTCAGGCTGTTTAATATGATTAACATCTTTAACAAAGATATCAATCTGTTGTTTAAATAACTGATAACTTTCCATTATCGAAATATTAACAAAGCAATCCTTAAAGCAATATTAAAACAATGTATAAACTATTAATCTCAGGATTTTGATTGTTTATTCTAATGTTAGTTTGACAATCAAAATAGATTCGTTATATAAATGAGTTACAAAATAATCTTAATGGAGATTTTATGAATATAAAAAAAATTTTACTAACCACCATTTTAGCTTCCAATGCATTTGCTATGCAAAATGATCAATTTGATTATTGTCCTGGAACTCGTGTGTTCATTGATATTTTAAAAAACTGTAAAGACATCGAAAGCTGCAAAAGCTCATGTCATATGCTATCAAACATTGCAATCGCCAGCTCAGCTGATAGTGGCATGCAAGACCAGCTAAATGAATTTGAACTAACCAAAAAATGTGATTCAATTGACGAATCAAAAATTGCATTAACCAAAGCATGGGCGAATGCATTGATTGAAACAGCTGAATATAAAAGAAAATTAGAAAACTGTTAAAAAACATCAAACAAAACTGGCTATCTAATTAACATTGATCGCCAGTTATGTTATCTTAGCAATCATATTTGGAGAAAACACGTGGTTGCAACATCAATGGATCAACTTGTATCACTCTGTAAACGCAGAGGGTTCATCTTTCAATCTAATGCTATTTACGGTGGTCTTCAGGGTATATATGACTTTGGACCGCTTGGTGTAGAGCTCAAAAGAAATCTGATCCAAACATGGTGGACCACCATGATTCACCACAGAGATGATATTTACGGTTTAGATGCTGCCATCCTTACGCATCGTCAAACACTATACCAATCTGGCCACGAAGATACCTTCTCCGATCCTATGGTAGATTGTAGAACATGTAAAATGCGTTTTAGGGCTGACCACATAGATGGTAAATGTCCTGCGTGTGGCAGTGAAGACTTAACAGAAGAACGTCCTTTCCATCTGATGTTTAAAACACAAATGGGGCCTATCGCAGATGATGCCTCTCTCGCTTATTTGAGACCAGAAACAGCACAGGGTATTTTCACAAACTTCAAACATGTTGTAGATAGTTGTTCCCCTAAGTTACCATTTGGTATTGCTCAAGTTGGCAAGGCTTTTAGAAATGAAATTACGCCGAGAAACTTTATTTTTCGGGTAAGGGAATTTGAACAAATGGAATTGGAGTTCTTTGTCACACCAGGTGATGATGAGCATTGGTATGATTTTTGGGTCAACGAACGTAAATCATGGTGGATAAGCCAGGGTTTAAGTGAGCATCGCCTAAAACTTGACCATGCAACAACAGGCATTGCACATTATTCAAAAGCAACCACAGATATTCTTTACGAATACCCTCATGGTTTTGAAGAACTTGAGGGCATTTCTAATCGAACAGACTTTGATCTTGGATCACATAGTAAAGATCAAAAAGCTTTGAACATTCAAGCCAAAACACTTCAAAATTCAAACTCAAATACCAAGCTTACAACACAAGATCAGTCTCAGAAACAAATCGTACCTTTTGTAATTGAACCATCCGCGGGCGTTGAAAGGGGCATCCTTGCACTTTTGAGTGAAGCTTACAGAGAAGAAACATTAGCAAATGGCCAATCTAGAACAGTTTTGAGTTTAGCCCCTCACCTAGCCCCAATTAAAATCGCAGTCATTCCACTCGCTAAAAACAAACCTGAAATCATTAGCAAGGTCAAAGAAGTTGCAAATATACTGAGAAAAGCTAATTTTGGACGCGTAGAAATTGAAATGACAGGCAATATTGGGAAAGCATATCGACGACATGATGAAATTGGAACTCCCTGCTGTATAACTGTAGACTTTGACACGATTGCAGCTGAAGATAGTAAACCAGAATGGCACAAAACTGTAACTGTGAGAAACAGAGACACCCTTCAACAAGATCGCATAGCCATAGAATCACTGGTAAAACATCTGAAAGATGACTACTTCAACTATTGATCAAGACTAAGTCATTGATAAAATTTATTATCAATTATCATGCTTATGCTGTAAAATAGAATTAAAAATAATAATAATTTAGACATGTTGACCCTTGAAGCAAATTTTCTCGAATTACTGGAGAACTCATATGCCCAGCGAACCATTGTTCGTACTGAAGGGATTCTTTACAGCAAAAGCTTCAATGATCCAGCACAACCAACTTTGATTCAACTCCTCAATAGTGGGTATACGTTGCATCTTGATTTGCAAAATTTAAATATTGAAAATAGACAAAAAGTTTGGAATGAACTTGTAAAAAATCAATCCATTAAAAAGAAATCGTACAACCCATTTCATTACAGACGTCATAGTGATCAATTTGGCATATTGCACGAAGAGTACAATATATCTTGGTTAGATTGGTCTGGAATGATGTGGTCATACTTTAATCATCATTGGCATACTCAAGCTTTTCACCACCCAGATAACTACCAAATATTTAGATCAAGTAAGCAACCTGAATTGGTTATGTTAAGAAAATTAAAAGTTGATAAACAAACACAAGTGTTTCAACCCAAAAGAGATAAGAATGTTATTTCTATTCAATTTTTTGAAAATATACCCACTATATTTAGCTCGGATATATTCAGTAAAAGCCCCGATGATTATCACAAAGCCGCCAATAAAAAAATATCATGTAGTCGGATGTTAAGCTGTTCTGCGGCGACATTGATTGCTTTATTGATTTGGGGTTTATTTCAATATCCACCCTCAACTATTTTTATCATTGGTTTATTGGCAACTATAGGCATACCTTTCTTTAGTTATAATATTGCATTACTTGGGATAATTTCATTAGCTTCCATTGTTATTTCAATAATCATTAACTATATTTATTTAACTATTTCTCCTGATGTAGACATCAATTTTTGGCAAACATTAAATAAGATTTTTTATAACGTTGCTTTCATTGTATTGCCACTGATGATTTTGATCTGTGTGCCTGCAGCTGCATTAAACATTAACTTATTAATCATAGCAGGCATAGCTGGTTTATTTGCTTTGTATCACTATATGTGTTTAAATACATGGCATACAAACGAAACCAAATCTGTCTACGATATTACGCAGGGCCTTTTTGGATTTAACCATGACAAACTACCTAGAAACACTCAACAATCTGCTCAATTTGGATCAGAAAAAAGCATTAAGCCTGCCTCTATTTGACCAATTTTTGATCAAAAACGGCATTAAAGTAACAGACCCACGTGTTAAGTCATTACGCTTATATATAAAAAACTCAACTGAGTTTTTGTCTCTGCAGCCAAGATCGAATCCTATTTATTCAGAGATTCATCAGACTTTTATTGATAAATTACTACAAACGTCACTTGTCATTCCAGAGTTTGATGAATTTCAAAAACACATCATAGAGATCAGTAAAGAAGTCCATAGTAATTGTAATGGGAAAGTAGCCGATTATATTCCTGAATTAAAAAATGTTGATCCCAATCAATTTGCTGTAAGTATTTGCACCGTTGATGGTCAAATATTTCAATATGGTGATCATGAAGTTGACTTTTGCATACAATCAACAGCTAAGCCAATCAATTATGCAATTGCGCTTGAAACACTTGGTGAGACCCAGGTGCATAAATACATTGGCCGTGAACCAAGTGGTAAAAGATTTAATGAAGTTACGCTTAATGATAAAGGGCTCCCTCACAACCCATTAATCAATGCTGGTGGAATGATGTGTTGCGCATTGATCGATCCTGAACAGTCCTCTAGTCTGAGATTTGATGCCATTACCAAAGTGTGGCAACAGCTAACAAGAAGAAAAAATCTTGTTTATGACAGTGGGGTGTATAAATCTGAGAAACAAACAGCCCATAGAAATTATGCTTTGGCTCACTTAATGCAAGAGGTTGGCGCTTTCCCAAATAACACTGACATTGATGAAGCTGTTGATTTATATATTAAAACGTGTGCTTTGAAAATCAATACTAGTAATTTAGCAAATGCAGCAGCAGTGATAGCCAATGGTGGCATCTGCCCCTTCACTCATAAACATATTTTTTCTAACACAACCATTAAAGATTGCCTAACTGTCATGTCTTTTTGTGGCATGTATGATTTTTCTGGTGAATTTGCATTTAAAGTAGGCATCCCAGCAAAATCTGGTGTATCCGGTGCCGTGATGATGATTATTCCTAACGTAATGGGCATCAGTATTTGGTCACCTAATCTAGATAACTTTGGTAATAGCGTCAGAGGAGTTGAGTTTGCACACAAGCTGACAGAACGGTTTAATTTTCATAATTTCGATAGTTTAATTGGGAACTGTCCCAAAATAAATCCGCGAGTTCGAAGCTCAAAGAAAAAAATATTCACGGATTAATTAATAACTTCTGCGTCTAGTACAGAACAAATTCGCTTGAAATCTTCATTGGCATTTAAGTATTGTTTTTTTTCATTAAAAACTTGTTGACGTTTTTCAGTTTTAACCTGGTCAATATTTTTATTGGTTACTTCAGCATTTAACTCAATTGTTAATTTAACATCATAACCCATATCTTTTAATCGCTGTTCTATTAAATTAATTGCCTTTTCATTTTTTAAAGATGCTTTATCAGGCACAATACTAAATACTACCGCTTTATCTTTTTTAGAAACAAAGACAATATGTTGGAGTAGTTGATTTGTCATACCAGAAAGATTCATCTGTTCAGCGATGACTGGCCAATTTTCATTTGTCAAAGGTAGCTTAGGTTCGCCATCTTGTCCTGTATTGGGTGATTCATTTTTTTGAATTTTTTCATTATTTTTCACTATTTCTTTATCGTTTTGTTTTGATTCACTTGTTTGCAAGATTGTTGTTTTTTGCCCTTTTACAGTTTCAACGTGAGTTTTTTTTTCAGCGATGCCGTTCGTGACCTCATTAACTTCTAATCCATCCATCCAGTCATCGGGACTTTTTGGCACAAAATGTATAGACCGCGCGATCATTACTTGAAAAGCCATTTTAGCTGTTGGATAAAGTGCTAGATCTTTTTTTGCAAGTAATGCAATTTGAATCCAATTTTGCAGCATATCATCGTCTTTTTTAAGATTATGCCACATCAACTCATTTAGAAAACTTAACCACTGATCTAATAGTTTAGACCAACTAAACTGCGACTTTGAAAGCCTATCACACCATTGTTGCGCTTGTTCATGATCATTCGATGCAATGATTGTTTTTAGCTTTTGTAATTCTAGAGCCGATACCAAGCCTAAGGTATTTTCAATTTGATCAATCGTGATGGTTTGATCGCCTGACTGCAACAATATGTGTTGCAGTGATGTCATAGCATCTCTAACACTACCGTTAGCAACTTGAACCAATAAATTGATTGCATCATCATCGATAGATTTGTTTGCGCTCTTAACCACTTTTAGAATGTGTTGAGATAATGTATCTCCTACAACTGGTTGTAGTTTAAATTGGATACACCGTGAACGCACTGTATCTGGAATTCGTGCTGGCTCAGTTGTTGCTAATAAAAATTTCACATAACTTGGTGGCTGTTCAAGTGTTTTCAACAAGGCGTTAAAACTATGATTCGATAACATATGAACTTCATCAATTAGAAATATCTTATATCTTGACCTAGTTGGTGGATAATTTGCCATTTCAAGAATCTTTAATGTCTCTTCTACTTTTGTTCTTGAAGCTGCATCGATTTCATAACAATCTAGATCTGCACCATTTTTAATGCCAATACATGAATCGCATTGTTTACACGGATTAGAAGTCATTTTTTCAGCACAATTCAACCCTTGGGCAAATAATCGAGCCAAAGATGTTTTCCCAACACCTCGTGTACCAGAAAATAAGTAACAGTGATGCAACAATGATTGATCTAGGGCATTAGTTAAGGCCTTGACTATTGTTGATTGACCAATTACTTCATCAAAAGATTGAGGTCGCCACTGATTTGCTAAGATTTCAGACATAAAAATTAAGTGTCAGCCACATTCCGGCACCCGATTTGAATGCTGCCGCTGCTTCTTTCCAGACCTGACGGGGTTCACATTCTATCGCCGCGGAAGGGCTGACTGCTATAATATTAATAGATTGACGCAAAATTGCAACCCACAGTGTGTAAATTTGTTGAAATCATGTTAAAATTGTAATTATAAATCTTATTAAGGAGAGAACAATGAGTGAAGAAAATAATTTTGATTTAGGTAAAATCATGGATGCTGCTAAACAGATGCAGGAAACACTCGAGCAAGCTCAAGAAAAAATTAAAAACACAGAGTTTAAGGTATCTGTTGGTGCAGGTGCTGTTGAAGTGGTTATGGGCGGAGACTATAAGCTCAAATCGCTAAAAATTTCTGATGATGCTCGAGGACATGCAGGTCTTGAAACGCTATTAATCTCAGCTTTTTCTGACGCAGTTGACAAAATCACTGAGGATCAGCGTGGTCGAATTATGGACATGGCCAAAATGATTAATCCAGATGGCGGCAATGCTGGAAAAGCAGAAGGTGAATAATATTTTATGACCCCTCACCTTCAGAAGTTAATTGACAAACTTCAATTTTTACCAGGCGTTGGTCCTAAAACGGCTATGCGCATGGCAATAAACATGTTAAAGGATAGGGACCTTACTAATCAGTTAGGGCACACCATCGTTGAAGCTGTCTCTGCAATCAAACACTGTGAGCAATGCCGCAACTTCAGCGAGGGTCCTAAATGTACGATTTGTAGCGACACTTCAAGAGAACACAGCACTATTTGTGTTGTAGAAACACCTTCAGACTTAATTAGTGTCGAAGAATCTATGTGTTTTAGAGGTAGATACTTTGTATTAATGGGTAGAATTTCACCTATTGATGGCGTGGGCCCAGAAGACATAGGTATTCCTGATTTGGTAGAACAATGTTCGAAAAACCAAGTCAACGAAGTCATCCTAGCGACTAATTCTACCGTTGAAGGTGAAGTTACTGCGCAATACATTACAAATCAGCTAAAACCCTTAAAAATTCCATGTACCCGCATTGGTTATGGTATGCCAATCGGTGGGGAACTAGAATACTTAGATGGCAATACTGTCAAACAAGCCTTACTCTCCAGAAAAAACTGGGAAACGGTCACTTAAAAATATTAGAAAAAAAGATGAAATTCATAATTGCCTAAGGTACAATTAAATTCAATACGGAGTAAAGTATTATGTTGGCAAATGCACTTTCTCATAAAAATGAAGTTAAAACAAAAAACCATGCAGTAATTACTAAGGATACACTGAGTATTCAAAGCATGCCTATTGATGTTTTGAATCACCCAATGGTCAGAGCAAGCATGAACTTTATGGAAAAGCTAAATACCATTCATAGAGAGTCTCTTCTATCATCAACTTATTCAATGACACAAACAGATGCGCTCTTAAAGCATTTTGTCAGCCAAAGTCAAGACACGTCACCACAACAGTGTAAAGCAGCTCAAATCATTTTAAATGGGTGGGCAAAAATGATGTGGCAACAAATGAGCGAAGATACGATTGAAAAAATCCGTTCTATTGTTAATTATTGTCTGCAATTTCCACAAGATCACGCACCACTGTTGATCATTGCATACCGTTGTTTAAACGATTTTGTGGTTGATCAAAGTCATCCATTGGCACCCATGCTTAATGACGTTGTTTTTGTGCTTGAGCAACAAGGCTTATTATCCAGCAGCCCAAGCTTTGCATTAGAGCAACCACAGCCAGAATTTTCAATTAATGATTGTGACTGGTCAGGGCAAGTGCTCAAGCTAGCTTCTTGTGGTATTGTAATTTTATCTATCAGCCAAATGTGGCTAGATAGTACTTGGCAGCTTTTATTGACCTAAATGCTATATACTGATCTAATCATTTCATCATCAACTGTTATCCTAAGCAGCTTGTTGATTGTTGACACTCTACTTAGACCAAAACAAATTTATCAAAATTGGACTAGAAACCGCGGTATCAAAAAAATTTTGAGACAATTTAAAAACTCCAAAGGTCATTGGATCATTGTTACGGGGACCGAGAAATCTGGGAAAAGCACCATTCTTAGGGATAATAATTGGATTCATTTGAAAACCGTGCCTATCGGCAATGTAACGATGCATATCTGGCAGTTTAAGGATAATGCACTTTGGGCGCTTGAAATGACATTAGAGGATATGGGTGGCATTAGTGACCAATGGTGGCAATGTGTTAAACAGCTTAAAGCTAAAAGAATATATTATTTTTTAACAACTGAAGAATGCAGACGTTTTAAAGCAAAACACACTAGCAAGATTGAAACACATGTCATCATTTCACATGCAGATAAAATTCAAGGATTTAGTCCTTTTATGTCTGATATGTCAGAAAAAAATATGACCCTTCCAATTGGCTCAAAACAAACAAAATCATATACCATTGATTACCTTCAAGAAGCTTTTGAAACCTTATATGCCCAACTACAAACTTATGGCAACCAATTATTAAACCGTATTAGTAACCCTGAAGTGAAAAAGATCATCAATGATTTTCCGCAACATTGTCTAAATTTACAATTAGGCTTAAATAAAGTTATTGTGGCTATGCCTGTTCAACAAATATATTGTTATGGACAAATATGGCAAAATGGCACACCAAAAATGCTTTTCACCCCACCATTAGCATCTGGGTTGACAGTTGTGACCAACAAAAAATACTCATGGAGAAAATGCTTGTTGGCATTTACAATCGCTCTAATGGTTATTCAGATTGTCAGTTTCAAATTTCATTTAAGAGATACTTGGCAGAAACAACCACTTGAAAAAATAACAGCAGCTCAAAGTCACATCGAAACACTTGAAAAGAAACAACCCTTCCTTAAATGGCTCAGTAAAGGGATTGCACCGGTATTTCGCTTAACGAATCAACAACTAGATGAGGCATCTGAAATTGCTAGTAACTATGCTGAGACGCTAGATGCCATGACGCCTATCATTGCTGCCATTGATATCAGACAACTTAATAAACAAGGTAAAGATAATAAAATTTTAAATAACTTACTAAATGATTTACTAGCAGATAAAAACATCGCTTTGCAAAAAGTTTGGAATAATGCCACTGATGAAGAACGGTTTATCGCAAGTTTACATTATGCATTTGGCTCAAAAAAACTTAGTGATCCTTTGCCCAACCTTATTACAACGACACACATAAAAACAGCTTGTTCAGCTTTGACAAACCGTTTATCAGAGGAAGAATGTCTTAAACATGCCAAAAACTGGCTACAACCTGATTTAAAAAATATAGCTAGCTTTGATGAATTAATTAAAACACTCAACAGCCAAACCAGTGATGGCAAAGTGAAACCTTTAATAGATGAACTTATCACTTGGTTAAAACAAATATCTAACAACCCTAATAAGTCTTTTTATGCATTTGAGTTTCTTGTGAAACACAACCAAAAACCAGAAAGCAACCACATACTTAGCAAATTAAAAGCCCAAGAGGAAGCCTTTCCAGAACTCAAAAACATTCAGTTGATTACGTGGCAATTATTACTCAATGAAGCTGGAAAATATATGAATGGTATCTGGCAAAAAACCATTTATCCTTATCATACAAAACAATTTTCAAATAGTTATCCTCTAGTAAAAGAAAGTCCTCAAGATGCAACATTAAATGCTTTCAATCAGTTTTATGGTGTAGGCGGATTAATCAACATTTATTATAACAACTATATTTTACCTTTTGTTGATTCACGCGTACAAACCTTTAAAACCGTTTATCCAGGCACCATATTTCCAATTAAAGATGATAATCTCAATTACTTTAAAGCCATTGCTGCTGTTCAAACACTTCTATATCAAGGTGATACCTCACCCCACTTGGAAATAAACTTGTCACCTATATATGATAATGAAACGTGGTCCATAAAAACAAATGAAATTGCAATGAATATGAATAAACCTGTTATTGTTGGTTGGCCAACAGGCATAAGCCAAGCCGGCATTAATATTTATGAAGGCAAAAAGAAAGTGAGTGAACATAAAGGTATCTGGGGCTTTTGGCGTTGGTTCGAATCTGGGACTTTCGCAAATAACGAACTTGCTTTTTCAAATCATACTTTTAAAATTTCAGGACAAACAGAAAGTGATCTTAATTGGCTAATTATTTTAAGGTCACAAAAACCTAATCCATCACTAACTTAACAAGAAAGATCGGGCTGCCATAGCGTTAAACTTTGCAACACGATATCGTATTCTTCTTGTTTAAAATACACTTTTATATACTTTAATAAATCCAAAGCAGCATCATTCCCTTTTAATGCAGAAATACCATACCAAAAAAGGGCACGACTTAAATCTGAATCAATTCCTACCCCATTCGTATACATCCATCCAAGTACGTTCATACTTGAGGTATCGCCCTTTTGAGCAGCTTTATGAAGCCACTTATAGGATAATTGGAAATCTTGACCAACATATTCTCCACGAAGAAAAAGTAAACCAAGCTCACGCATAGCCACAACATCACACTGGTTCGCTGCATTAATCAACATTGCTTTACCAAGCTTTGTGTCTTTTTCAACATACTCGCCTTTTAAAAGCATTAACGCATACCCTCTTTGAACTTCAGGACTCCAATGTTCTTCTTTATCAACCCACAAATGATAAGCAAGACGTATCTCACCCATTTCAAACGCACCAATCGCCTCAGCCATTGGCGCATTGGAATTACATTCAAATAAAAAAAGCATTAAACATAATGTAAATATTGAACCGATGACTCGCCAATAAACACCGGGGGTTAAAAATAGTTTAAAATTCATGATAATATCAAATCAACTATGCTCGCAAATGACTCATCAGGTGTTTCTCCATAGATTAACCATTTTTGTAACAGTGGATCAGGCTGCTCTAATAAAGACACAAATAATTCTTTATCACTTTCTTTCAACCCATCATACTTTTCATCCAAAAAACGCGTAAAAATCACATCAAGCTCGAGTACACCTCTACGACAACGCCATTTAATCTTATCTTTACTATGCATGATGAGTAACCTCTAGATTAATACGTCTATGTTTAAAGTTTGTTATGATGGCATGTGGGGCATGGGGATAATTTTTAAACACATCTGCATTAGGGCCTATTATTTCAACATAATCACCTACTGCGACATCAAGACTACCAATATTAATTGCAATGAAGTCCATAGATACTTTTCCAACAATAGAAACTTGTTTTCCTTTTACTGCCAACCTACTCTCAGCTGAAAGCTCAAGTGGAAATCCATCACCATAACCAATAGCAACAATGGCTACACGTGTATCATTTTCAAATTGGTAACTATGATCGTAACCAATAAAATCCCCCGCTTTCACATTTCGAATTTGGTAGATTGGGGCTTTTAATGTGACTGCTAATTTTAGGTCCCAAGACGGATTTGTCATTAAACCATAAAGCATCAAACCTGGCCTTACCCAGTCACCAACCGGATCCAAACCCTGCAATAATGTACAACTTCTGGCATGAGATATTGGCAAACGATATTGACTGGTTAATTTTAACCATGTATCCATTTGTTCTTTTAAAATAGGAGAACTAACTTCAGAATCCATAAAATGTGTCATCAATACAAGTGTATTTGTCGTATATTTCTCAAGTTTTTTAATTGAGTCGTCAGCATCTTTAACAGAAATACCTAATCGATTAAAGCCAGTGCTTATTTTAAGCCAATAATTACCTTTAATCTTATGATTTACAATCAGTTCTATCATTTCCAAGCTATAAACAACAACTGTTATATTTTGTTTGCTAGCGGCAACTAAAGCACTTTTCAAAGGAGGCAATGAGGCATCAACAATCACTTTATCTGCATAAATACTTCTTAATTTTTGTGCAGCTTTAAAATCAGTCACACCGAATCCATCTGCAGAGGTTACAACAGATGATATAAGTTCATCTGATAAACTGTAAGCATTTTGTTTCAGATAGGCCAATATTTTAACATCAGGGTATCGGCTTTTTATTTGTTGTAAATTATGAGCTATTGCATTGGTATTAATTGATAATACAGATTTCATAAACCTAACTTACTCCGAATACTGAGCAGCTTCAACTACTTCATGAATATAATTCTCAAAACGAACATATTCACCAAGAAACGTTAATCTGACTTTACCAATTGGACCATTTCTTTGCTTACCTATAATAATTTCAGCAACTCCTTTATCAGGTGTGTTTTCGTTATAAACCTCGTCTCTATATATGAAGCCGATTAGATCAGCATCTTGTTCAATAGCACCAGATTCTCTTAAATCAGACATTACAGGTCGTTTATCTGTTCTTTGTTCAAGACCACGATTTAATTGTGATAATGCAATCACTGGCGTACTTAACTCTTTTGCGATTAGCTTTAAGGATCTGGAAATAATTGAAATTTCATTAGTTCGATTGTCTTTTGCTTCCGGCACTTGCATGAGTTGCAGATAATCAACTAAAACAAGTCCAATTTCACCATGCTGTTTAGCAATTCTTCGTAGTCTACTTTTAATTTCATTAGGGGATAAACCAGGCTGATCATCAATAAAAATTGGCACATCTGATAACATACTCATTGCTGAGGTTAGTCTTGGCCAATCATCTTCTTTTAATTGTCCTGTTCTTAATCGTTGTTGATTAATCCTACCAAGAGAAGACAGCATTCGCATGACAATCATTTCACTTGGCATCTCTAAACTAAAAATAACAACTGGCTTTTTTGTCTGAATAGCGGCATGTTCAGCAATATTAACACCAAAAACAGTCTTTCCCATTGAGGGTCTTCCTGCAATTATGACTAAATCACCCGCTTGTAAACCAGATGTCATTTTATCTAAATCAGAAAAGCCGGTTGGCAAACCAGTGATGGCACCCTTCATTTCATGAAGTAGATCAATTCTTTCAGCTGTTCTTGCTAAAATATCACTTAGAGACTCTGGCATTGAATCGGATGAGGAACGTTGATCACTGATCGCAAAAATTTTCTGCTCTGCTTTATCAATGATTTTTTCCCAGTCTTCACCTTCTTTTGGTTGATAGGCGGTTGATGCAATTTCTTGACAAGTACCTATGAGTTGTCTTAGCACCGCTTTTTCACGAACAACTTTGGCATAGGCTAGAATATTGATGATACTTGGTACTGATTGAAGGCAATGATATAGATAAGACTCTCCACCAACTTCTTCAATTCGTTTGTCATGAGATAAGGATTCAACAAGGATTGCAGCATCAAATGGCTTATCTTGTCTTGCTAAACCAGCAATGATTTCATAAAGAAGTTTATGCTGAGGCATGTAAAAATCTTTAGCTTGCAATACCTCAGATACGCGTTCGAAGCATGATGGCTCAGACATCAATGCCCCAAGGATAAAACGTTCGGCCTCTTGTGCATGAGGAGGTATTTTTAATTGATCCTCTGCTTTGACCTCAACCATTATTCTTTATCATCAATAGAGGTATCGTTATCTTCTAGATTTTCTTTTTCTTCGACTACTTCTTCAACTACCTCTTCAACTTGATCCATTTGTTCATCAATGGTATCTTCTGTCGCTTTGGTATTTTTTACTTTTTCAGTTTTTTCGATTGGCTGATCACTGACGACCTTGAACTTCAGATGTAAACTTAAATCAGGGTGAACCTGTAATATATAATCATATTCTCCCAGTGATTTAATCGGACCATCAATGATTTTTAGTTCACTTCGAAGCACTTCGTGGCCATGATTAGCATACATATCTGCTAACTCACTTACCGTAATGGATCCAAAAATTTGATCGCCTTCTTTAACTTTTGACTCAAAAACAATGGCTTGTTTTTTAAGCTTTTCAGCTCTTTTCTCAGCCATTGCTAACTTCTCAGCTTCATTGGCTTCAAGCGCTTTCCTAATTTTTTCAAATTCAGCTAGATTTTCTTGGTTCACTGCCATTGCTTTACCTTGTGGAATTAAGAAATTTCGAGCATAACCTGAGCGAACTTCAACTTGGTCTCCAACTGTACCTAGGTTTAAAATTTTTTCTTTTAACAATACACGCATATTTTTTTCCTCATCATAATCAATCTTTAGTATCAACAGATACCTTTTTAAATATTTCACGCCAATTTGCAAAATAATCCGTTACAGCAATTAGCACAATAAAAATCTTAAACACATCAAAACTCATGTATAAGAATAATCCAAGTAAAAACATAATGTATATCCAAATTGGCTTCTTAAATAAATACCAAGATACACATATGAATACATACAAGCCATAAAGAGACAGTGCACCAATGACAATAGGCAACATGTCAACCATCCAGTTGTATTTCAATAACCAGGCAACAATACCAAAAAGACTTAATATGGGGATGATTAGACCCATTCTTGCACCTAATAATTCATTGCTTAGTTTTTTAGTTTTCTTTTCAATCGCTGCATACCAAATTGAACCTATGGTTAATCCCAGCATTGCAGATAAGATCGCTGAAATGGCTGTCAAACCAGTTGCAATCTTGGACATCGCAGTAAACGCTTCGTTCACTTGCTTAGCATCAACAGATTTATCATTTAAAACAATTTCTTTAATTGGATCAAAACGTGCTATCCACCAACTAGATATGTCGGGTACAAATAAATGTATCAGGATAACGCTTAGCATAGCCAAAATAATTAAGGCCTCATAGGACAACATTAAAGAATGGTATCTTTTATATAATTCAGCAGACAAAACAACTGCAAGAATCGGAATAAACGCATTGTAAGAACCAGATATAAAGAAAATAGTTAAGACCGCAACCAAAGCAATGACTGCGCTCTGGGACAAATCATGTCTCAAATGTACTAAAACGATAAACGAAGTTGCTATCCACATAGTGGGCAACCCAAGCATGGAAAGTGCAACCATTGCGAAAGTAAAGGCAACCCCATAAATTAAATTATCTGAATATTTTTTACCAAATTTAGTAACAAATTGACTGGTTTTGGTTTTAGGCATGTCTATCACAATAAGGTAATAAAGCAATGAACCTTGCAAGCTTAACAGCTTTAGCAATTTTTCTCTGCATCAACATTGAAGTATTAGTAAGCCTGCTTGGCACAATTCTGCCAGTTTCCATAACATAATATTTCAAAATACGCTTAGATTTATAATCGATATCGTTTTTATGTTTAAAAGAAGTCATTTTTGGCAAACGCGTGTCATTTGCATCTGCTTCGACTGTCTTCATCATTAATGTTTTCTCAACTTGAGGTTTTTTATTACGAAGAACTAATTTTCTTAAAATCATTTCATTGAACTTGTAGTAGTCCTCTAACTGCTCTTTTGCCTCTACAGGGCATGTGATGTTGATTAAAACATAATTTGCTTTCTGAATATCGTCTATGGAGTATGCTAGGTTACGTTTCCCCCATTCCTCTATTCTATCTATTGAACCTTTCGCTTGCTCAACAATGTATTTATGTTTTTCAAGCATTTCTGGAATTTTTTCAGCAAATTCAGGTCTTATAATAAGTAATATTTCGTAATGATTTGACATATTTTTGTTCCTCATGGGTCAAATTAAATGAGCTTTATCAATGTATAAAGCGAGGTAAAAAATCATATTACCCTTTTTTAAACTAAAACTCAAGACACGCATGTAAATTACAAAATGTATTATAAGCCAACAATAAAAATTGACTATTGTTTTTACAGCTATTTTTAGTTAAATTGTTGAGTGTTAATGTTTAATTACGTATTATGAAATACTTTATTGCTAACTGGAAAATGAATGGCTCGCAGAAAAGCCTTGAGCTTTATTGCAAACACATCCTTGATAACGACAAATTTGATTCATCCAAATTTATACTTTCTGTGCCTGCAATACTCACTTCTGCAGCTTATGATTTACTGAATAAAACGAATATTAGTCTAAGTGCGCAATGCGTCAGTGAGCACAATCATGGCGCCCATACAGGCCAGCTTTCGGCTGACATGTTTTCTAATTTTGGTTGCTCCTACGCATTGGTTGGTCATTCCGAAAGACGAAAATTTGAATCGATTGAATCAACATGCAATCAAGTCAAACAGTGTTTGGCGAATAACCTAAAACCTATCATCTGCATTGGTGAAACATTAGAGGAAAAACAATCTGCACGTACTAAGGATGTTTTACTCGCTCAGCTTAAACCCATTTTAGATATGTTAGATGAATCAAGTGATATTTGGATTGCCTATGAACCAAGATGGGCCATAGGTTCAGGCTTGACGCCAGACAATAAAGAAATTAATATGATAAATCATTGGGTCAAAGAATTAATTGACACAAAATTCATTTATGGTGGCAGTGTGAACCCTGACAACATTAAGACATTAGCTGAATGCGATGTTGATGGCTTCCTTGTTGGTGGTGCCTCCTTAGATTACAACTCGACAAACCAAATGGTAAATATATGTACACATTATTCTTAACTTTTCATTTTTTTGTATGCATTGCATTAATTGCAATCATCCTTGCACAAAAAGGCAAAGGCGCTGAAATGGGCGTTGCATTCAGTAGCGGTTCTTCTTCCAGTTTATTCGGCAGCCAAGGTTCCTCAGGCTTTCTTGTTAAATTAACTACAATGCTAGCAATTATTTTTTTTGTAAATTGTCTTATGATTGGAATTATTCATAAAAAAGCTACTGAAACTACTTTATTGGTAGAAACAACTAAGTGAATATTAAAAAAACCTGCCGAAGTGGTGGAATTGGTAGACACGCTGCCTTGAGGGGGCAGTGGTTGTATAACCGTGTCGGTTCGAGTCCGACCTTCGGCATTACTATATAGAACAGGAATGATGTATGTTTAATTTATTTGACTACTCTGGCATATTAATTTTGGCTATTATTGGTCTTGGTGTTGGTATTGGTATGATGAGCATTAACTTTGCTAGTCGAATCACTGGTATCACACCAAATAAACCAAACAAAACTAAAAATGCCGCTTTTGAGTGCGGTTTTGATGCCTTTGATGATGCAAGAATACCTTTTGATATTCGTTTTTTTCTTGTTGCTATTTTATTCATAATTTTTGATCTTGAAACAGCATTTTTATTTCCATGGGCAGTTGCGTTCAGAGAAATCAGCTGGCTTGGAATTTTCACAATGGTGTTCTTTTTAGGCATTTTAACCATTGGTTTTATTTATGAGTGGCGTGTAGGCGCCCTTGAGTGGGAATAAACAACGAGATATGTTAGAATATTAATATGGCTAAACAATTGAAAAATAAAGAAGATATAAACCATAACATTGCAACAACAACATTAGATCAACTTATTAAGTGGGCTGATACCGGTTCGTTAATGCCTGTCACATTTGGACTAGCATGCTGTGCGGTTGAAATGATGCATGCAGGTGCCACTAGATTTGACTTCGACCGTTTTGGTGTGACATTTAGACCAAGCCCTAGGCAATCAGATGTTATGATTGTTGCTGGTACCTTATGTAACAAAATGGCTCAACCACTGCGAAATGTATATGATATGATGTCAGAGCCTAAATATGTTATTTCCATGGGATCATGTGCAAACGGTGGCGGTTATTATCATTATTCTTATTCTGTTGTTAGAGGCTGTGATCGTGTCGTTCCTGTAGATATTTATGTGCCTGGCTGCCCACCAACTGCTGAGGCTTTAGTTTATGGCATCATCCAGTTACAAAACAAGATCAAACACAGTAAAGTGATTTTAAGAGGTGATAGATGAAAAGTTTATTACGCGCTTTAAAATCAAACTTACCAAAGGGATGCCAATTTTCAGAAGAAAATAATCAAATCACCATTATTGTTCCGAGCAAAATGATCAAAGAATGCTGCAAAATATTAAAAAAACAAGCTGAATTGAAGTTTGATATTTTAATTGACCTTTGTGGGATTGATTACTTAACTTATGGTATCGGCGAATGGGATACTGTTAGCACCACTGCTACAGGTTACAGTCGTGCAACGCAAAATAAACCTGATGATTCCTCTTGGCCACTGCCACGTATTGCGGTGGTGTATCATTTCTTATCAACACACTTAAACCATCGAGTAAGACTAAAAACATTTATTGAATCAGACCCGCCTGAAGTAGATTCGATTTGTTCCATTTATCAACATGCTAATTGGTATGAAAGAGAAGCTTTTGACTTGTTCGGTATTATATTTAATGGTCACCCAGATTTGAGACGAATTTTAACTGATTATGGCTTTAAAGGGTTCCCTTTCAGAAAAGATTTTCCATTATCAGGACAGGTTGAAGTTAGATATGATGAGGGTGAAAATCGTTGTGTCTATGAACCTGTTTCAATTGATAACAGAGTCACTGTCCCCAAAGTAGTTAGAGATGACAGTCGTTATATAGAAGGTGATTCATGAGTGATTTAAGTCATTATACTGTTAATTTTGGCCCTCAACATCCATCTGCTCATGGCGTTTTAAGACTTATTCTTGAGCTAAAAGGTGAAATCATCACCGATGTTGATACACACATCGGCTTATTACACAGAGCTACAGAAAAACTTGCAGAATCAAAGCCCTTCAATCATAGCATAGGATATATGGATCGTCTTGATTATGTTTCGATGATGTGTAACGAACACGCATATGTGATGGCCATTGAGCAACTACTTAATGTAGAAGTGCCAAAAAGAGCACTATATATTCGAGTTATGTTTGATGAGATTACACGCATCCTCAACCATCTAATGTGGTTGGGTGCCCATGCAATGGACTTGGGTGCAGTAAGTGTCTTCTTGTATTGTTTTCAGGCTCGTGAAGACCTAATGGATTGCTATGAAGCTGTCTCAGGTGCAAGAATGCATGCAACTTACTATAGACCAGGTGGTGTGTATAGAGATTTGCCAGATTCAATGCCAAAATATGAACCAAATCGATGGAGAACCTCAAAAGAAATCGATTCTTTAAATGAACATAGACAGGGATCATTGCTTGACTTTATTACTAGGTTTGTTGAAACTTTCCCAGGCAAGATTGATGAATATGAAAACCTTTTAACTGATAATCGTATTTGGAAACAACGTACTGTTGATATTGGGATAGTATCACCGAGCTTAGCCCGAAAACTAGGCTTTACTGGGCCAATGCTTCGTGGATCCGGTATTAATTGGGATTTAAGAAAAGACCAACCCTATGCGGTTTATAATGAGCTTGATTTCGAGGTCCCACTCGGCTCGAAGGGCGATTGCTATGATCGTTATTTAATAAGAATTGAAGAAATGCGTCAGTCAACCAAAATCATTAAGCAATGTATCGATTGGCTGAAAGCTAATCCTGGGCCAGTGATGACAAGTGACAAAAAGGTTGCACCTCCAAAACGAATGGAAATGAAAGATAATATGGAGGCAATGATTCATCATTTTAAATTATTTACTGAGGGTTACATCATTCCACCAGGTGAAACTTATGCCGCTGTTGAGCACCCCAAAGGGGAGTTCGGTATATATTTAGTATCTGATGGATCAAATAAACCTTATAGATTGAAAATTCGTCCCGCTGGATTTACTCATCTCCAAGCTTTGGGAGAATTAAGTAAAGGTATGATGATTGCTGATCTAGTAACCATCTTATCTTCCATAGATGTTGTATTTGGAGATATCGACCGATAATGAATAATAAAAGACAATTTGAGAAAGATGTTACAAAAAAAATTGATGCATGGAAAAAAAAGTTTCCAACAGAAAAACCTGAATCTTCCATCATTATGTCACTACGTTTTATCCAAGATCATTATGGATGGCTTTCAGATAAGCATCTCGACATGCTTGCAGAATACTTAGGCATTGCGCCAATAAGAGTTTACGAAGTAGCTAGTTTTTATAGCATGTACCACAGAAAACCAGTTGGGAAACATGTATTAGGTATTTGTGGTAGTATTTCTTGTATGTTACGAGGTAGTGAGCCATTGATTCACCACCTTGAAAACAAACTCTCTATTAAACTTGGTGAGACAACAGAGGATGGCTTATTTACACTTCAAGAAGTAGAGTGTTTGGCATCTTGTACAAAAGCACCTGCCATGGTGGTTAATGGCACTAAATATGTAGAAGATTTAACCACGAAATCTCTCGACCAATTAATTGATGACTTAAGACAGGGGGAATCATTATGAAACAAAATCTTGTCTGCTATCGAACTTTCAATCATTCATCGCCATCAAGTTTTGATACTTATCAAAAAATTAATGGCTACTCCAGCTGGAAAAAAGTATTGGAAGGAAAAATCAAACCTGCTGACGTCATTGATGCAATTAAAACATCAGGCCTTATGGGCCGGGGTGGTGCAGGCTTTCCTACCGGGTTAAAAATGAGTTTCATCAATCGTGATAAAGAGGGCCAAAAATATTTGGTTTGTAATTCTGATGAAAGTGAACCAGGTACCTCTAAAGATCGTTTTATTATGCAAAAAAACCCGCACCAACTTATTGAAGGAATGGCCATTGCTGCTTATACAATGGGTGCAACTGTGGCTTATAATTATATGCGTGGCGAATTCATGGATGAGTTTGAAAGCTGTGAAAAAGCACTTAAAGAAGCCAAAAAAGCGGGCTTAATTGGTAAAAATATATTAGGTACAGGCATTGATTTTGAATTGATTAATATCATTGGTGCTGGTGCATACATTGTTGGTGAAGAAACCGCTATGTTGGAATCAATTGAAGGTAAACGGGCGATGCCCCGTTTTAAGCCCCCCTTCCCTGCAAATTATGGATTATATGGGAAACCAACAACTGTTAATAATACTGAATCTCTAGCATCTATACCTGTTATCCTGGAAAATGGTGCTGATTGGTTTAAAGCTTTAGGCACTGAAAAAAGTGGTGGGACTAAAATTTTCTCTGTTAGTGGGCATGTTGCAAAACCAGGTGTTTTTGAAATACCCATGGGAACTTCATTCAAAGACTTATTAGAATTATGCGGTGGGATGCTAGATAACCGTAAATGTAAGGCAGTTATTCCAGGTGGTTCTTCTATGAAAATAGTGCCTGGGGATGTCATGCTTAAAGCTGATATGAGTTATGAGGGCATGCAATCTGTCGGCTCAGCCATTGGCTCTGGTGGTG
Source organism: Pseudomonadota bacterium (assembly GCA_036337715.1). Lineage (GTDB taxonomy): Bacteria > Pseudomonadota > Gammaproteobacteria > Comchoanobacterales > Comchoanobacteraceae > JAURNZ01. Next base: position 173,201 of record JAYZDS010000007.1, on the reverse strand, counting down.
TGATCGTTATGGATGACCGGACTTGTATGGTAGAAGCACTTGCGTGTGTGATTAAATTTTATGAGGATGAATCTTGTGGGCAATGTACGCCATGTAGAGAAGGCACCAATTGGTTACATCAAAACTTAAGAGATATTTTAGCTGGTAAAGGTAAAATAGAAGATGTTGATTTATTAATTGAAATTGCTGGAAAAATTGAGGGTAGAACTATCTGTGCATTTGGTGAAGCAGTTGCCTGGCCTGTGCAGAGTTTTATTACTCATTTTAGGGATGAGTTTGAATTCTTTTGCAAACACGGTTATTCAAAAGTTAAAGGTAACGAGGTATGAGTCAATTAAAAGAAAAAATTACTTTATACATTGATGATCATAGAATTGAATGTGATCCAGGAACAACTATTATCGAAGCTGCTGACAAAGTAGGTATTTATATTCCTAGATTTTGTTATCATGAAAAATTAAGTGTAGTTGCAAACTGTAGGATGTGCTTAGTTGAAGTAGAAAAAGCACCTAAAACCTTACCAGCTTGTGCTACACCAGTCGCAAACGATATGCGCGTTTATACAAGATCAAAGAAAGCAAGACAATCACAAAAAGCTGTTATGGAGTTCCTTTTAATTAATCACCCTTTGGATTGCCCAATATGCGATCAAGGTGGTGAATGTGAATTACAAGATATTGCTATGGGTTATGGAGAAGGTGTTTCAAGGTTTACTAAAGAAAAAAGAGTGGTTTACGATGAAAATTTAGGACCCTTGGTAGCTACGGATATGACAAGGTGTATTCATTGCACCCGATGTGTTAGATTTGGGACCGAAATCGCAGGCATAGAGGAACTTGGTGCACTTGAACGTGGTAACCACATGAATATTGGTACATATTTAAAAAAAGGACTTAAATCAGAATTGTCAGGAAATGTGATTGATATTTGTCCAGTTGGTGCTTTAACCTCTAAACCATATCGATTTCATGGTAGATCCTGGGGATTTTCTCAACATTCTAGTATAAGCCCACATGACTGTGTTGGTTCAAACACATACATTCACAGTATTAACAATGGAAACCACCTAGATATTATGCGTGTTGTTCCCAGAAAAAATGATCTTGTCAACGAAACATGGATATCCGATCGTGATAGATTTGCCTATGAAGGGATTCAGCATAAAAGTCGTATTAACCATCCTATGGTCAAAAAAAATGGACAATGGCAGGAAGTTTCATGGGATCACGTTATTAGTTACATTGCCGATTGCTTTAGACAAGTGGTTGAAACTAAAGGCCCGAACCATATTGCTGCTTTAGCACACCCAAGCAGTACTTGTGAGGAGTTTTATTTACTTCAAAAATTCATGCGACAATTGGGCTCTAACAATTTAGATTTTAGATTAAAAGAATCTGATTTTACTGATCAAGCCAGTATGAATTACGCGCAACATTTTAATGGTAGTTTTGAAGATATAGAAAATAGTGATTTCATAAGCTTGATTGGTGCAAATACACGTGTGGATCAACCCATGTTAAATCACAGAATTCGTAAAGCTGTGATATCGGGTGCAAAATGTATCCGAATGGATAGTCACTTAGATAAAATGAATTTTAAAACCAGTAATGATTTACTGGTTCCTCATCAAGATTGGTTATCAAATATTGCGCAGTTACTACATGCTGTACTCGTAATCAAAAAGCAGCCCATCCCTAAATTATTAGATGCGTATCAACCCAATGATGCAATTAAAAAAGTAGCTAAGTTGATGTGCAAACATAGTAGTGGTTTAATTTTTGTTGGCAAAAGCATCATGCATCATCCACATGCTAGTAAATTACGAAAATTAATTAGGTCACTAGCCACAGAAATAAATCATACTGTTTGTTTCATTCCTGAAGGCGCCAATAGTATTGGTGCTGCGAAAATGGGTATGCTCCCTCACCTCGGTGATAAAGTTGGCATGGATAAGAATGATATATTAAGAAAACCAATGTCTCTATATTGGTTGCATCAATTTGAACCACAACATGATATGGACGGGTATAAAACATTTAAGAAAAAATTAGAACAAAGTTTTGTCATTGCCTGCAATCATTATGATAGTGATGAATTAAGAGCTTATGCTGATGTAATTATCCCAACTTGTACTTTTGCTGAGATGTCAGGTACATTTATCAATATGCTAGGGAAACACCAACGTTTTCAAGCAGCTTTGCCCCCACTTGGTGATAGTAAAGCAGGTTGGAAAATCATTACAGCCATTGCACAAACCATGCGACTTAGTGGATTTGAATACCCTCATTCACAAGCTGTAGTTGATGAATTTAATCAAGTAAAATTTGATTATGCTTATGAAGCAAATGCACTACCTGAGTCAATTGATGTTGCTAATCATGAACAATCTTGGATAGCTTTTGATCATCCTTTTAATGTTGATGATATTACAAGACACGCAGAAGCCTTACAGGCTGTCGCTGATTTAGAAAATAACAATGTTAGAATCAATTTAGAATTAGCCAAAGGATATGGGTTAAAACAAGACGGACCAGTAACATTGAAGTTCGGTTCAAAAAAAACAGACGCAAATGTAATCATTGATGAACACATTGCTGATAAAACAATTGTCGTAGGTAAAAATATTGCGTCTTTACTTCCAGAAAACTGTCAAATAGAGCTAACACCCAAATATGATTAATGATTTACCACCCATTATTTTTGTTTTGATTAATATTGTAATCATACTTATTCCTGTTTTAATTTGTATTGCTTACTACACATTAGCTGAAAGAAAAGTTGCAGCTTATATACAGGGTAGAATTGGTGCTAATAGGGTTGGGTTTAGAGGCTTATTACAACCTTTTGCAGATGCGCTTAAATTCCTTAACAAGGAATATATTTATCCAGCAGCATCTAATCCAGTCTTATTTACCTTGGCACCTATCCTATCTGTAACTACTGCCCTCGCTGGTTGGGCTGTTATTCCAGTTGCACCAGGTATCGTTGTTTCAAATATTGATGCCGGGCTTTTATACTTGTTTGCAGTAACTTCTCTTGGTGCATATGGTGTAATTATTGCAGGCTGGTCTTCAAACTCAAAATATGCCATTTTTGGTGCAATGCGATCAATGGCACAAGTTATTTCGTATGAAATTGCAATGGGCTTTGCGCTTGTAGGCGTTTTATTATTAGCCGGGTCTATGAATTTATCTAGTATTGTTGAGTCACAAGCAGGTGGTTTTTGGCATTGGTATATATGGCCATTATTGCCTTTATTCGTTGTATTTGTTATTTGTGGTTTAGCCGAGACCAATCGCCTACCCTTTGATTTGGCAGAAGGTGAAGCTGAAATTGTTGCAGGTTATATGGTTGAATACGGCAGTGTTGGTTTCATGTTGTTTTTTCTATCTGAATATTCAAATATGTTACTCGTTTCTGCCCTTGGTACAACATTATTTTTAGGAGGATGGCACTCACCCTTTGAATCTATATTTTTGTTGAGTTCGTTAACAAGTTTTGTACCTTTATTTGTTTGGTTTATTATAAAAACATTTTTTATGGCATTTGTTATCTTATGGGTAAGATGGACATTCCCAAGATATCGATATGATCAATTGATGATGATGGGTTGGAAAGCACTGATCCCAACAACACTCATTTGGTTGCCAATTGTAGCGATATTCATTAAGTTAGGTGTGTTATGACAATTTTTATGAAATATAGAAAAACAACCCAGCTGGTACTTTTTGGAGCTGGACTAGGTTTATTTGTTTTGTTTTATTTATTGAATTTAGTATCTTGGTACACACTAGATCCTGTTACTTCTCCGCTCAGTCCAACATGGATTAGACGTCAGGCTTGGTTCAGTGGGCTTATTTGGGCTATTACCGTATTTATTGCTGGACGCTGGATCTTATTAGATAAGAAACCCCCTATTCATATAAATTGGCCATATGGGATCACATTAAAAGTTTGGGTAATCCAAATGCTGATTCAAGTGATTCATATAGCAAATCTTTTTTCTTATACATTAAGAGACTTTTGGACACCATATGGGCCTATATTAACCATTATTTATAATGTTGTTGCCATTTCTTGTGTCTCACTATTTGTGCTTAGTTATTTTTGGTATAGACATTTCCCCAAACCTAACTACCCATCACCTAAAAAAAAGTCAAAAGTGAACTCAAGTAAGAAAGTTACTAAATCAAGCCGAGCGATGTCACTCATTAAAAGATTTCTAATGATTGATATATTTAAGGGTTTAATGCATACCGGTAGAAACATTTTCAAACCTAGTAAAACCATTCAGTTTCCTGACGAAAAAATGCCAACATCGCCGAGATTTCGTGGCGCTCTTGCATTAAGAAAATATCCAAACGGAGAAGAACGTTGTATTGCTTGTAAATTATGTGAAGCCGTATGTCCAGCATTAGCAATTACCATAGAATCAGAACCCAGAAAAGATGGATCAAGAAGAACGAAACGTTTTGACATCGATGTATTTAAATGTATAAACTGTGGATTTTGCGAAGAGGCTTGTCCTGTTGACTCAATTGTTGTAACCTCAGAACATCACTATGTTGTCAGAGAACGTGGTGAAAATATTTTGACAAAAGAAAAGCTTCTAGCCATTGGTGATCGCTGTGAAAAGCAAATAGCCTTAGATCGTGCCAAAGACGAGCCGTATCGATGAGTGAATACTTTAAATGACATACAACATACTTTTTTATACTTTCAGTATTTTAACTATATTTACTGCCCTAATGGTTGTTTTCGCAAATCATCCTGTTAAGTCTGCTTTGTTTTTGATCTTTACATTCGTTAATGTATCTGGACTTTGGATGCTAGCACAATCAGAGTTTCTTTCACTAGCATTGATATTTGTTTATGTGGGAGCTGTAATGACTTTACTACTTTTCGTTGTAATGATGCTCAATGTGCCAAGATCAGAACAGTTCGATATCAATAAATCGATCTACACGACACTGAATCTAACCATTGGCCTAATTGTTGTTTATATCCTATACTCAGCTGCAATTCATATTAATCAACCCATCCAGATACAGGCCGTCCATTCACCAACCAAAGCCATTGGATTAATACTATACACAGATTATGCATTAGCGTTTTTACTAACAAGCATTATACTATTGGTAGGAATGATTGCAGCTGTCAGTTTGTGTTTTGAAGGAAGACGATCTGATCGAAAAGCACAAATCATAAGTGAGCAATTAAAAGCTGACAAAGCTTCAAGACTTAAGTTTGCACCTAAAAAAAGGACTAATAAATGATTGGAATTGAAAATTTCGTAGTGGTAGGCTGCATTGTTTTTGTGATTGGAGTTATTGGTATTGCAGTCAATAAACATAATTTAATCTCCTTATTGATGTCAATTGAACTCATTCTATTAGCATGTAATACAAACTTTGTTGCTTTTTCAAAACTACACAATAATCTCATTGGTGAAGTATTTGTTTTCTTTGTGCTTGGCATAGCAGCCATTGAAACAGCCATTGGTCTTGCTATCATGGTGCTTATCTTCCGCCAACACAAAACCATCGATTCAAATAAATTCAGTGAGTTAAAAGGATAATGACTGTAGCAACTATTATAACAATCATTTGGATGGCTCCTCTCTTAGGCGCTATCATTGCGGGTATTTTTGGACCAAGCATTGGTCATAAACAAAGTCACAACATCACAATCGGATTGGTAGGTATATCAATGGTGTTATCTTTTTACTTGGGGTCATTATTCCTTATCCACCAAAGCGCACCTATCAATATAGTATTATTTGATTGGATTAATAATAGTGCTTTTACCATTCATGTTGGTTTTTATTTAGATGCACTCTCCGTTATCATGCTTTTAGTCGTAAGCTTTATTTCTTTCTTAGTCCATATCTATAGTGTTGGCTACATGCATGATGACCCAGGCTATTCAAGATTTTTTGCTTATGTTTCATTATTCACATTTGCTATGTTTGCTCTGATTGGAGCTGATAACTTAGCCCAACTATTTTTTGGCTGGGAAGGTGTTGGTGTAGTATCTTATCTCTTAATTGGTTTTTATTTTAAAAAGAATTCAGCTGCCAATGGAGCATTAAAAGCTTTTCTTGTAAACCGTGTTGGTGACCTGGGATTAATACTAGCCATTGCCTTAACCTATAGTTATACGAACACACTCGATTATGTCGGCATTATAGAAAAATTGCCTAATATGGCTATGGAATCTTTTAATCTCACATCAACTTGGTCTGTCAATATTATTAGTTTAATTTGTTTTCTATTTTTAATTGCTGCCATGGGTAAATCTGCTCAGATTCCACTTCATGTCTGGCTTCCAGAGTCAATGGAAGGTCCAACACCCATTTCAGCTTTGATTCACGCAGCCACTATGGTTACCGCTGGGATTTATTTGATTTGTCGATTATCACCAATCTTTGATCTGACACCTGCGGTTTTAAATATTATACTGACCATTGGAAGCCTGGGTGCGTTAATGTTAGGCTTAGTTGGTATTGTTCAAAATGACATCAAGCGGGTTGTTGCATATTCTACATTGTCTCAACTAGGGTATATGATTGCTGCAACCGGAGCCTCAGCCTATTCCGCAGCAATGTTTCACTTGATTACGCATGCCTGTTTTAAAGCGCTACTTTTCTTATCAGCAGGATCCGTCATTGTTGCCATGCATCATGAACAAGATATGCAAAAAATGGGCGGACTTGCTAAAGATATGCCCATTACTTACGTATGTACTTTGATTGGGACATTAGCACTCATTGCTTTTCCATTCTTTTCTGGATTTTATTCAAAAGACAGCATCATTGCTGCAGTTGCGTTATCTGAATTGCCTGCAGCCTCATTTGCCTATATATGTCTTATTCTTGGTGCTATGGTGACAGCTCTATATAGCTTTAGAGCATTCTTTTTAACTTTTCATGGCAATAAACGATTTAAAGGACGGGTACACGATCCAGACTATACCATCACGTTGCCATTGGTCATACTAGCAGTACCTTCTATATTTCTTGGGATGATACTACTCGGACCTATGTTTAAGGGTCACCTGTTAAGTAATAGTCTCTCATCATTATCTTCAGCGTTAGATGTTCAGCATGAATTAAGTCATGAATTTTCTTCACCTTTATTTAGTGTGTTGCACGCATTTACTCAATTACCTCTTTACTGCACACTGATTGGCTTTTTAATAGCTTATGCCTGTTACATTAAATATCCCTCTTTGTGGCAAGCAAATAAGTATCGTTTTGATACAATCAACTGGATCCTTAATAATAAATGGGGATTTGATTGGTTTAATGAACATATTATTGTCAAAAATGTTAAGATTTTAGCAAATAAAACCTATCAAATTACAGATCAGAAAATCATCGATAAAGGCATCATTACTGGCCTAAGCAACTTTACTTATAAAACTGGCACGCTTGTTCGACGGATTCAAACTGGATATTTATATCACCAAGCTTTTTCTATTACTTTAGGTCTCATTATTTTAATGTTTTTAATTTCTATTTAACATGCTTACACATAAACTACCTCTTATATCTATTCTTATTATACAATCCATTTTTTCTGGGATATGGCTTTTACTATCTCAAGATGATCGATCCAAAAATATAGCAATCATCTCAAGTCTATTTAGTCTTTTTATAGGTGTTCTACTTTATCTTGGCTTTGACAATACAACTGCAAATATGCAGTTTGTCGAAGATTATAGTTGGATAACATCATTAAGGATAAATTATTATGTCGGTATTGATGGCATTTCGCTACCGCTCATTTTATTAACTTTATTTATCAACCTCATCATTATTCTCACAGCTAAAGACTTAGTTAATCAACAGTTGAATTATTACATGGGCTTATTTTTCTTTCTACAAGCCATGGTTATTGGCGTCTTTGTTGCCTTAAATGCATTTCTTTATTACCTTTTTTGGGAAGGGATGTTAATACCTATGTATTTATGTATCGGTATTTGGGGTAGTCAGCTTAGAAGCTATGCGGCCATCAAATTTTTCATTTATACTTTTTTTGGTTCAGTCATCATGCTCTTAGCGCTGATCTATTTATCTATCAAGTCTGGTAGTTCCTCAATCTTATCATTTTATAATCTACCGCTTTCTCTGCACGAACAAATATATATATTATTGGCTTTTATGTTAGCTTTTGCAGTAAAAATTCCGATGTGGCCAGTTCATACCTGGCTACCTGATGCCCATACCGAAGCCCCCGCTGGTGGCTCTGTTATTCTTGCAGCGTTGATGCTCAAAGTTGGTGCATATGGTTTCTTTCGGTTCTGTTTGCCAATTGTTCCTGATGCTTGTTTAGAGACATCTTGGCTATTGATTGTGTTATCACTCATTGCCATTGTAAATATTGGTCTTGTGGCATTAGCTCAACATGATATGAAACGTCTAATAGCATATTCATCAGTAGCTCACATGGGCTTTGTTTCACTTGGCTGTTTTATGATATATCCAATTTTTCAAAACTCTGGGCACTTACCTTCTGCTCAACTTGCTTTATCTGGAGCAATGGTACAAATGATAACACATGCGTTTGGATCTGGAGGTATGTTCCTTGCATTTGGTCTTTTATACGACAAACTGCATACAAGATTGATTGCTGACATGGGTGGTATAGTTCAAAAAATGCCCTACTTTACTGCATTTTTTATGATATTTGTTCTTTCAAATGTTGGTCTACCCGGCACTGCAGGTTTTGTTGGAGAATTTATGGTTTTAGTAAGTGCTGTTCAAACAAATTTTTGGGTTGCTTTACTCGCAGGTTTAACGCTAGTGCTTTCAGCAAGTTACTCTTTATTCATGTTTAAACGTGTTTTTTATGGTCCAATCATTCAAAATAATGTTGAAAAACTTGATGACATAACATCTCATCAATATATTGCCCTAAGTTTGATGACATTTGGTATCTTCTTTATTGGTTTATATCCTCAACCTTTGATTCATATGATGGATAAGTCAATTATTAACCTTGTTCAACTAGCATTACAGGCAAAGTTTTAATATGTTATTTTTACCAGAAGCAACCATTACTTTTTTTATCATCTCAACGCTACTCTTAGGTGTTTCATTACCACTTCAACAACGGGGTACTTTTTCTTTGGCCATGACATTAGTTATGACATTTTTTGTGATATGTGAACTTTCAATAAGCCCTGTAGTCATCAATTCATGGCAGGGTTGGCAAGTAGATATGCTGAGTCAATGTCTTAAATTATTCGCAAGTTTAATTTTGTTTTTCATCACACTCATTAATTTTAATTACATTAAAAACGCTAAGATTAAAGAGTTTGAATATAATATATTAGTCCAATCCGTATTGCTTGGTGTTTTTGTCGTGTGCTCTGCTAATAATTTTTTAATTCTTTTCATTGGTCTTGAACTAAGCGCATTGCCGATGTATGCCATCATAGCTATTTTTCAAAAAAAGCTTGGATTGGAAGCTTCGATAAAATATTTTATTTTAGGCGCATTAGCCTCAGGCTTTATCTTGTTTGGTATTTCGTTTTGTTATGGCGCGACTGGCTCAATTCAATTTCTGATTGATGACCAGTCTAAACTTTCAATTTTGGGTATGTTATTTGTGACTTGTGGTTTACTGTTCAAAGTTGGATGTGCCCCTTTTCATAATTGGGTACCAGACGTTTATGAAGGTGCGCCCATCCCTGCGGTAATGCTAATTGCAACCATTCCAAAATTAGCTTATGTCACTGCTTTTATTCGTCTTGGTCACAGTGGGGCTTTTGAAGGAAGTCTTCAAATCATCTTAATTTTGTGTGCCCTGCTGTCTATGTTAATTGGTAATTTATCTGCATTATCACAAACCAATACCAAACGTTTATTAGGCTACTCCTCAGTAGCACATATGGGTTACTTAATCCTTGCAATTGCAATTGGCATACAAGGTTTCTCAAGCGCTATTTTTTATATCATTATTTATACAGTGGCTACATGTGGCATATTGGGTACATTGAGCGTTTTAAGCAAATCTAATAATGAACTGTGTGAACTTAAAAGCCTTAACGGGCTTCATCATAAACAACCAATCATTGCGTTTTATTTGATGTGCGTTATTTTTTCGATGGCATCCATACCTCCTTTAGCAGGTTTCATTGCAAAATTAAATGTTCTATATCAGTTATATTTGGCTAACTTTATTGTGGTTGGTGTCATTGCTATGCTGATTGCCGTCATCGGTATTTTTTACTACATAAGAGTTGTAAGACTCTTATATTTTGATAGCAAAACAGAAGCTACGAAATCAAAATCTTTGATGCGTGTTAAAACAAAAGATGTATTTCTTCTTGCCATTCCGGTCATTTTCATAGTATTCAATGGCATCACACCTAGTGTAATGCTTAATGTTGCTGAAAAAATGATCGTGAAAAAATCGGTTGTAATCCATCCATCACCAACAAAAAAAAATAGAGTTTACTCAGACATTGAGGACATCTTTAAATTCTCTTTTTAGTATTAAGATTATGTTAATCTTAGGTTGTTATGATAGGTAAGTGACTAGGCAGTTTCTTTTAGTACCTCCTATTTGTTATTAGCCAACACACCATTGTCTAGTCACATTCTTAAAAAACTTTTAAAACAATGATTTTCTTAATATTTTCTTAATGTTATGCTGATAAGATTTATTAAGTGACTGGGCAGTTTCTTTTAGTACCTCCTATTTGTTATTAGCCAACAACGCTGTCTGGTCACACTTTTAATCTGTTAACTATACCAATTATATATAAATATTGTTATGATACGATCATAATAGGTATTCAAATTTATGGTTAACAAAAATATCTTCTTTGCTCATTCAGGTGGTGTTACTGCTACCATTAACACAACACTGAGCGGCGTCTTAACTGAGTATAAGAAAAATAAAGATTTTTTTGATCAAATGTTCATTGGTTGCAATGGCATTATTGGTGCCATAGAAGAAGAACTGATTGATGTGTCGCATTGGGATCAAAAAACAATTAACACTGTCAGAATGACCCCAGGAAGCATATTTGGCTCGTGTCGTTTTAAGTTAAAAGATCCGTCAAAACAAGAATCAGAATTTGCTAGAATTTTAGATGTGTTTAAGGCGCATAACATAGGTTATTTTATCTATAACGGTGGCAATGACTCTCAAGACACAACTCTAAAAATATCTGAATATTGTAAAGCCAATGGTCACCCATTAGTTTGTATTGGCATTCCAAAAACCATTGATAATGATCTTGAAGGAACAGATCATTCTCCAGGTTTTGGCTCAGCAGCAAAATATTTGGCGACCTCGATGTTTGAAGCAAGTATTGACTTGGCTTCCATGTCAAAGACATCAACGAAGGTATTTGTTCTTGAGGTGATGGGTAGAAATGCAGGTTGGTTGGCTGCCTCAACCGCACTTGCACCAAAACCTTATAATGCAGATATTATTTTAATGCCAGAAAGGGCTTTTAACCAAAAAGCAACTTTCGAAAGAATCCAGAGTACCGTTGCAACAAAAGGTTATTGTTCCATTACTGTTGCTGAAGGGCTTAAAAATGATAAAAAAAATATTTGGTCTTTGCAAAAGGAGAATATTGATGCATTTGGACACACCCAGCTTGGTGGTGTTGGTTCGCAATTATCACAATTAATTCAAAAAGAACTCAAATTAAAAACTCATTTTGCAATAGCAGATTATTTACAACGCTCGGCAAGACATATTGCGTCAAAAGTCGATTCCGACGAATCATTTGCTTTAGGACAAGAAGCAATTAAATTTTGTAAAGCTCGAAAATCAGGTAAGATGCTTACGATTGAGCGTTTGTGCAATCACCCATATCGTTCAAGAATAAAAGACACCTATTTAGAGAATGTCGCGAATAAGGAAAAGCTGATTCCTGATCATTTCATTCAGGCTGATGGGTTAAATGTTAATGATATGTGTATCGAATATTTAAAACCTTTGATTGTTGGCGAAGATTATCCAAATTATTATGCCGGTTTACCAAACTATAAAAACTTTAAAAAAAATCTAGTTAAGAAACAGTTAGATGTTATTACACAACTTTAAAAATAACTTTATTGGAAGTTATCTGATCTCAACTTGGATTGTAAATCTTCAGTTAATTTATTTATCTTCATTATTTATTTTTCAAAATGATTGGCTAAATTGCTATATTTTATTATTTTTTTACTGCCTGTTTGGCCAGCTGCCTGTAAAACCAAAAATACCAAGCTGGGTAAATCCTGTTTGTATGATCGTTACAACCGTAAGTTTATTTTTAAATTTACCTTTTTTTGCAGCTTCGACCCTACTATTTTCGCACTGGCTTCAAGGTGAACAACCGATCAAACCTAAACTAATTGGTCTAAATATTCTTTTAATTCAAAATGTATTTGTCACATTTATAACGTTGTCACTGGCTCATCTTTTATCATTGAAGACTCGCTTTCGACCTCATAGACAAATTAAGTATAAAATGCGTTTTTTCAAACCTTTATGGATTCTTTTATTCGATCAACTTTTTATTGTTGCAGCCCTTACGATTTCTGTTTGGGTCTATATCATCTCTTTACCAACACTTGAACCAAACGATTTAATTTTTGCTTTGTTACCTTCATGTTTCATTGCCTATTTGGTGAATGAAAATAAAAAGTATATTGAGCCTTTTTTGTGGAGTGGTTATATAAGCCTATATATTTCCTTAGCTTTTTTCTCCGGATTAATCAATTTATTTATGCTACCTCATTTAGAAGCTTGGCTTACAAATCCATCAAAATTAAACTTTTGTTATTTAGTCTTACAACAAATCGTACAATCTACATTGATTGGGTCGTTACTGGCATCGTTTAACATACAACTCACAGTTTATAAGACTCTAGCCTGTAAAAAGCAAACTGAAGGATTTCATTTTGTCTATAGTATGTCAAATATCATTACAATCATTTTGTTGTCTATTTGGGTAACGCATCAACAAGATGTTTTCTTAATAGCAAATTGGCTAACGTTATATATTTTTATTGGACTTATCATAACAATACTTCGTTATCCAGCAGCTTTGATCAAAGCCAGCTTAAAAAGCTTTGTAACTTACGCATTTCGTATCGAAATGTGTGGTATGCACCATTTAGAACACGTAAAGAAACCATTCATTGTGATACCAAATCATAATTCATATATTGAGCCACCTATACTTGGTGGGATGCTTCCAGGTCGTTTCATGTTTCCAATTAATCCTGAAGCAAGTAATATGTTGGCAGTCAGATTAACAGAGGCTTTTTGGCAAAAGCTACCGATGAGTCCTAATAAACCAATGATGCTTAAACCTTTCATCACTGGCCTCAAACACGGCAAAGTCGGTATTATTTTCCCAGAGGGACAGCGTAGTCCTATTGGCAAAATAGGAAAAATTTATCCAGGCGCTAACTTTGCAGCACAACTGACACAATCAACGCTGATCCCCGTATATATTGATGGTAGTCAATATCACCTATCTAGTAGGATGAAAAGCAATTTTAAAAAAGCATTATTCCCAAAAATCACCATTCAAATAGGTCAGCCATTTAAAGTGACAAAAGAATCTAGAATTAATGAAGTAGAAATGCGACAACTACTAGTAAATACACAATGCATGATGTCACATCCATTACATATTAGTGAGGCTATTGATAAACTTGTCAATTACATTGGTGATGCTCATCAATGCTTATTTTTCAATAAAAAAAGATTTACTTTAAAACAGGTACTCAAATTTGCAAAACAAACCACATGGCAACATCGTAAATTTTATCATGTTACAAATGAAAACTTTACACCCGTTCGATTCCTGAGTGCATTATTACAGAATATTCCTATTATTTACGGTGATATAACAAAAGTATTATCACCACAAGATGCGCTCTATCATGTAAATAGTGACAAAGTCATCAGTTTTACAATGTCTGAAATAATGACCACACTTTATCAGTGGAGCTATAACGCACCAATTTACTCAGAGACCAATTTATTTGTTGCATGTGACTATGATGATTATAGAATCATTTTGTTTGGCTTCCTTGGTGCAATACTCAATGGTTCAGTTTGTATTTTACCTGATAACAAATCTGCGATTTCACAACAAATATACTTAGAACATGCCACAGCACTGATGACCAATAAAAATTATTTTGAACAGCTAAGAAAAGATGCTACAAGTGAAGAGTTAAACTTTATTAGACATACAATCACACCAAAAATATCGTCATCAAATAAAAAACTTTGGCAGGACAAATTTCTACAACCAGTGTATGAATTTAACCACAATGAAAGCAATCTATTAACTTCATACGAAACCCCGTTTGGGATGACATATATCGCTATACCGGAACAAAAAAAATAAATTTTTTCAAATGCATAAATAAAAAAAGCATACAATACTTGACCATGCAATATTAAAGGCGCATACTCATAGACATGGGTAATAGCTTTCAAATAAGTCAGAGTAGTCATCCTACACTGATAACCCCTTTCCCGGCTTATGTCTCATTTCAAGGCATAAATCTCGAAAAGAATCTCTGTTTAGATAATTTATCATATGAAAATAAATTTACTCATAAAAACCTTGTTGACTTAATGTCATCTTTATCTGAAGAAGTACTATCAAATATGTATCTTATTAAAGAGAAGCATACCTTTTATTTAAACAAATACATATTAAATTCAGATGATATTTCAGATGAGATAAAGGATCAAAAGTGCCGTGAAGTTTTCAAACGCCTATTTAGTGAGCTTTATGCAACTAGCTTAAGACACAATAAAAATGAAGAATATACTAAAGAAACAGGTTCTATTTATTTTTGTTTTTTGTTTTCTACTTGTTTAAATATCATGTTTAGTGCTGTACTGATAATGTGTTCAATTTCTCTACCTCTAGTACTTGCATCTTTTTTGATTTTAACTCTAAAATTTTCTTTGGATCTAAAAAATCACCTTGCGAACACTTATAAAACTTATCATGATCTTTATTTAAACCAAATAGATGATTTAAATAAAGGTACAATTATGCCACCCCCTGCTCAAACCCCACCCTATAAATCTAATTCTACAAAAGACAGGTCACCACTGTGTCAACTGAGCCCCGAAAAATATAAGACCCCACTGCGTAAAAAGAGGACCAAAAAAGAAAACTCTTTACTACCACTAACTACAGAAAATTTATTGCAATATAATCAGCAGTTAGTAACGCAGAGCACCTCTAATAAAATGGCCTCCAAAAGCTCAGATTCTCTTGACTCTATAGGCAAGACAACCAATGAATCTCCCAGTAGTCACTCAGGTGCTTTATCTCAAAATCATTTACCAAAATCAACTCAAACACTAGATTCGCCTTCAACAACATCGCAGTCTACAGACTCAGAGCGCTCGCCAACAACATCAACTGATTCGTTAAAAATTAGCTCTTTTAGTCAGTTTAAAAGGGAAGCAGGCCCAGTACCCTCAGTATCTTCTGAAAAACATGAATATAAAGGTTCAAAACCGTTACCAGGACCGTTACCAGGACAGTTAACAGGACAGTTACCAGAATCGCTCCGTATACAGTAGCTTAGGATTCAATGAGTGATAAAAATTCTGCTCTTGTTTCTTTTTGGTCATTCATAACACCCAACAACCTACTTGTAATTGTTTTAGAATTCGTTGACCCTATTCCCCTCGAAACCATACACTCATGAACAGCTTCAATGACAACACCAACACCGATGGGATCAAGCTCATTTTGAATTGATTCAGCAACTTGTATGGTAAGCTTTTCTTGAGTTTGTAGTCTCTTTGCAAAGCCATCTACGACTCTTGCTAATTTGCTTAGTCCAACAATTTTTTCATTAGGGATATAGCCTATGTGTGCAACACCGTAAAATGGCACCATATGATGTTCGCAATGACTAAACACTTTGATATCTTTAACAATGACCATCTCTTTATAAGTTTCAAGACCAGCCGAAAATGTTTTCTTTAAATGTGTTTGCGGGTTAATTTTATATCCGCCATAATACTCGTCAAATGCTTTTATTACACGATTAGGCGTCTCAATTAATCCCTCTCTTTCAGGATCATCACCAATGTACTTAATTAATGTCTGAACGGCTTTTAATGCCTCTTCTCTTGATATTTTTGAATTTTCCATCTATATATTATAGACATTCAATCTTGTTCTATCAACTCGAAGAATTCGATTGATTACAAAATTCGTCATCGTGTATAGTATAAAGTATGTCAGATGTTTTCATCATAAAAAAAATCAGCTTTAGATCTATATTTAAAATATTGTTAGTACCCACCATAGTATTCGCTATGATTTCAACTTTTTATATTATCCACTCAGATAAATATATGGCAGAATTTAAATCATTTTCTGTTGAATTAAATGCAAACAAAACAACCCAATTAAATACAGATAATGACTTATCAAAAAAAACTTTGCTGCTGAATCTATTAGTTGGTTGCATTAGTTTAAATTTTATATGTAGTTTATGGGTTTGGCTTTGTTTAAAATTATATTTATTTTTCTTTGGAATTAAAATCAAAGGATTGTTAAAGCCAGTGGCGCATGATCAGATGGACGTTCTTGCTGACGGACTGCCTCCAGAACCTGACAAGACTTAATGCTCTCCATAGTTTCTTTAGTTGAAAGCCAATGATCTATTCTAAGACCTGCTTTACGTCTATACGCAAACCGACGGTAATCCCACCATGTAAATCCTGAGCTAGTATCATCTAGCACTCTATAAACATCCTCAAAACCTAACGATAAAATTGATTGCCATAACTTCCTTTCTGGTTCTGATACCAATACTTGATTTTGCCATTTTTCTGGATCATATACATCTTGATCCGTCGGTGCAATGTTAAAATCACCACATAACAAAATGTGCTCATATGATTTCTTTTGTAGTTCTACTAACTTACAAAAATCCTCTAAAAAGGAAAGCTTATATGTGTATTTTTCGGATGTTAGAGACTCACCCATTGGAACATACGCGTTAATAATGAGCGTATCTTTAAAGGAAGCAGCAATTAAACGCTTTTGTTTTGAAAGAGTATCTGAAAGTGCCAGGGGAACCAAAGTAAGTGGTATTTTAGTCAAAAATGCCACACCATTATAACTTGGTTGACCTATGAATAAACTTTGATAACCAAGCGATTGAATGTGTTCGATTGGAAATTGATCGTCAGCTACCTTGGTTTCCTGTAAAGCCAATATATCAGGTTGATATGTTTCTAAAACAGACTCAACTCCAGTCATTCGCGCACGAATTGAGTTTACGTTCCAAGAAATCAGTTGCATAGTTTTAAAGCTATTTGTGCTCTTTCCTTGAGCAACTTAGTTGGCAGAGCTTCTGCTAGCGTATTTAGATCAGGACCGTGTGGTGACCCAATCATAGCAACTCGCAATGGCATGAATAAGAATTTACCTTTGACGTCATATTTTTTCTTAATATCATTGACAATGTTTTCATAATCAATGGCTGAAAGAAAAGCAACCTCTTGAATTGAATCATGCCAAGCTTGGATAACCTCTTTAGAACGAGGCCAAGATAAAATCTCTTTTGCCTCATCATCCACAGCAAAGTGGCTTTGGTCAAACCAATTTTTTAGCAATGCCACACCATGAGACAATGTATCGCATTCACTCCATATAACAGCCAGTGCTTTTTCATGCCAGCCGTTGGAAGTTGGCAAGGCAAGCGAACCAAAGCCAGGTTGCAAAGCCAATAACGCCCATAAATGCTGAGGCGTCATTTTTCTAATGTGTTGTCCATTAAGCCAATGCATTTTTTGAATATCGAATACAGCAGGCGATGCATTTACACGATCAACCGTGAATGCTTCAACTAAATCTGTTTTTGATAAAATCTCATCACCTCGTGGATGAGACCAACCCAATAATGCCAAGTAATTTATGATTCCTTCAGGGACATAACCTAGTCTTTTAAGGTCATTACAACTTGCAGCTTTATGTCTTTTGCTTAATTTTTTACGATCTTCATCGAGAATAATAGATAAATGACCAAATTTTGGAATTTCAAAACCTAGTGACTCATATAACATTAATTGTCTAAGTGTATTAGACAAGTGTTCTTCTCCTCTAAAAACATGACTAATCTTCATTGAATGGTCATCTATGACACAACAAAAATTATACACTGGCATGCCATCTGAGCGAAGTAACACAAAATCACCAACCATGTGTGCAGGTAAATTAATTTCACCCCTCACCAAGTCATCAAAAGTATAAATACGGTTTGGATCTTTCACTTTAAATCGTACGGTTGCCTTTTCATTATTTTTTAGACGCTTAGCAACCTCTGCATCATTATATGCTAGATCCCTATAAGGACTAATCACTTGATACGGATCTCCATTGGCTTCTGCCTTAGCTTTTTGTGCCTCAATTTCATCATCGGTTAAAAAACAATAATAAGCATAGCCTTCTTTTAATAATTGATCTACATACTGTTGATAAAAGCTTAATCTTTCTGATTGATAATATGGACCAAATTCACCGGGATGATCAGGGCCTTCATCCCACTCGATACCTAACCATCTAAGATCATTTAATTGTTCTTCAGCGAGCGTATGATCACTACGTTCTAAATCAGTATCTTCAATTCTTAAGACCATAGTACCGCCGTGGTGCTTAGCAAATAAATAGTTGTATAATGCTGTTCTTATTCCACCGACGTGCATTGAGCCAGTTGGGCTCGGTGCAAAACGTACTCTTACAGGTTGTTCTGTCATAGCGTCTCCTAAATGTTATATTTTACGGTAAATTTTAATAAATCGCAAAAACATTCCTAACTGTTATATATTATAGACGTTCAATGACATAAAATTTGCAAAAATAAAAAAAAGACCTATAATCTTTTTACTGAACATTTTTTTAAGGGATTAAATAATGTATTTAAGATTAATGATTTCAATGCTTTTTAGTCATGTTATGGCATCTAACCTCACATGTGATTACATCGATATTGATCTATACACACATGGGAACATGAAAACCCATACTTGTGATTGCCATATTTGTTATGATACCGAAACCAACCTTCGTGTTACAGTTTCTTCAGCAGACACCATCAACCTAGGTAAATCCTGGCATAAATTAAAACTAATCAATCACGATCCCAAACTAGATTTATTTACTGTATTATCTTCAGAGGAATGTCCATATAACCGCAACTATGGTAGCGTTGATTCTGATGATATTGTAATAATGACCTCATTATTACGTTCATTAACATTTCAAGATAAATTATGTAGGAGAGCATCATGAAATTAAAACAAGGGATATGTATTTTAGCTGCACTAAGCGCAACCTGTGCTTATTCAGCAACCATAAAAGAAACAAGCGTTTTTGGTAGCGTGTTAAGTTATGATGACCAAAATTTTGACGGCCTAAGTGATCATAAAATATTCGTTGGTTATCAACAAACATGGGATGTCGGTCATACACTGCATCCAGAAGTATCTTTCGAAGTGTCTAATGAGTCGATTTATTACATTCATGGTGGTATGCGTGTTTATTGGAATGACTTTAGTTTTGCTTTCGGACCAGGTTACTATCATCAAGGCGATGGTCCTGATTTAGGTGGCCACACACAATTCAAATCAAATATTAGATATAATATTACACCAAAATGGCATATTGGTATTTATCACCTATCTAACGCAGGTTTAAAAGACCACAATCCAGGCGCTGATGGTATTGCCATTGGGTATAATTTTTCAGCTAAATAAATAGATTGTGATCTACAAATAAAAAAACCCCAAGCTTAAATAGTTTGGGTTTTTTTATTGTTTTTAGCCTTTAAAAATTCAATTGATTTATATAAAATGATAGATATTATTTATAAGCTATATGCTTATACTTATTAAGATCATAACATTGGTTCTGAAAGCTTTGTCGTTGAATACAATGCTAAGGTCAATAGATTAGATTGCGACATAATGGAGGACTTAACATGATGCAAACTAAACAATTTACAAAAACGTTACTTATTTCAAGCCTTGCGCTCATGAGTACTTATGGATATGCAGATGAAAAGACGGTGAATGGTAAGGATCGCAAATACCCAGTAGGAATGATTAAATTGGGTTCTACAATATCACAAGAATTTGACACCACTTCATCTTTTAATGCTGATGAGGATAATGATACTTATTATAATTTTTCTATTAGCCTGGATCAATATAATAATAATAAAGACTTTATTTCAGTTACCGATGTAGAAGAAAAATTTTCTTTCAGTGGAGCTGTAACAGTATCTAATGTAGCCGGAGTTAATAACTTAAATGTAACAGCCGGTGGAATGGTTTCTGAAAAGGGCGATAATGGTTATGGTTTAGGTGTGAATTACTCTTACCAAATTGCTGAAGGTTTATCATTTCAATTAGGCTTTGATTTAACAGATGCTAATTATGATAAAGGGGATCCAGTTAACGGCACATTCTTGAAGGATGGAAGTGGTTTAGGTATTGGTCTTGGCTATTACGGTCTCTCAGTATCATATAGTGATCATGAAACAGAAGGGGCAAGTGAAGATTGTACTATAGATTATAAAAAATATGGACTTTCTTATACAGTCAATGATGAAGTAACACTTTTAGGTTATAAAACAGAAAAAGAGAGTGGTGCTTTTGCTGGTGATGACGAGGAAATTAACAGTTTTGGCATCAAGTATAGTATGGGTGGAATTTCACTAGGCGCTAGTTATATAAGCATAGATAATTTGGCAGGTAATAGTGATAAAGATGTTAATACTTATGGATTATCATTATCTTTTGCATTCTAATAAATAACCGACTTATTTTAAAAAAAATCCAAGCTTAAGTGGCTTGGATTTTTTTTTGTTGTAGCCTTTTAAAATTCAATTGATTTATGCTAATTTAATTAGATGCAACTTAATTATTCCTTATACACAACATTGATCCTTATTAACAGTAATATACTGGCATCAACAACCATCACAGTACCACAGTTAATGAGTGTTTTAATGAAAGATACTATGAGCCCTAATCTTTACACACAACACAAAAATTCTGGGCACCTAGGAAATCATATACCGAAATTTGATAAGAACGCCTATTTATCAAGTAGTTTAAATATTGGTTGGACACCAACACTTTCCTCAACATTAAGAAATAATGGAACCCCTGATTTCAGTCAAAATAATCACTTAAACGTTAATCTTTTGTACGGTATGACTTCAAATAAAGATATTAATTTAGGTTTTGGAGGGTCTGTCACAACAACAGACTGGTATGATGATATCATAGGCAAAGCGATTATAGGGTACCAATTTAATAGTATCAATATGGTAGGGGCCTATGGGTATGATCATAGGTTTAACTCTAGTCAAAATAATAGCTTTAGTGATTCTAATAGCTACGGCCTTGCAATATCATGGCTTAAATTAGCTACATCCTATGTTTATAATGACTATCAAGAACTCACTACAACCAAAACTGTTAAATCCCAAAAAAATCTATCCTTAAGTTATTTTTTAAATCACCGTTTTTTGGTATTTGTTGACGATAAAAGGATTACATACGTTTATAATAACAATGATTGCGATGCTGAAGATAAATCCATCGGTTTTTCATATCAAATAAAGCCTTGGTTGAGTATTGGCGGTGCACATCACGTAACGAATCAAAACTATGATCAATTCAATAAAGATCAAGAACACGCCTCCTTTAATGCAAGCATGATTTTCTAAACATTCAAATTACCAAGAATACATTAAACCTACACTATAAATACCTGAGCTGATATCATCAAAATCATTTAATGAATAAGTGCCTCTGGTCTGTACTTGCATAGATTGAAAACGAATGGTTTTCATACCTAAGGCTAAACGCCAATGATCATCTAAAGTAATTTCTTGTCTAACACCTGCAACACCGCCCCAAGATTTTAGATCAATTGGGTTAATGTCTTCGTTTCCAGTGTTGCCGCGGTCTGTAAAATCACCACGTGCAATACCTGCTAATAGCACAAGATTTTGACCCTCACCAATAATCACACCCGGCGCAAGTACAAAACCAACATCCCAATTATGTTCCAACTGCTCCTCAAATCGAGTTTGCGTGTGTAGGCCTTGGTTTTCTTCAAAACTATTTAAGAAATGGGCAAACCCTTCTATCCCAAAAAAGAAAGTGTCATTGACATTAAAGCGTCTACCCGCTGTTAATTCACCACCCCAACCAGAGACAGCTAAAGGCATATGGAATATTTTAAGAACCTGCTCTTCATCTTGACTTTCATTCATTTCTGAAACATCTTTGACAAAGTTAAATAATACATAGTTTTTTGCTTTTTCAACCTTTGGGGTAATCACTCGAGTCAGTTCCTGACCTCTTGGGAAATAAATGATTGAAGCCATAAAACGATCAATGGTGGGTTTAAAAGACACATGCTGAATGTTGGTCGTCACCTCAGTACCATCGTTAAGCTCATTTGTATAAGGATTTGAATCCGGTAAAATGGCATCGTATTCGTATTGCAGAAACAATGTCTCAAGCCAACTTAAACGTATGGACCAGTTCTCAGCAACAGGTGACTGTGTGGTCACACCAATTAACACCCCAGCAGCTAATTGAGAAGTATCCGAACCCACACTAGCAAAAGAAGCGATATCCGAGCTCATATTATAATTCATTAATTCAAGACCTAATACGCCCCCAATCTCACCATATTTCTTATATACAGGCATGACTCTACCAGAAAACATCCAATCACGGTCCATAGAAGCTTGCCCATTGACACCAGTGATAGCCGTTATCCCAACAGAGGATTGTGCTACAGAATACCCAAAACTACTTTCAAAACTTAAGTCCCAATGTGGCGAAATACTTTTAATTAATCCCACGCCAAAATCTACACTAGGACCCATAACAGAGTAATCACCACGCCAATCATAGGAAGGTTGCTCAGGAAATGTCTGACTAAATCTAATTTCATTATGATCCCTAGCACTACCCAAGAGATAATAGGGATTCCAATCGCCAAAAGCAGGAGAAATCAACACAAAAATTGTAATTATTAACCGACAAAACACCTTAGGATTTCAACATAAATACCCTAAACAGTCAATATATATTAATTGAATGAATTAGAAAATTAAATCTAATTCAGTTTTATTTATCAACAAGATGACGTAAACTAATCTCATGCAACAGAATTCATCATTGAACATTGGAATCATTGGGTGGCGTGGCTTAGTTGGGCAAGTCTTAATCGAGCGATTTAACCAAACTAAAATCCTATCTAACGAAACCGTTTATCTTTTTTCAACTCAGGTCTGTGACGACATCACACCGCCTTTCATTGGAACGAAAGCCATACAATTTGGTTTGTCCAATGATCAATCTGCTTTAGCGCAGTGTGACATACTAATCAGTTGTCAAGGTAGTGAGTATACCCAAAGAACGTTGTCCAACCTTCGTGAGAACGGCTGGTCTGGATATTGGCTAGATGCCGCGTCCCATCTAAGACTTAACCCTGAAGCCACACTCATATTAGATCCGATTAATGGTGCTACCATCAAAAATGCCATAATCAATCAACAAAAAACCTTTGTGGGGCCAAACTGTTGCACCTCATTACTGCTACTTGCTTTACAAGGATTATATGAACAGGACATAGTCAAGCACGTTGACACACACACTTATCAAGCCATTTCAGGCGCTGGGACTCAACAACTTAAAAATTACTTAACCGAAGTTAGTACTGCTTCAAAACACATTGATATTAATGATCTTATAAATAGTTGTTGTCAACTTGAAAATCCAGATAATAAAAGTACTCTACTCAATAATGTTATTCCTTGGATAGATGTTTTATGTGATGAGGGTGTGACAAAAGAGGAACTTAAATTCGAGCAAGAAGCGACTAAATTATTGGCAACCCAGACCCCAATCAGTGCTACATGTGTAAGAGTAAATACATTGAGATGCCATAGTCAGTCAGTTACCATAACACTTGATAATCACTATACATTAGCACAATTAAAAGATTGGTTATCTCAAGGTAATGACTGGGTTAAGTTAATTGAAGATACCAATCCATGTGAACTATCACCAAAATACATTGCTAATACATTAAACATTGCTGTTGGCCGCATCAGGCAAGATAAACATCGATCTAACGTGATTCATTTATTTACAATTGGTGATCAACTTTTATGGGGTGCAGCAGAACCTTTAGTCAGAACATGTCAGATGATTTTAAAATACCAACGTCAAGCCTTAGGTGCTAAAACTGACCAGGTTGATTGGGTTAAATAACCACCCGCAATTTTTTCTGCAGCTTGACCGACGCCCCAATAGAGATCAAATCGACCATTACCATGAATGGCTCTACCAACATCTTGAGCGATTACAATGCGATCTCCCAGAAGAATTGGTGTGCCTGAAGGGATAATTGTCTTATCAACAGCTACGCTATGTCCGGCAGTCAGAGGAACACCACGATTTCCTTTTACAACTGGGTCATCTGATAGTTCATAATAAATAAAGCTTGGGTTTCTAGCTAAAATACTATTGATTTGTTCTGGATGGTTATATAACCATTCACGTTGATACTGAAGTGACCCTGAAATTTTAATAAAATGATATGGGAAATTGTTCTTCCCTGCAACGACTAAGCGCTTTGTTTGACCATTAGTCAAATGAACAACAGCTGCACCCTGTAACTGAGTAAAGTAACGTTCAACATTATCTTTTATATAAAGAATTTCTTCCGCTTTATTTTTCAAACTACCAGACTCAATGGCTGCACGGTCATAACACTCCATACATTGATCTGGCACAGCATAGATCGGTGTTTTAAACGTTTGAGTTGGTTTTAAACTACCAACGAGTTCCTGAGTATAATACCCAGATACTTTTGCTAATTTAGTTTGTGGTAAAAGTTTAAAATGTTTAGCCCAGAATGCTTGTGCAGCCTCGCTCGACATCAAGTCTAAAGTAGTGATGGATTGACAAACTGATTGCCATTGATTTGCATTATTTGATGACAAAACCTTAGTTGCGTTGGGCTTATCACAAGAAGCTTTAAACGCCATCAAACTTTTTTCAGGTGAAACTAAAGTTGTTTCATATAGCGGCGCTGTGTATCCTTGTGAGACACAGCCTGATAAAGCCAACAAACCAATTAAAAAGATTCTCACAGATCAGTCACTGTGCCTTCTACTACCTGAGCAGCTAATCCTACTGTTTCAATCAATGTTGGGTGTGGATGGATGGTTAAAGCAATGTCTTCTGCATTAGCGCCCATTTCTATCGCAAGAGCTATCTCACCAATCAAATCACCTGCGTGCTTTCCAACAACACCACCGCCTAATATCTTACCAGTATCTGGATCTACCAAAATTTTTGTTAGGCCCTCACTTCGTCCCATAGCAAGTGCACGTCCATTTGCCATCCATGGAAATACCCCTTTTTTGAACTTGATATTTGCTTTTTTAAGTGACACCTCGGTTTCACCAACCCAAGCAACTTCTGGATCAGTGTATGCAACATTTGGATAACATCTAAAATCCCTAACTAAATGGTCATGACCAGCAGCAATTTCAGCCGCTAAATGACCTTCAGCTGCAGCAATATGTGCTAACATCGGCGTATCAATTAAGTCACCAATCGCAAAAATATGATCAACATTTGTTTTATATTGGTCATCAACTTTTACAAAACCTCGTTCGTCGCAAGCAATGCCTGCCTTATCGGAACCAATGAGTAAACCATTTGGTTTTCTTCCAACACTCACAAGAATTTGTGAGAAGATTTTCTTTTCAGTCTTTTTGCCTTCAAAAGTAACACTGAGTCCTTTTTTTGTAACTTCGACATTAGTCACACGAGTATCAACGTGAATTTCAATACCACGCTTTTCGAGTAATTGTTGCATTGGTTTTACTAAATCTTGATCCGTACCCGACATCAATTCTGGTAACATTTCAACAATTGTGACAGGTGCGCCTAAAGCCTTATAAATTGTTGCCATTTCACAACCAATGATGCCACCACCTATGACCAAAAGTGAACCTGTTGGATCAGCAAACCTCAAAGCACCAGTTGAACTGAATATTCTTGGGTCTTCTGGTAAAAAGGGTAGCCTTACAGGCTCAGATCCTGCTGCTAATATTATCTTTTCAAAAGAGATTTCTGTTGTTTGCTCATTGGCATCTGTGACATTCAATGTATGTGTGCTTGTTAATGTTCCGTATCCATGAATCACCTTAACTTTACGTTTAGATGTAAGCATCTTTACGCCTTGATTTAAGTTTTTAATGATCCCATCTTTCCAAGCACGTAATTTAACGATATCAATTTTAGGTTTGTTATATTCTATCCCTTTTGCAGATAATTCAGCTGTTTCAAATAGAACTTCTGCCATGTGTAGCATCGCTTTTGAAGGGATACATCCAACATTTAAACACACGCCACCCAAAGCATCAAAGCGTTCAACTAGAATAACCTCTTGACCCAGATCAGCTAGCCTATTAGCGGCCGTATAACCACCTGGCCCACTCCCTAATACTAAACACTGAATTTTGATTTGCTTAACTGATTTTTGATTTGCCATGTCATTACTCTCCAACAATGAGTTCAACGACAACATGCGAAATATAATGCATGAGTCGAACTAAAAAACGTGCCGCTTGTGCACCATCAATAACGCGGTGATCATACGACAAAGATAATGGTAATTGCGTCATTGGCAACCAGTGCCCGTCCTTATAATGTGGGACAACCTCTTGACGTGAGACACCTAAAATTGCAACCTCTGGTGCATTTATGATCGGGGTAAAGTGACCACCACCAATACCACCCAAATTTGAGATGGTCATACACCCCCCCTGCATTGCTTTCATAGGTAGTCCTGATTCACGTGCTTGCGCACTCAACGATAATAAATCATCCATTAAGGTCATGATGTCTTTTTGATCCACATCGCGAATTACCGGCACAACCAAGCCTTGAGGCGTATCAACTGCAATACCTATATGATAGTAGTCTTTTTTTATGATTGATTTACCATCACTACTTAATGACGCATTAAACTCAGGAAATTCTTTGAGCGCTAGCACTAGCGCCTTCATTAAAAATGGCAGTTGGGTAATTCGTTTGCCTTCGGATTTTAATTTAGCTTTGAATTCTTGAAAATTTTGATCTAATAATGTGATATCAGCTTGACCAAATTGAGTCACATGGGGAATATTTAACCAGTTACGGACCATATTTTTCCCAGTAATTTGTTTGATCTTAGATAATGGTTCAGTATTAACTGAACCAAATTGAGCAAAATCAATACTAGGCATGGTAGGTAGCGCTGAGGTACCCGGAGAAGTTGCTTGATTTAATCTTAATTTAACAAACTGAATCAAATCTTCTTTTTGAATTCTACCTTTATGACCAGTGCCCTTGATCTGATTTAAATCAATACCAAATTCGCGAGCATAACGTCTAACGCTTGGACCTGCATACACTTTATCAAATGACGGCAGTGGCTCGCTCATAACTGGGGCAGTTGTCGTTGTAGGGGAAGTTTGTCTAACAGTTGGTTGTTGTGGTTGACTAACTTGGACTTCCTGTGATGCCTGAGGTGCTTGCAAAGTTGTACTGGTACTGTTTAAGGTAAGCACGTCAATCATAGGCTGACCTTGTTTAATCTGATCACCTACTTGTAGGTGAATCTTCTTGATTTCTCCCGCTTCGGTAGAAGGGACTTCCATAGTAGCCTTTTCTCCCTCAAGCGTAATCACAGGTTGATCTATACTGATCTCATCACCAACATTGACCAAACACTCAATTACCTGTGCACTATCTGCTCCACCCAAATCAGGGATATTTAATGTTTTCAGTTCTACTGTTGGGCTAGCAGGCTCATCCTTACTTGGGACCTCGTCAGCGACTTCATCTGGAATAACTTTGTCTTCTGTAACTGGAACATCATCGACATCGAGTTCGGCTACTACATCACCCACATTAACTTTATCGCCTACATTGACCAATATTTTAGCAATTGCTCCTGCTTGTGTTGCAGGCACTTCCATTGTTGCCTTCTCCCCTTCTAGGGTTAATATAGATTGGTCGAGTTCAACACGATCGCCAGGCTTCACCAAAATTTCAATAATAGTTACGTCGCTTGCTCCGCCTAAGTCAGGTATGATCAATTTAACCATCAGATATCCTCCTTAACACCTTGGTACAAAGATGCAATCGTATCTTGAGGGTCTTCATCTGGTATATCAAGTTTTTTCTTGGCTTCAATCAGTGCTTTCTTTGACAGTTGTCCTGCTTTATAAGCATGATAAAGGGCTGCATAAGCGATATGATTGGTATTAACCTCATGGAATTGTCTAAGTTCCAAACGTGTATCACTTCGCCCAAAACCATCTGTCCCTAATACCGTCATTGGGTTATCAATATATGGTTGGACTTGTTGAGGGTAGGTTTTAACATAGTCTGTTGCAACGACAATAGGCAAACCGTCATTTAGACAAAGCTCAATATGGCTTTGCTTTTCGTCAGCTTCAATACAAACTCTATTATGACGTTCAACGTGGGCTGCTTCACGGGCTAATTCCGTGAAACTTGTCACACTCCACACATTGGCTTCAATACCATAATCTTTTTCTAACAAGGTCTTTGCTTTTTCGACTTCTCTTAAAATTGTGCCTGAACCAAGCAAATGTATCTGTGGCTTTTTCGACTTCTGAAGCAGATACATCCCTTTGATAATGTCTTCCTCAACATTTTTTGGCATTGCAGGGTGTATATAATTTTCATTCATGACTGAAATATAGAAAAATACGTCTTCTTGTTTTTCAAACATGCGATAAATACCATGGCGAATGATGACTGCCAATTCATAACCATAAGTGGGATCATAACTAACACAATTAGGAACTAAACTTGAAATATGAAGACTATTACCATCATTATGTTGTAGCCCCTCACCAGCCAATGTCGTTCTACCAGCCGTTGCTCCAATTAGAAAACCACGGGCACGCATATCGCCTGCAGCCCAAATATAATCGCCAACACGCTGAAAACCAAACATAGAATAATAAATATAAAAAGGTATGAGGCTAAGCGCATTACTACTGTATGAAGTTGCAGCTGCTATCCATGAGCTGACTGCACCACCCTCATTCACACCCTCTTGAATGTATTGGCCATCTTTAGCTTCTTTATAATACATGATCGAACCTGCATCGACTGGTTCATATTGTTGACCTAACGGTGAATAAATCCCTATTTGTCTAAATAATCCCTCCATACCAAAGGTTCTGGACTCATCCGGGACAATGGGGACGATACGATCTTTTAAGTGAGCCTCTCTAAGTAACAAACTTAAGATTCTCACCAACATCATGGTTGAAGAAACTTCACGGTCTTTACTACCCTCACAAATGGATGCAAAAGTTTTTAGATCCGGTGCTTTGAGAACATCTGCTTTCGCATGTCTAGCTGGGATATAACCACCTAATGCTTGTCTTCTTTGGCGAATGAATTTTATGGCAGCGTTATCTTCACCAGGATGATAAAAATCCCCTTGTTTGGCTTTGTCTAATGACAAAGGAATTTCAAGTAATTTAGCATATTCAACCAATGTATCTTCTGCCATTTTTTTTGTGTTATGTGCCGTATTTGTTCCAGCAACACCTGGAACACCATACCCCTTCGTTGTCATGAGTAATACAACAGTTGGTTGACCCTTTGTTTTCTGAGCTTCATTAAATGATGAAAAGATCTTCTCGCAATCGTGGCCAGCACGACCAAGGGCATCGATGTCTTCATCAGACCAACCATCAATCATTGCCTTTAATCGCGGATCATCATTGAAAACTTCTTCTCTAATTTGTTGAGCGTTTAGCCCACTGATACGCTGTAATTGTCCATCATTGAAATTGGATAACTTTGCTTTCAAAAGACCTTCTGTATCTTTCTCAAGTAAACGATCCATTGCGCGATTCCAAACACTTTTAATGACTCGCCATCCGGCACCTAAAAACATGCCTTCTAATTCATCTATAACATTATGATTGGCACACACTGGGCCATCTAGTCTTTGAAGGTTACAGTTAATCACATAAATGAGATTATCTAAATTCTCTCTAGAAGCAATCCTAATGCCACCTAAAGATTCAATCTCATCCATTTCACCATCGCCCATAAATGCCCAAACACGGCGATCACTTTCAGGTAGCAATTTTCTGGCAATTAAATATTTTTGTAATCTTGCTTGATAAATGGCTTGTACCGCCGTCAATCCCATAGAAACAGTTGCAAATTGCCAATAATCTGGCATTGTCCATGGGTGGGGATATGACGCCACACCCTTTCCTCTAGTTTCCTGGCGGAAATGTAATAATTGTTCTTCAGTAATACGTCCCTCTAAAAAGCTTCGAGCATATAAACCCGGTGTAGAGTGACCTTGATAGTAAACTAAGTCCTCAAGACGGTCACCACTTCTGCCACGACAAAAATAAGCTAAAGCAACAGAATATATATCTGCAATGGAAGCATAAGTCGCAATATGACCACCGAGCTCACTTGCCTTTTTAGCACCCTTAGAAACCATAGCCGCAGCATTCCAACGCACCATGTTTCCAAAAGCTTTCATATGATTTTCTTCGTGAGCAGGGAATTCAGGGTCTGCAGAAAGCGTATTCACCATTGGAGTTACGGTCCCAATAGGTTGCAATGTTGAAATCAAACGTAGCTTTTCAATTAATGCACTGACAAGAAAAATAGCCCTGTCTAGGTTTTCTGCTTCAATGACATCACGTAGTGCATCTAACCACTCTTTGGTTTCTGCAATATTTTGGTCACTCATAAATACTTTTTTTACCATATTATCCTCACTACCTAAATAGATTAATGATTAACCTAAATAAATGCAAACAAGTTAACAAGAGATCTAACGACAAAACCAATATAAAAAATAAATTACAACTGGCTCTCAGTTGCGAATTGTTAAATTCCATTGTAATGTGCTTATTATGCAACAAGACGCTTTAATCATCAAACAATTATCTTATCAACATAGTGGCAAAGCAATATTGAGTGATGCCAACTTATCATGGTCTTTACCATCTAAGACGGCTTTAATCGGTGCAAACGGCGTTGGGAAAACTACATTATTAAAACTCATGTGTGGTCAATTAACTGCAGATCAAGGAGATATTAACTGGCCAAACCGTTGTTTAATAAGCTATCTACACCAACAACCCGATTTAACGCCCAATGACACGGTTTTAATGGCGGTTTTAAGGGGCTTGGGCACAGATGGTAGCCTAATAGCGAAATGGCTGTCTGACGCAAGCAATGAGGCTTTACAACAAGATGTAGATAAGATTGATTCACAACGATATTTACAACAAGCAAAATCAATATGTCGTATATGTTTATTGGACACTGATCTATTCATTTCTGAGTTATCCGAGGGACTCAAAAGACGAGTTGCTTTTGCACAAAGCATCATCAAAGAACCTGATGTACTGATTTTAGATGAGCCAACCAATCATCTTGATATTGCAGCAATTGAATGGCTAACCAAATGGTGTCAAGATTTTAAAGGTAGCATTATTTTAGTAAGCCATGATAGACAATTAATCGATGATGTGGCTGATCATATTGTAGAAATTGATCATGGGCAAATTATGGGTTGGCCAGGCAATTATTCTGACCATATCAAAAGACGTGAAACGTTTTTACTGGAAGAGGCAAATACTACGCAAAAACTTGAAAAAAAAATTGCAAGAGAAATGCATTGGCTTGCCCGTGGGGTCACTGCTAGACGAAAACGTAATCAGGGCAGACTGAGAGCACTTAATGTGCTTAAAGAGCAACGGGCATTAAGAATCAACCGTGACAAACAAATTAAAATATCCGATCATAGTCAGGGCCCTACTTCCCAAAAATTGATTCAGTTAAAAGATGTTTCTTTTGGTTATACAAAACCATTAGTTGATCAATTAACATTCACACTTAATCGCGGAGATCATGTCGGGATCATAGGCAGAAATGGCTGCGGTAAAAGTACATTAATAAAGATTATGTTAGGCGAGATTAAACCATCCCAAGGTGAAGTTATTCATGGACCAACTTTGAATGTCGCCTATTTTGATCAAAAAAAAGATCAACTTGATCTCAATAAATCACTTTTAGACAATATCTCAGGGGGGCAAAGTCACGTTGAACTCAATGGTCAAAAAAAACATGCCATAAGTTATCTTCAGGATTTCTTATTTTCAAGTGAACGCATTCAAACACCCATCAAACACTTTTCAGGCGGCGAAAAACAACGTGCCTTACTTGCAAAACTGTTTTTAAAACCTGCTAATGTATATATTTTAGATGAACCAACAAATGATTTAGACCTTGATACACTTGATGCCCTAGAGCAGTTTTTAATCGAGACAAAAGCTGCTATCTTACTTGTCAGTCACGATAGAACATTCATTAATCAAATTGCAACACAAGTTCTTTATTTTGAAGACGATGGCCAAATAACAGAATATGCTGGTGGATATGATGATGCCCTTCACCAAGGTGCCAAACCAATCAGCCTAACCTCTCCAATAAAAGAAAAAAAACAAATCAAACCACCTAAAATCAAAGATCACAGAGCCATTCGCAGGATTCTTGATAAAATCAAACGACTTGAAAAACAAATTACTGATCAATCAAATTTATTGATGCAACCTGATATCTATAATGACTTTGAAAAAGTTAAAGCTATAAAACAGACGATTAAAAACCTAGAAGCTGAAAAAGACATTGCATATGAAACTTGGCTAAAACTAGATGATGACGAATCTTAATCGTCGTCTTCGTCCAAAATATTTGCTTTTCTTGTAATTGGTGTCTCATAGTACCTGACAACAATAAATGAAGAGATCAAAAATGTGATTAAAGCGCTTACTTCAATTAAGTTTGAAATACGCGGCGTTATGAATTGGAAAGATTTTGCCGTTTCAGTCATCAAGATCGTAAACTCACTTCCTTGTCCAAGACGTAAGCCAAGTTCCCAAGCGTTATTGTAACCAATGTCTTTTCTCATAAAGAGTATTTTATAGATATAGGGTTTTCCGACCAGTAATACAACTGCCAAAACACAAGCGGGTAAAAAAATCGTACCCATTAAATCCAAATCGATGTTCATGCCAACTGCAAAGAAAAAAATGACCAAAAAAAAGTCTCTTAATGGCAACAAGATATCCGATAAATAATTTGCCATACTCAAGTGCGCCAAACTTATGCCCGCGATAAATGCGCCAATTTCATAAGAAATGCCTGACATTTCAGAAAGTACTGCAACACCGAGACACCATGCGATCGCTAATAAAAACAAATATTCCCTTATACGCTGATGTTTTGACATG
Source organism: Pseudomonadota bacterium (assembly GCA_036337715.1). Classification (GTDB taxonomy): domain Bacteria; phylum Pseudomonadota; class Gammaproteobacteria; order Comchoanobacterales; family Comchoanobacteraceae; genus JAURNZ01. The sequence continues at coordinate 139,765 of JAYZDS010000007.1, read as the reverse complement.
AGTGGTTCTAAAACACCATCAACAAAACTAAACGATGCAACCACCAGTGCAGGCAAAAAAGCGGATAACATCATAATATGCCACCATGAAATGGTTGGACTAACAAATTGATGAAGAAAAAATAATACAAGCATCGCTAAAAAATCTTGAAGTAATAGGATACTGATCATAACCTCACCAATCGAACCTGGTGACATCATTTTTGTAGGTAGCAATTTTAACCCTATGATCGTACTAGAAAATAGACATGACACACCAACAAAAATTGCAGCAAACCAAGAGTAGCCCATTATTTTCATCACAATAAAACCAATTAACCAAAAAGCAATACTGCTCCATAAACCCGTTGGGGTTATTTTTTTCATCTGATCAATTAAACGGATAGGATCTAAGTGTAAACCAAGCATAAAAAGTAGAAAAATTATGCCAATATCACCACTGTAATGAATGAAAATAGTATCAGCAAGTGAATCCATCCCCAGGTAACTTACCAAAACACCAAGAAGAATATAGGCTACTAAAAGCGATTGGCGCAAGGCAAGTGCGATTGTTGAGAACACAGCTGCCCCAACAAAAATAACACAAATTGTTAACACCAAAGAATTTTCCAAAAAGCCCAACTCCTAAAAACATCGTGCGTCAGCCTGTAAGCCGGGTTCTGTCGAGGACGATCATCTATCTAGAACAATGGTTGCCCATTATTTCATGCGACCTACCCAAATCTCATGCGAGTAACATGCGAGCGAACTCTAGATCTATATTTGGTCTTGCTCCCGATGGGGTTTACCCTGCCATCATTGTTACCAATAATGCGGTGCGCTCTTACCGCACCTTTTCACCCTTACCCGAAGGCGGTTTGGTTTCTGTGGCACTAGCCGTCAATTTACATTGCCCAGGCATTACCTGGCATCGTACTCTATGGAGCCCGGACTTTCCTCTAGCATAAAGCTAGCGATCGCCCAGCCAACGCATTTACATGTTAGCACTAGAAATTTATTCGTCGCAAGAAAAACCTTGAATTTTCTTTATTTTAGAAGATTATTTGGAATCAATAACCATTTTAATTATTTCATCATAACCTGATTCAATTATGTCTATTTATGTTATTAATTCGACCATGGTCCAGCACAGACGCATGAATGCGCTCAAAATCATGACTATCAATTTTAGAAACTTTTTTTGCCATCTTATTTAAGTTTTTGGCCCTACCACTTATCACATCAATAATACTATTAGCTAAATGGGTATGTGACCATCTACTTTGAGTTAATCGTAATGATTTTTTTAAAACACCCACTGGGTGAGCATGATGTAAGCCATCCGCATCTACAACATATTGCCAACATTGACGAATACATTCTTTAATGTCTATTTTTTTCACCTGACCGATGATTTTAGCTTGTTGAACAAAACCTTCAATCACATCCTCGTCTGACCAAAAAAATTCTTTTTGGTTGAATAAGAATCTAGGCAAAAAAGGATAAATCTCATTATTTAAGGGTGCTAAATGTCCATAACCAAAACGAATGGCATCAAATTCCTTTTCTTCATGATTATGATCGTTTTCTTTATCTGATTTAACAAATAAGCTAATTGTACTAAGCTTAGTATATCCATTAAATCCTTCATCAAGTGCATTGCCACCATCAACCATAACAGGCAATGATTGATCTGATTTTTTGGCTTTAACAAATCCAGCATTTGCAAAATTGACATTATTTGCCAAATCCCAATGACCTAACCAAAGGGCAGTTGCGTATAATTTACCTAATGCGTTTTTTTGTGCTTTAGAAAGTAAATCTAAATATAAATATGACTTATCGTAAAGCGATTGAGGAGACTGGAACTGAGATAGTTGGTTATAAAAATCTGATAATTCACTAAACTCATCTAACTGGTTTGAAAAAATTGAAGCACTAATGCGAATTTTATTTTGATCATCATAGGCTTTAGTATCCCAATTAAATGGGACAACCATAAAGACTTCGGGCACATGTATACCAACAACTTTTGCAAGGTTTAATGTACAAACTTGAGACCATAGGTCCTCTAGTTGCCTGTGTGGTGAAAAAACTGAATCAGGGCGGTTTTTTGGATATTTTAAATACCATTGGCCCTGATTAGACTTGTATTGTTTACTGCCTGGTTGAGACTTAAAAAAATACCAATACATTAATTAGTGAAGGACTGGCTCATCACAAATCTGATGTTTGGAACCAATTCCTGACAAGAAATTCCACAAATGCTTCGCTGTTGCTTCTGCAGCTTTTTGTGCTTTTGCTTGGTCTTCCGGTGAGAGTGCTTCTAAAAGCGCTTCACATTGCACACGATGTTCTTTATCTGCTGAACGATGCACTTCAAAAAACTTAAGGCCTTTTTCGTCTGTGACACCATAGTGTTTTTTCAAACCTTCAATTTTCACTTCAGCAACCTCTGGCACTTGACGTTCATAGGTATAAAGAGCCCCTAAGCCTTCGGCATAACTGCGGCGAGACCAATAGAAAAAGTTATCAATTAAAGCTTGAGTAAATACTTCTGGCTTTGCATCTGTTGGGCTTTTGGCGCCAAGCGATTCTGCGAACTGCCACCATAATTTAGGATGATCGTGATCATGACTTTCTTCTTCATTTAAATTCTCTAAAAGTAATTTTCTCTTTTCAATATCTTCACACAAAGAATGGGTTGCACTTATATACCTTGGAAAAGCATCAACATGAAAATAGTATTGCGCAGCATAATCTTTAATGATATCACGGGTCAATGCACCTTCATTCCATCGATTGTAAAAAGGGTGTTTAAGCAAATGGTATTGATCTAAAGCGTTTTGTAGTTCTGAAACAAACATTCAGCACCTCCTTAATTTGGTATAATATTACCATAATAGTCGATGAGGTACCACGCAAATTTAGCTTTTTGATTGTGGTGCGGAAGGAGACGTGGTTGACTCGACTGGTTCAGCTGGTGGTGCAGAAGGCAAAATATTGGACTTAACATAATCAAAAAAAGGCTTTACTGTGTCTATAACAGATGGCATTAAAACATTTTCCGCTGGCACAAGCTCTGCAATTGGCACTTCAGATGAATCGTCTTGAACCAAACCAAATTCAGCTTCATCTAATGGCTTTGATTCTGGGCGCATAATAAATACAGTCATAACAGCAGTTGATATTGCATAAAACATATAGATTAAGCTTGCGCTTACTGGCGCAACAAATAAACTTGGCATTATTAGACATAACGATAAATATATTGAATACATTAGAATGGACGTTGCAAAAAAGTCCATTGATATCACAATATATGATTGGATGTCTTCATAATGCTTAAATAAAGTCGGATGATTACAGAAATAAAAACACACTGAAAATATATTCACAATAAGCATTGCAATGGTACTCATTAATCCAGGACCACTCATGAAAAAAGAAACCACAGCTATTAATATTGCAATACAAACTATAGCGAATAACGAAATAGCTAAATAATAACTACTGTATTGTCGGTTAGAACGTCCAAATTTAACTAATAGTTGTGTCCAGCCCATAGCTGAGACCACCGCTGAAACCATTAAAACATTTATTGAGCCAGATAATAGCATTAAAAAATTTATTAGTGCTGTGGCAAATACAATCGAAATGTTTCGATCATTACGATTGCTTACAAATGCTATGAACTTGGTAATCAACATAATGCCTACTAAACCCATAATTGGATAAAACATTATAGGTGGCAATATTGAGCCCAAAAATATTCTGATCGATAAAATAATGACCCATTGTATCGTACACAAAATGAGACCAATGAAACGCCAATTTAAAAATTGTTTTAATAAGCTTTGGGGTTGCGCCATAACATTTTCCTTAAAAAGATTTCTACTAATTTAAAATGTATCTCATTGAAATACCAAACCAATAATCTAACTTCGACGAAGATTTAATCCTTGGTTTGAATTAAATCTTTCATTGTTGTCAAAATCATCCACAACGACAGCTTGTGCGATAGGAATGTTTTTTCGATACGTGCTGCTAGCACCAGGAGAAATATTATTATTGGCAGACGAATGATTGTCATTTGACCCCCAGAATGCATCATAGACTAGATATACCCCAAACAAAATAGGAAGTAAGAAACCAAACAACGACATGAAAAAGTTTCCTAAGGTACTAGATTGACCATCATTATAAAGTTCTTTGCCAGCTTTCATTTCAAGCACACCTATTATGATATTAAGAATATCTAAATAAAGGGTTGTTGCCATCATGACCGGGTGTAGTGGCACATCAGTCATATAGGCTGCCTTAAAAACATCTAAAACTAAAAACACTGAAAAAAGTAATGACGAAATCAAACCATCAACCAACATAAATGCGCCCATGTTTGCAGGGTTCATAAATAGGCCGAATATAATCAAACCAAAGAGTAAACAAAAACCATACTGATAGATCATTGGCATGTAACCCTTAGCCACTTCGGCATTACTACGGTATGCAAATACGATCAAACTTAATGTGATTAACGCAGCACTCCATAATAAACTCATCGCAATGGTTGCAACAACCACTTGAGGAGTCAAAATAATACTAAACATATATAACGTAGAGTATAAAAATATACCCATCATAAATGAAAACAAATAAAACGTCAGTGCTGCTTTAGTATCTTGGTTATTACTCGCAAATTTCATTATGGTAAACATCAAAATAATAGGGATTGGAATACTCAACCAGGGGGACACAAACATGATTTGTAATAGACTGGCTATCCAAATACCAATGCCAGTAAAACACAGTCCTTTGAAAACGTGATCTAGGCTAGTAAAAAATGCTTGATTGATTTCTTGATTAGCAAGTCTGAATTTTGCTTGTTGAAACATGTTGGCCATATATTGATTCTCCTTATTATAAATAGAGGTTATCAATATCGCTAAAAGAATGCAATTATTTTAGCTGGCTTTCCATACATAGGTTTGACATGAAGTCATACAACCTAGACAGTCATCGCAGGATAATTTTATGTCAACCATACCAGTATCCGTCCAATGCTGCATCATTAGCTCTATGGTTTTTGGATCACTTGCAAAAACATTCACAAGCTCATTTAACGTGACTGCATGCCTTGTTTCAATGTAGTGTTTAAGTTGTATAAGCGTCATATTGTTGTTTTTCCCAGGTTCGCTTGACCCATTTTTTAAATTCTATCATTAAAATGATAAGCACCAATACCATTGACGCCAACCAAATCAACGAAGTAACCGGATGTGAAGAAATTGATCCTAATTGATAACAAATAATTGCTAAAAAATAAGCTAGCATTGTGGACCAAACTAAAGAGATCGATGCCCATCCACGACCCAACTCTTTTCTGATGACTGCTATCGTCGACATACATGGAAAATATAACAATGCAAAAACTAAAAACGCAAAAACACTGGCGCTAGATTCAAAAGCATTTAACATTTCTCCGTAAGCACTTGCATGAAATTGGTTAGATACCACATCAATGGAGGGTACTAGATCAAAATGTAAGAACCCATTTAACATATCATGTATGCCATGAAGAATTTGTGGCCATATTGGCTCAGCACTTACAACCACTTGACCATAAAGAGCGTTCATAGAACCCACAACGACTTCTTTTGCAAGTAAACCAGATATGAGCCCCACAGTTGCTGGCCAATTATTTTCAGTGATCCCCAAAGGATAAAATAGAACTGTCAATGCTTTAGCTGAAGTAGCCAGCATACTCTGATCCATTTGATTGCCAGCCAGATAATTGCCATGAACATCGAAATGCATGAATAAAGTTAATATCGTAGATAAAGGAATAACATATTTTGCAGCTCTTTTAACAAAGTGGATTGTTTGTCTTCGAGCATATTGAACTAATAATTTCATCTTTGGCTTTTGATAATCTGGCATTTCCATCACCAAAGGTAAGGGTTGTTCTAAAGATAAACTAGGCTGTAATAAGTACCCTGTTAGGATAGCTGCGGCAATCCCGATTAAATATAAAATAAAGATGATATTGTGACCACCTTGAGGAAAAAAAGCCGTGACCATCACTGCATAAATGGTTAATCTGGCACCACACGACATAAAAGGCGTCATCAAAATAGTCATCAGTCGCTCTCTAGGCTGATCTAAATGTCTTGCTGCCATAATGGCTGGAACATTACAACCAAATCCAATGATAAATGAAACTAAAGACCTTCCTGGAAGACCAATTTTTCGCATCAATCTATCCATCAACAGTGCTGACCTAGCCATGTAGCCACTATGCTCCAAAAAGCCTAGCCCCATGAACATACAAAATAAAATAGGCGTGAATGTCAAAGTAGTTGCAATGCCCTGCCCGATACCAAGACCCAAGAAACTACCCCACCATGAAGGCAATGATAACCAATCAGCGGCATACCTTACCCCGTCCACCAACAATGCATGCGTAATTGCATCTACTGCAATTTGAATGTTTCCTGCAAATGACATTGTCAAAGTAAATAATCCATACATAACTAGAAAAAATATTGGTAAACCTAACCAATCATGCAATACAATTTGATCAATGCGCCTATGAACTGACTTGGTATGAGACCTTCTCTTAACCACTGACTCTGAGACTAAGGCTTCAATATGTTGATACCTTAAATCAGCAACACCCACAGATAATGGCATTTGCGCTGAATCATAGTGTGCTTTTAATGGGTGACCGGCTTCCAATTTAAGCAAAAAACCATAATGGGATAAATTTGGTTCTGTCTTTAGAAACTTTTCTTGTAGCATTGTCCAGTTATCATTTAACTTATAGGCGTTAAAAGATTTGTGTTTATAATTAGAAACTGCTTGATAAAGCACATCTACAACTTCAACATCTGTTGCAATGGTTCCTAGAACAGGACATTGAAGCTTTTCCGACAAAACATCTAAGTTAATATCAATATTATGTTTTTTTGCTAGATCAATGCGATTGACTAGAAGCACCATAGGAACATCTAATTCACGCAATTGATGCGTTAGATAGAAATGGCGCTGTAGATTTAAAGCATCCACGACATTAACAACGCAATCAAACTCACCCTGATTGATGGTGTCGATGGTTTCACGCATGTCTTCACCATCTTGCGCAAACGGCTGCAGACTATAACAACCTGGCAAATCAACAACTTCAATACTAATGTCGTGATCAACATCCCAAGAACCAAAACAAGATTCAACTGTGACACCTGAATAATTACCTTCACGGTAATTCATTCGCGTTAGTCGATTAAATAGTGTTGTTTTTCCGCTGTTTGGATTACCTATCAGTGCTATCTTTTTTGGGATCATCTTCTTTATACTCAAACAATAATTGCTTTGCTTCTTTTATTCTCAGTCCCAACACACTGTCACGAACTTGTAATTGTACTATACCACAAGTAGGCACCTTTTTTAACAAACGACACACAGCACCTGGAATTAAGCCTTGTGCAGCAAGTTTTTCAACATAAATAGATTGATCACCTGCAAAACCAGCAAATACTATCTCTTCATTAAAATTCACATCGTCTAGTGTCATTTAATGATTATACCGGAATTATTACAAAAAGGTCAATTGTTTAACTAAACTTAAGGTCTATCCAGAATATTTATTAGAACGGGATGTCATCATCCGCTAATACATCTTGATCTGGGGTCGAAGCAGCCTGTTTTGCGGGCGCTGGTGCCGAAGTAGCTGCTGGTGGTGTTTGATCAAAACCACTTAAGTCATCCCCTCGTCTATCAAGCATTTGTAGGTTATCCGCTAAAATTTCTGTTGTTGTTCGATCAGCACCTTGTGCATCTTGCCATTTTCTTGTTCTCAACTTTCCTTCTAAGTATACTTTTGAGCCTCTTTTAAGATATTCACCAGCAATTTCAGCCAACCTAGAAAACAATACCACTCGGTGCCATTCAGTAACGTCTTTCATATCACCTGTCTGTTTGTCTTTCCATCGCTCCGATGTTGCTATTGATATGTTTGCTACCGCTGCGCCTGAACCCGTGTAACGCACTTCAGGATCTTGACCTAAATTTCCGACTAATATGACTTTATTGATACCTTTGGACATAAGTTAACCTCTAATTATTTATTTGTTTATCATGCCATTTTTTAGTATGCAAATACAATCCCCAAAAAAACAACCATATTAATAAAATACAAACATTCATAACAATGACAAAATACAGTCCCAAAAAAGCCCTCACATAACCTGCTGCCAAACTGAATACAAACACACCAAATTGAACACAACTAAAATAACCACCCATCAGACTACCTCGCTGCTCGGTTATCTGTGACTCAACCAAGAAAACAGGCAAAGTTGCCTCTAAAACTGAGAATCCACTTATGAATATGAAAAGCCCTATTGTGGTGAGAAATGGCAAAGTGATAGACCCAATTAACATTGCAATCATGCTGATTGTTATCCATTTTATAGGGTCGTCTTTGCCGACTCGCCTCATAATAAATAAGGCAATGATCAGTGCAATGATCATACTAGGGGCATAAATCTGATACACCATGACAGATTCTGAGTAAAACTTTAATAAAAAAAGCGGCAAAATAGAAAATGTTGCAGTGAACACACCATGTATGGTGCCCCCTGCAGTTGCAGCCATAAAAAAAGATTTTTCCATAAAAGGCTGCCATGACCAACTTTGAGTAACTGGTTTTGAATGAGGCAATGAAAATATTACCCAGATAATAGCAAACAAGACTAAAAAGCCAACCACATCAAATATCTGATATAACCCAATGGCATGATTGAGAACAGGCCCAAAAATCATGGCAACAAAGAAAGCAAGACCAATCATCATTCCAATCAAACCTAAGACTAGCGTACGTTGTTTTTTTTCAGCCAAATCAATGGCAAATGCAGACACAACACCGTTGATGGCTGCAGCACCTTGTATCGCTCTTAACACAATCAAAACATTTATGTCATGAGTGAATGACTGTAAAAAACTGACTAAAGCGAATACTGATAATGCAAATAAAATGACTGGCTTACGCCCTACGCGGTCTGAAAACCATCCAAGTGGTATCTGAAAAAGCGCTTGCATTAGACCATAAATACCAATGGCCCATCCAATGCCTATCGCATTGGTGTGATATTGACTAGCATATAATCCAAGGATGGGAACAACCACCATCAGACCAAAAATGCGCAATCCAGAGATCACACCGAGTGATAGCCCTAAATAAATAGGGTGATATGCGCTCACAACCACTCACCAGTCATTTGTATCAAATTTTTCATATGATTTTTTGAGACTAATTCAGGAACATATAATATTTTCAGTTGTTTTGGCAATGGAGAAGTGACCATAGACACTGAATCATTAGGCCACCAAATGCCAATGGCAGCATCTGTAAAGCCATGCTTCAATGGGGTTTGCTTGAAAACATCTGCCAAATTAATTTTAGATAAGAACCCATTGAATTCATCTAAATCAATGCCCTCAATCCCTACAACAGAGTTTACTCCTAACCAATTGCTTACCTCGTGGCATGCAGTTAAATCTCCACCAATGATCAATATTTTATCGTTGTTTTTTAACTGAGCCTTAACACATAGGCTTAATCGCTCAGCAGCATCAATGCATGCATCATCGCCCTCGCGAGGATGAATCGTTGCATACCAATGTAGGCGATCACTGACTTGATCTGCCAACATTGCTTGAAATTCAAAATAGTTAATTGTCTTTTGATCTCTAGCATATAAATTGCTAGTATACCCAATGGTTGCAATACTGTTCATAGTTAAGTAACTTATAGCTTATCAAATTATTGATACTTTACAAACCCTTATTATTTATTACGGAGAAAACAAATTGGGTTTTATAACAAACATTCTAAATAGCATTAAAGCGCAAGTCCAACCAAAACTTAGACCTACCCACATAACACCTGACAAGGCTAAAATAGGTCAACACAGTATCCATCCTGCTGCAAAAAAAATCATTTTTGAGTTACAGAAAGCTGGATACGAAGCTTATATTGTTGGTGGCGCATTAAGAGACCTCCTCACTGCAACAAAACCGAAAGACTTCGACATTGTTACAAACGCTACGCCAAATCAAATCAAGAAGCTGTTTCGCAGTGCAATCATAATTGGCCGACGCTTCAAAATTGTTCATGTACGCGACAAACACAATACTTTTGAAGTGGCAACTTTTCGCTCCAATCGTTCTGGCAAAGTTGACAAACATGGGTTTAGAACAAGGGACAATGAATTTGGTACGATCAGCGACGATGTTAAAAGAAGGGACTTTACCATCAATGCATTATATTATGATCCAAAACTCAATGAATTACTTGATTTCACAAAATCATGTGCGGACATAGATCAAAAACGTATTCGCATGATCGGCAAACCTGAGGAACGCTTCAAAGAAGACCCCGTTCGGATGTTAAGAGCAGCACGTATGGCTGCCAAACTTAAATTTGACATTGATGAGGAAATTCTTGAGTCAATTTCAAACCAAAAACATCTTTTAGCTAATATTTCATCTGACCGCCTATCATTTGAAATCCAAAAATTATTTTATACTGGACATGCAAGAAGATCACTTGAAAAATTAAATGCCCTTGGGCTTTTTAATGTTTTATTTCCACAAACTCAAGCATGCTTATCCGATAAAAAATCGCGAAAGCAAACTCAAATCTTTTTAAATCAAGCTTGTTATAATGCCGATCAAAGGTATTTAAACAATAAGACTTTAAGCAGTGCATTTTTATATGCTGTATTGTTATGGTGGCCACTTAAAAAAGCAACCATCAAATTAAGACCACGTGATCGAGATTATCCAAAAAAATTCATGGCTGCTGCTGAAACAGTTATTCATGAGCAACAAAAAACTTTAAAACTACCCAAGAAAATCATCGAGGGAATATTACAGATTTGGCAATTACAGTTATCATTTATGAAATCTGATGATTATATTATCGATCGTGTCTTAAAATCACCAAGATTTAGAGCTGGCTTAGATCTTCTAACACTGAGGGCACATGCGAATGAAACCGTTTGGTGGCAAGCTGTCAAATGGCAAAGTTTAGCTCACAAGGTTGAAAAACCCACAACAGCTAAATGACACAAGCGTTTAAAATAGCTTACATTGGCTTAGGGAGCAACCTTGGCAATCGCGCTGAACATATCCATAATGCCGTCCAAGCTTTAAACTGTAAAAATATCCAAATTTGTGCAGTATCTAATCTTTATGAAACGAATCCTGTAGAGGTTACTGAACAACAGCCTAAATACCTCAATGCTGTGATTAGAATATCTACTGATTTTAGCATGACTGATCTTCATCAATTAACCATGACGATAGAACAATCTATGGGACGTTTAAACAAAGGACAGCGTCAGCCAAGAACCATAGATTTAGATATATTATTGTATGATACAGATACCTTTTTTTCAGATACTTTAGAAATACCCCACCCTCGCATGACCCAAAGACAATTTGTATTAGTACCATTACGTGATGTGTTAACAACTGGTTGGCCTAGTTACTTTCCAGACATTAATCAACTTTGTGAGTCTTTTGAAGATAGCGTTGAAGTGATTGAAACGGAAATAGAATTATAGTGGATATTTACCTCATACATGGCTTATCCGCACCCCGCTGGCTCATGCGTACATTAGGCAATATGCTTAAAAAACGTGGTTATAAAGTGCATTTACTTGCCTACCCTTCAAGAAAATTAACCCCCTCTATGGCTGCAGATTACATCTGGCGAACATACTTTTACAAAGTCAATCCAAAAAAACCCATTGTTATCGTTACTCATTCTATGGGTGGTCTTGTCATGCAACATTTACTAGAGCGTTATCAACCCAAAGGCATCCATTGTCTAATCATGATTGCGCCACCCAATCATGGTGTTGAATTAGTAACAAAATTTAAAAAATCTATTTTTACCCGATGGATCTTATATGTGGTTGGTGCTTTACCAACACATCAATTGGAATTGCAAAAAAAACCACTCGCCCCTAACATAGGTCATCTATACAAATGTCATCTCATCAACGGTCATACTAAAAATACCCTATCTGGAATGTTAATATCAGGCGCAAGCGATGGCATTGTGTCTATTAAAAGCACACTTATTCCTAAACTTGTTTCAATCACAACCTTACCCTATGAGCATCTAGTACTTATTTTTAGAAAAAAAACAGCTAAAACCATTGTATCATGTATAAAAAATTAGTTAATTATTTAACAAATACTTGCCTAATTTTGTCGTTAGGTTTAGCATAGTAGTATGAGTCAATATATGTCATCCTTGACCATAAAGGATAAAAATTATACGATCGCTGACCTTAATTCTACTGCAAAAAAACTTGGTTTTAAGGACGCAAACTGTTTACCAAAAAGCTTAAAGGTTTTATTTGAAAACTTAGTGCGACGTTTTGATGGGAAAACCATTACTGAATCGCATTTAAAAGCTTTTTTTAACAAAAAAGCTCAAACTGAAATATTTTATTTACCTTCTCGTGTATTAATGCAAGATTTTACGGGCGTCCCAGGAGTAGTAGACCTTGCAGCAATGCGAGATGCGATTACAAAAAAAGAAAAAGACCCGAGTTTAATCAATCCTAGCTGCCAAGTTGACCTTGTGATTGATCACTCAATCCAAGTAGATAAATTTGCAAGTTCTAATGCACTTGGGTTAAATGAGGCCCTCGAAATGCAGCGTAACAAAGAGCGCTATGAATTACTTAAATGGGGCCAAGCGCATTTTAACAATTTCCGAGTTGTGCCTCCTGGCGCTGGTATTTGTCATCAAGTCAATATCGAATTTTTAGCACCCGTTGTTGGTGAACGAGATGGCGTTTTATTTCCAGATACATTGGTAGGGACAGACAGTCATACGACTATGGTTAATGCTTTGGGCGTCCTTGGTTGGGGCGTTGGCGGCATTGAGGCTGAAGCGGTTATGCTTGACCAACCAGTTAGTCTCCTCATTCCAGATGTCATTGGGGTTTATCTTAGTGGCGAACTATCTCCAGGCATTACAGCTACCGACTTAGTCCTTGAAGTAACCAATCGGCTGAGAACATATGGTGTTGTAGGCAAGTTTGTCGAATTTTATGGTCCAGCATTAGAAAAGCTTACTCTTGCACAGAGGGCAACCATCAGTAATATGGCGCCAGAATATGGAGCAACTTGTGGCTTTTTCCCAATCGATGAACAAACCATGGCTTATCTCAAACTCACAAATCGTAGTGAATCACAACGTCAAATCATTGAAGAGTATGCAAAATACCAAGGTTTTTGGCATGATCATGATGATGATATGTCTTTTACTGATGTCATTAAAATAGATCTATCTGATGTCAAAGCTTGTCTTGCCGGCCCTAAAAGACCCCAAGATAAAGTTTATTTGTCAGAACTTAAAAAAAGCTCTTTGGCTCTAAAACCAGCAACCCCAAATGGACCAAACCTCAAACATAATGACGTTGTCATTGCTGCCATTACCAGCTGTACCAATACATCAAACCCAAGCATTTTGATTTGTGCAGGATTACTCGCTAAAGCAGCGCTGGCACGCGGTTTAAAAACAAAACCTTGGGTTAAAACATCGTTTGCACCAGGTTCTAGGGTTGTCACTGATTATCTTGAAAAATTAAATCTAATGCCCTATTTAAACCAATTGGGCTTTAATCTCGTAGGTTATGGCTGTACTACTTGTATTGGTAATTCAGGGCCGTTATCCGAAGAGATTACTCAAGAGATTGAAGCCAACGGGTTATCTGTATCCGCTGTTTTATCTGGTAACCGTAATTTTGAAGGACGTATTCACCCGCAAGTTAAATCAAACTGGCTTGCATCACCACCATTGGTAGTCGCTTTTGCAATTGCTGGCACCACTGATATTGATTTGACCACTGAACCATTAGGGCAAGATGAAAATGGTATGGATGTTTACCTCAAAGATATATGGCCCAATACAGCTGAAATAGACCAACAAGAGCAATTGATTAACCGTTCTATGTACGAAGAACAATATAAACACGTTCTTAAAGGAAACCAACAATGGCAACAAATTAACATCATTGATCAACCAAACTTTAGTTGGGATGAAAACTCAACTTATGTACGCTGCCCTGATTTTTTTCAAACACCCGAGAAACTTACTGATGTCAATCAAGCTCGTATTTTACTGTTGTTGGGTGATTCTGTCACAACAGATCATATTTCTCCAGCTGGTGCCATTAAATTAGGCTCTCCAGCTGCACAATATTTAAGTGCAAACCAAATAGACCCTAAAGATTTTAATACTTATGGTTCACGTCGTGGTAACCACGAAATCATGCAACGCGGTACGTTTGCAAACATTCGCATCAGAAACCTCATGAATCCTGAAAAAGAAGGTGGTTATACCACTATATATCCGGAGAAAAAACTTATGAGTGTCTTTGATGCTGCCATGCATTATCAGACACAAAATACCCCATTAGTGGTCTTTGGTGGCAAAGAGTATGGTACAGGCTCATCGCGAGATTGGGCTGCAAAAGGCACTTATATGCTAGGTGTCAAAGCAGTGATTTGTGAAAGCTTTGAGCGTATTCATCGTTCTAACTTAGTCGGAATGGGGGTCTTACCTTGTCAACTTACCATCCCTTTAAGTGAACTAAATTTAGTTGGCAATGAGTTAATTGATATCGATGGCATCAGTGAAATGACTGGGCCTAAAGCTAATTTAACACTTCGCATTACTCGTCAAGATGGTAATGTTCAATCTTATCCACTGGCCTGTCGTATTGATACAGATCATGAGTTAGAATACTACCGAAGTGGCGGCATTTTAGCTTACATGGTTAATCAAATTAGTGCCTAATATGGAAATTACAGTTTATTACGAAGACACAGATGCACAAGGCGTTGTCTATCATGCAAACTATTTAAAGTATTTTGAACGTGCAAGGTCTAGTAGATTGATGCAACAAAAAAAGCACTGGGATGATATGTGTGCAAAAAAAGAGGCCTTTGTTATAAAGTCTCTTAAGGTCGATTTCTTATCGCCTGCACGACTGGGTGATAGATTAGAAGTAAAGAGCACATTAAAAGTAGTTAGACCAACATTGGCTATCTGGCATCAAAGCATTTACAAGGATAAACAATGTTTATGTCAGGGTGAGCTCGAAATGGCCTATATTAATTCGTTCGGCAAACCAAAGGCATTGCCTAATTATATTGAAGCATTTTGCATATGAATTTAAATAAATTAATCCCGTTGATGACTGAGACCGTAACACCCGATTGGTATGCGACTCAAGACTATCTTAAACTACCACAACAACATCAGTTGCATCTCATTAAAGACATAGGTAACCATATTGTAAGAGGGAAACATTTACGCCCATTACTGGTATTAGCGATTGGTAATATTCTTGGCAAATGTAATAAATCTCATCATTTACTTGCTGCCATTGTAGAAATCATTCACTGTGCAACTTTGTTACATGATGATGTCATTGATGATGCCCCCAAAAGGCATAATCAACCAACAGCTTGGTATGAGCATGGTAATAAAGCCAGTATTCTTGTTGGCGATTATTTTTTCTCACAAGCGTTTAGGTGGATTGCAGCTCTAGAAGATCCCATTGTCATTCATGATTTAGCTCAAGCAACCCAAATCATCGTGGCAGGTGAAGTACAACAGCATCAAGTGCGCAACAAACTTAATATAGATGCTGGTACGTATTTTTCAATCATTCAAGCTAAAACAGCAGAACTATTTAAACAAGCTTGTCACTTGTCGGCTAAAGTCTCGAATGCATCACCTGAGATCACACAAGCGTGCCTGTCTTTTGGACAAGCCTTAGGGCTCGCATTTCAGCTACAAGATGACTTACTTGACTATACCAGCGACGTTTCTGGAAAAACATTGGGGCAAGATTGGCTAGATAGAAAAACAACCTACCCACTCATCATGGCCTACCAAAAAGATAAGTTCAAAGATGCAATTGAAAGCGCACACAAAAACAAAGCGTCTGTTGCAGAAATAACACACCTACTTGAAACATCTGGTGCATTTGAGCTCACACGTCAAAAAATATCTGAATACGTTGATCAAGCCAATCAGGCATTATCTCAACTACCTTCACATGACTTAACTGATTTATTAACCCAACTTATTGCAACATTGGAGCACCGTGTCTACTAAAACCCCTTTAATTATTATTGGTTCCGGTATAGCCGGTTATACATTGGCAAAATTGTGGCGTCAAGCTGAGCCTGATCATCCTCTGATGATCATCACTAAAGACGACGGTGATTTTTATCATAAACCATTATTGTCAGTATCATTAACAAAAGGTAAAACACCAGATGATACAATCAGTGAACGCAAAAATGAGTTAGCAACTAACTTAAACGCTACTATTTTGACGCATACCATAGCAAAAGATATTTTAATTGATCAAAAAGTGGTGGTTACGGACCGAGGGGATTTTAAATTCTCAAAACTAATCCTTGCTACAGGTTCAGAACCTAAAAAATTACCATATTTAAAAAACACGTTTTCTTTAAATAACCTCGATGATTACCGCGTGTTGCGTCCATTGATGGAAAAAGCCAAAACAATTAATATCATTGGTGCTGGTTTAGTCGGTTGCGAATTAGCCAATGACTTATTATCTTTAGATAAAACCATTCGTTTGGTTAGCGATGTACCATTGCCGCTAAATGGTCTCGTACCTGCCCCAATTGGACAAGCACTCAAAGCTGCAATGATCGATGCAGGCATTAGCTGGTATGAAGCCAAACCACCTAAAGCAGATTTAACCATTCAAGCCATTGGACTACAACATGCCCCAGCCATCAGCGATGCACTGGCGGTAAGCCCAAATGGCATTATTGTGGATGCTTATGGTAAAACAAATCTTAAGGAAGTTTATGCTTTAGGGGATTGTGCAGAAGTTCATGGTATTACCTTGCGTTATATCGGTCCTATTCGTCAACAAGCCCAGGCCATGGTTAAAACTTTACAAGGTAATCCCACAAAGATTAGTTATCCTGCGTTACCGACCGTCGCTAAAACCCCTACTTTTCCCGTGGTAATTTGTCGTCACCCGTGGATTAAGGGACGCTGGAAAATCATTAGTGATGCTGATGGCATACAAATGGAACAGTTTAATGATCAGGGTGAATGCATTGGATTTGCATTGGGCGGCAATGCCACAAAACTTAGAATGCAGTATCAGTTACCAGCTTGGGCCTGAGTAATCGTCGCTACTGTAGCGCTCATTATCAGTTGAATCATCTTTATTCGTATTTTCCATTTCTTGGATTAAATCTTCAGAAATTACTTGTGTTTTATTAAACTTACCTTTTTCTTTATCAATTAACCTAATAAGCCTATCTATGCCACCAGCCTGGGATCTATCACTACTTGATGACAAACCAAATGGACTTCTTTTTTCAGTAATACAGTTTATTAACGCTCTTACTTCTATTTTGGAATTTTCTGAGCTTTGGGTGTTAAAATTAAATTTTATCACGTCTAAAAAAGACTCATACAATTTCAATAAATCATCATCATTAGTAGCGTCACAATTTCCAAATTTTGTATCGAATATATCTTTTCTATTTTCAAAAAAAGGCTTATGAGCAATAAAACTAGTAAAACTTTTTTTATTGTTTTCTTCTTGAGGATTTGGTAGGTTTTCTACGATTACTCCCATGTAATTGATGGCTTTTTCCCTTTCTTTTTGTTTAATTTTTGTTATTTTCATACTTTTTTCTTATGCTTTTAAATGATCGAACCTAAATACTTTTTCTAAATTTATCGTTGTAAATTGATTCCTTGTGGCTTTATACGAGTTGCTTCACTTAGCAATTGATTAAATTTAACATGGTATTCCTCGGGTAATTGTTTATTTAATTTGATGGTAACGGATTGATTTTTTGGGTTCTTAACGATTTTAAAAGGAGACTTAAATTTGATTTCATCTTTCATCACTTTAAAAGCTTTTTGATCACCTTTTATTTTTTTTTCTAACGATGCTTTTAGTTCTTTATCATCTACTAATATTTCAGGTGGAAAGTTACTAAACAAAAGATCAACTGAATTTTCATCTAAACCTACTTCGTTCATAATTTTTTCATGAAAGTCAGAAAGTGACATATTACTAATATAATAATCATCATTTTCTTTTACTGGCTGTCGATACAAATTTCTTTCGTTTTTCAATTCTTCACTAGGTATGATTTCTAATTGTCTTCGAATCTGATGCTGCTTTTCTATATCTTCATTATGCAACCCATTTTCGAATAAAACGCTAATTACAAAAACAGCAATGGCCATTAAAATAACTACAAAGATGGGCGGATTAATCGCAAGAAAACTAAAAGTTGCCATTATCAATGTACTGATCATTGCAAATATCAGTAGAAGCAAAATCCCACGAAAGAGTAAAGGGAGGAACTTATTGCGAAAAAAGTTTTGAACTTTTATTAAAAAATTATTATTTTTGTTATCCATTTTTAATGCCTCATCATATATTATAGCACGTTTCTTATTTAAATATTTCGTTTAAATAACTGATAACATTATGAAAAACTACTTTTTCCTACTGGTTTGATAAGTGAATCTTTATACTCAATCATCATTTGACGGTTACTATTATTATCATGTCTACTGGTTAAGGTATCTCGTTTATATCCATCTGATGCATCAAATATTTTTTGAATATTTGTGTTGAGAGGTTCTGACTTATCTAAGTCATGAGGAATATCATTGCTTTCTAAGAAATCTACTAGAGTATTGAGTGCTTCATTATCATTTTCACAATTCAATAATTGATCATTAATATCTTCTTCAACATTAGCTTTTATGAAGCTTTGACCTATCTCATCAGGTTGAATGTTTGTTGAGTTTTTAGGATTTATATTTCCCATATCCGGATTCATTAACGCTTTTTGCATGCTTGGCTTTTCATCAGATATAAATTCATCAATATATGAAAAAAGACCGTATACCAACAATATGGAAATAGATATTAAAATGATTGCAAGAATTGGTGGAAAGAAAAAAGCAATCGTTACCATAGCACTCAAACATACCATACCCATTAAAAAGATCAAGGATCCATAAAAAAATTTGTTTAAAGAAGAATTATTACGTATTTTAAATCTTATCCTTTGCATCAATGTTTTAGGTTTATATGCCCTACATTTATCAAGCAACTCTTGCCAGTCAGTAATATCGAATTCTTCAGCTTGTTTTGTATTTTCTAACTCTAAAAATTTGATCATTCTTTTTAAATAATAGATATGTAAAATATCATCACTTTGATTGCCTTCCTTATCGTCGTTACTAATCAATCCCTCAAAATAATTTGAAGTTTGTTTTTTATATTTTCGAAAAATGGTTTTATTATCAGTATCGTCTATCAACTCAAATTTTTTGACAAATGCCATAAATACTTTTTTTTGTTCATAATTGATCTGCATAATTTTTTAACTCCTTTTTTTATATAAAAACACTTAGTTTTTACTAAGTGTTTTTATATTTGTGTATGGTTTTGATAGTTACTTTTTATAATCCTTGGATAACTCTTTTAATTTATCGGACTGTATTTTCTTAATCTCTACGACATAAGCATACGTTCCATCGGAGTTATAACCCATAAGTTTATAAATTTTGCCCTCATCATCGGTGACAAATACCTTTTTATAGGCTTTGGCACCGTCTTTTCTATCACAGGTGTTTGCATCATGATTGGCAGCAAAGGATCCTGAGATTGCAAGTAACCCTAAAAGTATACATTGATAAAATCTAACATTCATAAGTATCTCCTTTATTATGTACATCTTTGCGTAATTACTTACTCAAGGGTTATGATGTTGCACCATCATCAGATTTATCGTCTTTTGTGGTATCATCAGAACCAACATCGGATCCGTCACCATCCACTTTGACATCATCTCCTTTTGTACCATCGTCGACTACGTCGCCACTTTTATCCATACCATCACCAGTGTCTCCACCATCTTTCACAGCATCGCCATCGCCGCCATCTTTCACAGCATCGCCATCGCCGCCGTCTGTTGTTGTAGTATCAACACCATCTGTTGTTGTAGTATCGCCATCAGTAGCTCCATTTGTAGTTTGATCTACCACGCCACTTTTATCGTCATCGGTCTTGGTATCATGCGCATCAGCTAATGCAAAGCCTGAAAGCATCGTACCAATACAGACTATTTTTAATAAGTTTTTCATAATTTTACCTCTTTTATTGTTATAATTATATTATAGTCGATTCTGAAAAAAATTGCTTTAACACTACCTTTTTGGTTCTTTTCCAATTTCTGGTTTATCTTCAGTTTTCTCAAGAATTGGTTTGGGATTGGTTTTTTCTCTACTTTTTGGTATTTCTTTTGAAGATACAGGTTTATTTTTGTCAAAATACATGTATTCATCGTCACCAAAACGTAATTTTTCTTTTTCACGCTTGTGTTCATCTTTACCAAATTTAGCATCCTTGCCGGATATCATATTAATTAACTTTTGAAAAATGCTAGATATCTTTTCTGAAAACCTTTTTAACAACCTTATAAACCTTTTTGATTTTTGTTCTTGTTCTGAAATTATTGTATTTTTATCTACTAAATTAAATTCGTAACTAATTTCAAGTTCTTGAAATATGTTTTTTAAATCAGAATCTTCGTAGCCGTAGTCTTGCGTCAACTTATTTTTTAATGCATTGACGTTATTGGCGTCTCCAAGAAAATCATTAATAAGTCTTTTTAAATAGTAAATACATGTATGATCTAACCGTTTTAAAAGAGAAAATGACGGGGGTTTTAAAGATTCCTGCCTAAGAGGTTTTATAAATGCATTAAGTAGGTATGCTGTAACGTCTAACCGCTGAGAATTTTCTAGCGATTGATATTGTTTCTGTAAATTTCTAAAAAACTGAAATTGTCCTTTTTTACTTGCAATATCAAATTGAATCATCAATTCATCTACTTTATCCCATTTTATATTTATATTTTTTAGGGCATTTTTTTTAAAGGTATTTGTTTCCAATTGAACTAGTTTATCGATTGTAGTCTTTAGGTTAGTAATGCCATAAGCTTCCATAAATTTTGTTGTAACATACTTCATTTCAAGATCCAGTTTGGCTCTCAAACTGCCTGGTTTAACTCTGTCATCGACATAACCATGAATACACTTCTCAACTAAATACATCAGTATTTCATTTTTTTGATCATCATTAAGTCCTAGGAATTTATTTATTTGTAATTTATATTTACGAGTATCTAAGTATTTTTTTAAGACATTTACAGGATCTTTAATACTTCTCTCCAAAGTTTTAACAAACTCATATGAATCTTTTGTAAACCATTTATTTTCAAAATAATAGTCTACTAATAATGTATCGAAATCTTTTAACGATCCACCCTCTTTCATAGCGTATTGGCCTATTTCATGATATATAAATTCCAAAGTAGAACCTTCATTTGGGGGATAATAGCTCATTAAACACTGAGCCTTTTGATCTGCAGTTAATTCAATTTTATCCAATTCCTTTCTTGTGTCATAACCTAAGTTAAGAAATAAAGCATATTTTAAAAATAATGTAATAGGATCTTGTTTTGGAGCACGCGTTAAATTTTCAAAAAGTATATCTCGATCATTTTGGCTCAGAGTTTGTATTGCTCTTTGTGCAATGAGGCTAGTAGATCTTTTTTTTAAAGCAGTCTCAAAACATTCAGATAGAAATTTAGTATTATCTTCATTTTCCCTTAAATTTAGCTCTGTCACAGAATTTGGACTTTTATTTTTTAAAATTTTTTCTAAAATACTTTGGGCATAAATGAGGTTACTAGGTTCGGGCTTACCAGGCTTTTTTTGAAATTTTTCATCTACAATGTCTTTTATTTGTGTTAGCATTTTGTTTTTATAATTATATTTTTATTATAGCATAACCAAGTAAGACTAATTTTTGTTAACAAGAAGCATCCAGCGTAAATGAATTAAAACTTTTTTCAAAAAGTGTCAAACTTTATTTAATTCAGTTATAATTAACTAATTGAAGATAGTATTATGATCAGAATTCGTGGCGCTAAGACCCATAACTTAAAAAACATTAGTTTAGATATCCCAAGAAACCAGTTAGTAGTCATTACTGGCTTGTCAGGCTCTGGCAAATCTTCTTTGGCCTTTGATACACTCTATGCAGAGGGCCAAAGACGTTATGTAGAATCATTGTCAGCTTATGCTAGACAATTTTTATCTATGATGGAAAAACCCGATGTTGAAATGATTGAAGGGTTGTCTCCTGCCATAGCCATTGAACAAAAAGTAACATCGCACAACCCACGTTCAACAGTTGGCACCATCACAGAAATTTATGATTATCTAAGACTGTTGTACGCTCGTGTCGGAGTTGCATACTGTCCAGAACACCAAGTACCTTTGACTGCTCAAACCATTAGCCAAATCGTTGATAATATTTTAAGCTTACCAGCAAATAGTAAAATCCAAATCTTATCGCCTGTGATAAGAGACCGTAAAGGAGAACACCAAAAGCTCATCGCTCAATGGCAACGTAACGGCTTTGTACGGGCTAGAATTAACGGTGAAATGCATATGTTGGCAGATTCTATCGAGTTAGATCCAAAGAAAAACCATAAAATTGAACTCATTGTTGACCGTCTAAGTGTAAAATCTGAGCACCAACAACGACTGGCTCAATCGGTTGAAATGGCAACGCAATATAGCAACGGATTGGTAATGGTGCAAACAGATGAAAAAGACCTATTGTATTCCACGGAGCATGCATGCTTTGAATGCGGTTTTAGTATAGATCGTCTAGAGCCAAAGATTTTTTCATTTAACAGCCCTTTTGGTGCATGCGATACATGTGATGGTCTTGGTATGGAAAACCATTTTGATGAAGCACGCTTAATCGTTGATCCTATGATGTCATTATCTGAGGGTGTCATTTTTGGGTGGGATAAACGTTATTACCAACAACTGTTAAGCTCGTTAGCTGAAGCAGAAGGTTTTTTGATGTCAACACCATGGAAACATCTATCTGAAAAACACCAGGAAATGATTTTAAAAGGAACAAAGCACCGTATTCCAATTACCTATACAGGCATTAAAGGGCGTACTATTCATAGAAGCCGCCCATTTGAAGGCGTAATCCCCACATTGCTTAGAAGATACCAGGAAACCGACTCTCAAGACATGCGTCTTAACTTAAGTCGCATGATGAGTGAACGTCCTTGCTCGAGCTGTCATGGAAGCCGACTCAATGAAGTTGCAAGAAATGTTAAAGTAGACCAATGGCATATTCAAGATATGGTTGAATCTAATATAGATGATTTATATGCATTATTAGAAAACATCAAACTTTCAACTCAAAACCAGCAAATCGCTGCCCCAATTTTAAATGAAATTAAAGCAAGAGTTAGTTTTTTACAAGCCGTCGGATTAAATTATCTAAATCTATCGAGAAAAGCCGAAACCCTTTCTGGTGGAGAGGCTCAAAGAATACGTTTAGCAAGCCAAATTGGCTCGGGTTTGGTTGGGGTGATGTATGTACTCGACGAACCATCGATCGGACTTCATCAACGCGACAATACACGTTTATTGAAAACATTAGTGAGACTTAGAGACCTTGGCAATACTGTCTTAGTCGTTGAACATGATGAGGAAGCCATTGAAGCAGCAGATCATGTCATTGATATTGGTCCAGGTGCTGGTATTCATGGGGGTGAGGTATTATATGCAGGTCCACCAAATCAAATTGGTAACTGTGAAAATTCGTTGACTGGTCAATACTTAACCGGCAAGAAAAAAGTAACTGGCCCAAAAAAACGCCGCAAACCTACTAAAGATAAGTGGCTTAAGTTAACCAAGGCCACTGCTAACAATCTACAAGCAGTTGATACTGAAATCCCATTAGGACTCATGACATGTATCACTGGGGTGTCTGGCTCAGGCAAATCAAGCCTCATCAATGGTACGCTTTATCCTTTATGTGCGCAAAAGCTTAATAAGGCTTACACGAGTAAGCCAGGTGCTTTTGAAGACATTCAAGGACTCGAATACCTCGATAAAGTCGTGCGTATTGATCAAAGTCCAATTGGAAGAACACCTCGGTCTAACCCTGCTACTTACACAGGGATTTTAAGTCCAATTCGTGATTTATTTGCAGCTTGTCCCGAGGCTAGAAGCCGTGGTTATAAACCAGGACGTTTCAGTTTTAATGTGCGAGGCGGCCGCTGTGAGGCGTGTGAAGGCGATGGCGTGATTAGAGTAGCTATGCACTTTTTACCGGATGTCTATGTCACCTGTGATCAATGTAATGGTAGTCGTTATAATCGTGACACCCTAGAAATTCAATATAAGGGTAAACATATTGCAGAAGTATTAGATATGACTGCTGAAATAGCCCTAGACTTTTTTAGTGCCATTCCAAGCATTCAAAAAAAATGTCAATTATTGTGTGAAGTGGGTCTTGGTTATATTCGTTTGGGTCAAAGTGCAACCACATTGTCAGGTGGTGAGGCACAAAGAGTTAAATTAGCCAAAGAACTCTCCAAACGATCTACTGGCCAAACGATATATATTTTAGATGAACCTACGACTGGCCTTCATTTCCATGATGTACAACACCTATTGGATATCCTTCATCGCTTAACTGATCAGGGGAATACTGTTGTGGTTATTGAACATAATTTGGATGTTATTAAGACAGCCGATTGGATCATTGATTTAGGACCAGAAGGTGGTGTGGGTGGTGGAGAAATCATCGCTACAGGGACTCCTGAAACTGTTTCCAAGATTACTGAGTCGCATACCGGACGGTATTTAAAGCCCCTATTAAAATGACTCAATTTTTAAAAAGTTTATAAAAACAGTACAAACATTTTAGATAGCCACAAAAATCACCACTCGCTTGAGCCATTAACTACACCTTGCGCTATTGGGATGGGTTAGCCAGATTTTGTGAAGATGGTCGCTACTTTATCGGTAACAATCATAGCGACTCAACGGTTATAACCACTTTCCCTGTGGACTGACGAGCCCGAAAGTGCTCATACGCCGCTGCTACGTCTTTCACAGAAAATATCGTGCTATCCAAGTGTGGTTTAATGCTAAACTCATCAATCATTGCTGTTAATTTTTCCAAATAATGACTATAAGGTGTAGCAGTGCCAGGCTGAATCAATCGATCCAACATTAATACGCTTGATAGTGTCAAGCCTTTCTTATGCATCAAGGATAAATCAATACCATCGATTAATGTCTGAGTGCAAGCAATGCGACCATGAGTCGCCGCTGCCTCAAAAGATTGTAGTAGATTACTCATACCAACCGTATCAAAGATCTGTAAAAAACCAGACTCTCCGTCTAACTGCCTATAGGTCGCTGGCAATTCTTTTTTGTAATTGATCGCATGAGCGACCCCAAACGACTTCAGTAGATCAACATCTTGGTCACTACCGACAGTGGCTGACACCTTAGCACCTGCCGCATGAGCCAACTGGCAAGCAATATTACCAACACCACCTAGCCCTGCATGAATTAAGACACGATCATTGCGAGTTAACATCAACTTTTCAAATAACGCTATGTAAGCAG
Source organism: Pseudomonadota bacterium (assembly GCA_036337715.1). Lineage (GTDB taxonomy): Bacteria > Pseudomonadota > Gammaproteobacteria > Comchoanobacterales > Comchoanobacteraceae > JAURNZ01. Next base: position 114,130 of record JAYZDS010000007.1, on the reverse strand, counting down.
TAATACCCACTAACGGGACTGAAGCTGCTTCCAATAATGTTAACGATTCGGGTTTTTTAGAAATCCTATCAGGACAAACCACCACGTATTCAGATAAAGCACCCGATTGGTTAGCGATACCTCCAATACAACCATACACTTGATCGCCCGGCAGGTAATCAGTAACTTGCTCACCACAGGTGACCACCACGCCTGACATGTCTGCATGCAATATGGCAGGCAAAGGGGGCTGTACATGCGGCATCAATCCAGCACGTATTTTCGCATCAATGGGGTTAATGCTAGTTGCCGCTACTTTAATAAGTACCTCATTAGACTTTGGCTTTGGGATCGATCTGTCCTCAGGTATCGAAATAGCATCCATACCATAATTATTAACCACATAAGCTTTCATTATTAATACCTCTAGATGACTTGTACAACTTTAAATAATACGTTAAACATTTTTTTCTCTTTATTATAATTTTATTATAGACGATCCAGTGAAACTTATAACCAAAACTTAAAACAAACATTAAGTTTTTTAAAATTAAATCTCTTAATTAATCAACCAATCTTGAAATTTTAGGTATTAATTGCGCTACTTTTTCAGGTTGATTATCTTGGTAAAAAGCCAATAAAGCTAAACCATCGGAAATATCTCCACTTTGGCTAAAAGTGGCCTCAAAGTATGTCCCTGCACGCTCGAGCATGTTTGCATTCATATGCGCTTTAGCCAAAGCGTTTGTCAAAATGGTATTTTTTGGCTCTTTTTTGAACCAAAAAAGTAGTTGTTTGATACACTTTTTAGAATCTAGATCAGGTATTGACATATATTGATTGACCCAATCGTCATACCAATGTTCATCAAGGCAACGTTCGATATATGTTTTTGCTTGTTTATAGGATTTTTGGTTAAGTAGATGCTCAATTTTTAAATCCATATAATGAATGCTGTGTTTTGCTTCTTTTGGAAGTTTACGCCATACCTGATCAAATGTTTCTGGTTGATTCATTAAAGTTAGCAAATATTCGTAATTTACTTCGTCCTGATACAATGCAATCACATCATTTGGCATGTAACGTTTATATTGATTGATGAGATCATATAGTAATGCCCACTGTGCATCTTGAAAATAACTATGTGCCAATACGGTAATGATACCTGAATGTTTTGGGTATTTTGATAAAGCAATACGTAACACTTCTTGTGCTTTTACGCCCTCTCCGTGATATAGGTAGCCTAATCCCTCAATCCATCTTATTAATCCTTCGGCATCTTCATGCGCAAGAATGCTCTCAGAAATTTGTTTAGAGGTTAATTGATCATTGAGTACTTTTGCTAAAAGTACTAGTAGGTGTATGGGTAAATTTTCTAAAGTTCGTTTTGTCTGAGATACTTTTATTATCTGGCCTTGCGACATCTGTATACATAGTTTTTTCATCAATTGATTTGTTTTTTTATCTTGACGCAGGGTCCGCTTTTGCCTTAACCATGAGGGTAATTTAAGGATTTGCCATACGAGTTTAACCAAAACTAATGATGCAATGAGCAATACGATAAACGTACCCAGTTGCATCACCACACTAAGGTTTGCCACGTGAATTTCTACTATACCAGGATTAACCCATAGCCAAGCACTGGTTGACACAACAATCACTAAAAAAATAATATAACGAAACATTAGGCAATCACTCCATGTCGCGGTTTCTCGGTCTTAACTTCAACTTGGTCCTCTTTTTTTTCATTTGTTTCATCAACTTTTTTGGATGCTTGAGATTCTTTCAATAAACGCTGTCTTTGTGCGACTTTTTCATTCAAATCTAGTGTTTGTTTGTAATCCTCACTCAGCGTGGTTAAGTCTAATGCTTGAAGTGGCTTGGCAAGTTCTTGTAAAGCGTTTTGCCAATCAACATCTCCAGGATAAAGCTTAACCCAGCTTTGAACACTACTAATGGCATCTAAATAATCATCATAATGACCATGAACTAAGTACCATCTGGCTTGTTCTAATGTTGACCAATAACGCCACTGCTGTGGATCAATACTACCTGGTTTCCCTTCATGGTATTCAACATTTATCCAACCTTTTAATGGACGGAACCAACCATTTTTTGTAGGATCCTTTTGTTTTCCGGGCTTGGATAGTTGCGATTGTAGCTCAGTAATGAGTTTGGTTCGGTTTTTGACCTGTGATCTGAGTGTGTCAACTTGGTCTTTAAGTACTTTAATTTCTTGTGAACGTTTTCTATCATTGGTTTCTGAATAATTAGCTTTTAAAACGTCTAAATAGGCACTACCCAAATCTAAGTCGCTACGATCAACTAAAACGAGATAAGCCATTTGTTGGTAGTGTTTATTTTCATCTTGAATTACCTTAGGCGTTCTCATTGCTTGAATTTGAGATTCAAGCTGTTCAAGGATTACATTTTGATTTTTTAATGCTTGATCAAATAAACATTGTTGCCAAACCAACCAGCCTAATAAAACCAGTAATGCTAAAGGAAATAAATAACAGACTAGCCATCTTTTGATTCGTTTCATCTATTCGCTCCTATGTTTAACTTGATAATGGGCAAGAAAGGATTCATCTCTTGGATCAGCCACTACCTCAATTAACCCCTTGAAACCAAGTTTGATTGCTCGTTTTTGGCATACCATTGTGGGGACAACTATATCATAGGATAACAGATTTTTTTGGTTGAGGGTACGTATATAATGATCAAAAAATAATTCCATGAGTTTTTGACTCGTAAACCAAATCTCAGCATGTTGATGTTCAACTGAAACATACTTATCTATTGGCAAAATATCATAAACGGCATACATATGTACTTTAATATTTAAGCTTTCAAATCGAGTCTCGTCGCTATGCGTACCGCCAATGACATTTAATAATGTATTTTTTTCTAAAAGATTTATAAAAAATGGGTCTTCTAATAACCCTGAAACTGAATAATGACCCGGTCTAGGATGGTAACACTCACAAAGATATTTAGTCTCAACAGCATTTGCTGTTTTAGGTCCAACAGCAAAAACATGTTCTAAAGAAAGGTTGTCAGGCGCAAATAACACACTAGACTGACTTAAAAAAACTGTAATTCCTTGATTAATAGGTAGTAATTGATGGGTTGATTTGGCTAGTCGAGCTGCTGGTAGGTAGTCATACATTATTTTGTGTGACTTTAGTTTATCACATAAATCTTTTGCCCAAGGCATGGGTCTTGTAACTATAATCATAAACATAGCTTAGCAATATTATTTATAGCTGTCTGCATAAACTACAAAAACATAAATATGTTATAATAATCAATAGGTTGATTGATTCATCGGACATGATAAAAAACAGATACATAGCCAACATATTAAATCATGAATTAAATAACTCAATGTGATTAATCAATTCTGACATATCTACTTATTACTGGAGGAAGCGGCCAGCCTATGGTTGGCCGCTTATTGAATTCAGTATAAATTGTTTCGCGAACTCGTTTGAATCAACACAATTACGATATCAATAACAAAATTAGTGTTCTTTATAAGGAATCAAAAGTACAAAATTAATTAAGTTTATTTTTATTATATTTTCTGTATACTGAAGTCAATCATAATAGGTGTTCAAATATGCAAGAAGTAGAATTATTTACTAAAGCCGTCATGCTTGGTCAAAGCAATAAATTAGATGATTTATATCAATCACTTGATACTTTCAACGAATTATTAGACTCTGATTATGGTTATGAAAATCAATCAGAAATTCATAGACAAATCGGGAAATTATACTTTAAACTTAGTGACATTAATCAATCCGCATCACATTTTAATTTTGGTCTTGAGCATACCAAAATGGGTACAAAGACTTGGTGTGACATCAAGTTAGATCAAGCTCAACTGAATCTTACTAAACAACTAGGTCACCTAAATAATAACGCCATCTATTTAGACATCATTAAATATGCTGACAATAAAACAACCAATCATGCATATATAAAAGCACACATTGAGCTTGGTAATGCAAAGTACTCTGATCAAGAACGTGATAAAAATGATTGGCATGTTAAAGCATTGTCATTAGCTGAGGAAGCTGGGGATATAGAACTACAGATACAAGCACTGATAGGACTTGGCAAGTCGGAATTAAGTGGTCGCAGTGATTCAATTGATTGGTTTCTCGTTGCTTTAGATATGGCTAGACAGAACAAATATCAAACCTTAGAAGCTCAAGCACTCATTAGCCTCGGCGATATAGGATATTCAGATAAATACAATGCGACAATTGACTGGTACCTACAGGCAATACCAATTACCAAACAGACTGGTAATCATAAATTGCTTGTAGATGCACTCCTTGGTCTGGGTGACAAAAAAGCAAACTATATTGACGGTAGCCAAATAAACTTTGGACCAAATACCCAACTTATGTGGTTCAAAAATGCACTTGATGTAGCAAATCAAATATCTGATACCAAAAGCCAAATAAAAACTTTAAAGAAGCTTATAAATTATTTTGAACATGAGAATGATATTCCTCAAATGAATTTTTACTTATCAGAACTTAATCGATTTACTCCACCCAAAAAAACTGGGAAGCGAAAATCCTCTGATTTGGTCAAAGATACTCAAGTTGACTCAAATAAATTAAATACATCAAGTATGTTTACGAGAAATAAAACCAATGTCTCCAGTTCAAAAAACAGTGATGGCAAAAATAAAAGTCTGTAACCATAGTTGCATTGATAATTGAAATTTTAGAACTTTGTAACTAAACAGTCTACTTTAGTAACTGCTTGATATGGGCAGTTATTAATATCATAATGGGTTTATGTCAAATGCAAAAAACTCAAACATGCCCTACCGTCAATTAGGTCGTAGTGGCCTTCAAATAAGTGCTTTATCTTTGGGCTCATGGGTCAATTTTGGACACCAAATTGATCAAAAAAAATCAAATGAGTTAATCGCTTATGCCTTTGACCATGGTGTAAATTTTTTTGATAATGCAGAAGCTTATGCGCAAGGCGAAGCTGAACGCATCATGGGTGAAACACTGACCCAATACCCAAGAGATGAATATATCATATCAACAAAGCTATTTTGGGGTGGGAATAAGCCTAACCAAACTGGCTTATCTCGCAAACACCTACATGATGGTTTAAATCAATCATTAAAACGATTAAAGCTTGATTATGTTGATCTTCTTTACTGTCATCGACCCGATCCATCCGTACCCATGGTGGAAATTGTTACAACTATGAACCGATTCATACAGCAAGGAAAAATCCTTTATTGGGGAACATCAGAGTGGCCTGTTGAAGCTTTAATTGAAGCGTACGATTGCGCTAAGCAACTTGGTCTTGAAGGCCCAACAATGGAACAACCTCAATACAATTTATTTCATCGAGAACGGGTTGAGGTCGAATATCAACGATTATTTGAACAATACCAAATGGGAACGACCATTTGGAGTCCTTTAGCAGGTGGCTTATTGACTGGAAAATATAATCAAGGCACGCCTAAAAACAGTCGTTTTGACTTAACACCGCATTGGCAGCCTGATGATATTCAGCAAAAAATTAAAAAATTACAAGCTTTTGCTGATCTATGTAATGACTATTCAATTGATATGACCCAATTGGCAATTGCTTGGTGCTTACAAAATCCTAATGTATCATCGGTTATTTTAGGGGCTTCTCATTTATCCCAACTCGAACATAATTTAGGCGCCATTAATGTCAGTATTTCAAATGATCTCAGCGATCAGATAGAAAAAATACGCCTGTAAACACATAAGTGCTTTTTTAGAACTATAATTAGATCATAAGAAGAATTAAAACTATGCAGTATTGTGTGTTAATTACAGATATATCTCATTTCACTGCCCAAGCAGTAACTGTAGGTCTTTTACAACAGGGTTATCGTGTTGTGGGGATTGTTGAACAAGAGGCATTCATTGAGCCCTCGAAACAACTTTTGTCGAACCACCTTGATGATTTGTCTAATTTAACTATCCATTGCTTACAAGATCAAGAAACTGTGTCTAAAGAAAGCTTACTTAGCCACTGTGATATCGTTTTTCATATGATGCCACCAGCACCCATCTTAAATGAGGACGGTAGAATAAAGTGGATACGCATGCTTCATCACGAAACCATTCAGTGGTTAGAAGCTTCAAAAAAGCAGCATATTTTAAAATTTGTAGTTACAACGAGTATACTATCATTACGTTATAATATGGCAGACCCAACCGTTCATCTGATTGATGGTCAATTTTTTTCACAACCAAAGTGGGAAACATTGTCACCTTTCGCAACTCAGGTTGTAAAAAGTGACCTCGCGAATTGGGCATATATAAGAAAAAATAAACTTGATAATATTTTCACAACCATTTATGTTTCATCTGTGTTTGGACACTGCAATCATTTTACTACAACCCCATTTATTCGATTAATAGAAAAGATGATTGATGGCCAATATTTCTTTTTGCCAAAATTTCAGTGGCCAGCCATAGACGTTGACGATATCGTAAAGACACATTTAAACATCATCGACAATGATCTTTTATCAAACAAACGACTTATCTTAGCTGACGAAACGATCTCATTAACTACAATTAAAGAAAAAATCATCCATTTAAGGCCCCATCTAAAGAAAAATATGCCAAGGATTATAACAACTAAGTTTCTTGAGCAATTTTTAAAACAGTTTTCACCACAACACAAAATGATTGTCGACGAGTTAGGTGGTAAAATCATTGCGAATAGTCGGTATACTCGTGAAATTTTACAAACAAATTTTATCTCATCAGAAGAAGCATTAACCAAAACACTCAACGATATTCTTTGGTAACATTAAGTGTCACTATAATTTGGCCCTTCACCACCTTGTGGCGGGACCCAATTTATATTTTGCTTCAAGTCTTTGATGTCGCAAGTTTTACAATGAATACAATTTTGTGCATTAATTTGTAGTCTTGGCTTTCCTGCATCGTCTTTTACAATTTCATAAACTTTAGCAGGACAATACCTCGTTTCAGGAGAATCATATTGGTAATAATTAATGTCTATAGGTATTTTTTTGTCAGCCAACTGTAAATGACAGGGTTGATCTTCCGCATGGTTGGTTCCAGTTAACCTAACTGAAGTTAAAATATCAAAACTTATTATCCCATCTGGTTTTGGATAATTAATTGCCCTCACGTCTTTTTTGAGTTTAATTTGTAAATGATCTGTGTGGTGGGACATTGTCCAAGGTGTGTGCCCCATAGTCAGCGTTTCTAAACCAGCATTCGCTAAACCAGTCCACAATCCTTTTTTAAAACCTGGACGAATGTTTCTAACTTTATATAATTCTTTCCCTACCCGGCTCTCTCTCAATGCTTCATCATAAGTTGTATTTTCGGGATTTTGATGCGACATCCAATTTTCTGCTGCAATCATTCCGGACCACATCGCATTGTGAATCCCCTTTATTTTAGGCGTATTGACTAAACCTGCGGAGCAGCCGATTAAACGCCCACCTGGAAAAGCCAATTTTGGCAAAGATTGCCAACCACCCTCAGTTAGGGCTCGTGCACCATAAGCAATGCGTTTTCCATCTTGAAGTAACCTTAAACACTTTGGATGATGTTTAAATTGTTGAAACGTTGCATAGGGGTTGAGATACGGATTTTGATAATCAAGACCAATCACATAACCAAGAGATACCCGTTGATTGGCATCATGATACACAAATGAGCCACCATATGTATCTGATGGTAAGGGCCAGCCAATGCTATGCCAAACGAGGCCTTCTTGATGAACCTTGTCAGAAACTTCCCAAACTTCTTTTAAACCAATTGCATAGGTTTGTGGCTTAGATGAATCTCGCAAATCAAAGTGCTTAATCAACGCTTTGGTTATAGAGCCATGAGCACCTTCTGCAAGGAACGTAACTGGGGCTTGCAAATGCATCCCGGGTTGATAATTTGGCCCATGATTGCCTTTATGATCTAATCCCATTTCACCTGTGACCACACCACATAGCTTACCTGCTTCAATAATTGGTTTAGCAGCAGAAAATCCAGGGAAAATTTGGACCCCTAAAGCTTCAGCCTTAGCAGCCAAATATCTTGAAAACTTGGATAGACTTATGATGTAGTTCCCATGATTTTTCATTTGTGGTGGTGTCGGCATACGCCAAGAATGCCTTTTGGAAAAATAATAAAATTGATCTTTTTTAACAGGAACGTTTAATGGACAATTTGCATCATCGCGCCATTGTGGCAAAAGCGCATCTAAGGCAGTTGGCTCAATGACGGCACCTGATACTAAATGGCCACCTATTTGAGCTGATTTTTCGAGTACACATACCGATAAACTCTGATCTATTTGTAATAACTTGATTGCTGCTGATAAACCAGCAGGTCCACCACCAATAATGATGACATCAAATTTTAGCACCTCTTGATTATCCATTCCTATATTATAACACAATTGTAAAAATTTAGATTTCTACTATAATTAGCCATCTAAAAGGACTTAAACGCTTATTGAAGCAAAAGGTATGGAACAGTTTTATTCTACAATTGGCATTGAAATAGAGTGTCATTTGGTTGATCTTAATAATCAACCTAAATCCATAACTAAAGCAGCTAATTTAAAAAATGATATTGTTAAGTATCTAGAAAATCATAATCTACCAACATTCTCATTAGAACCACATACAGATTTAATTGAATTTAAAACCAATCCCCATCAATGTAAAGCATCACTTTTCAATGAAATTGATCTCATTTATGACATTAAACAACTGGCTAATAAACATGGGCACAACATACTTTTCCAAGGCGTTAACCCTCATGCCACGATTGAAAAACAAACTCCAGGAAGAAAACGCTTTCAATTTTCAGATATACTTTCATGCTCAGGGATTCATATTAACTGCAATATCAGAGAAAAACATCTCTCTGAATTGTTTCAAATTCTCGACTTGATGCAACAATGGAGTATGCCATTTTCAATTCTGATGCAATCCTCACCATTTTTTTGTAAAAAAAATACTTACTGTCATTCTTCAAGACATACATTATTATCAGGCATAATGGGGCTACATTTTGATTTTTTTCCAAAATCATTAATGTCCTGGGAGAAAATAGCTGCTTTTGAGTCAATCTTGAAACAGTCTAATAAAAACTATGTATATCATAATTTTTCAAATCCGGTTCAACACTATATTCGCCCAAAAAAAATTGATAATCATCACATCATTGAAATACGCTTCTTAGATACATCAGATGCTGAATCACTAAAAACAACAATTGAACTTATGGCACAGTTGTTAGAGATCATCGCCAATAAAGCCAAAAGCATACCTTTGATATACAAAGATGATTTACTATTAAAAACGACCATGCATCAAATTTCACAAGTTGGTAGACATGCCCTTATCAATATTGACTATGATAACGTGTTAACTATTGAAGCATGGAGTGAACAATACCTTACCAAACTCGATCAAACGCTACACCAAAGATTCATGCATGCACTGAGCAAACCAACATTAAGTGAGAGATTATTAAAACAATATGAATCTGCGAATCTAGTGACTTAAAGTCATATTTAGTCTATAATTTTTTTTAAGAAAAGGAGTTTCAAATCACATGCATGTTCTCGTTCCAGTAAAACACGTTATTGATTACAATGTTCAAATTCAAATCAAAGATGGTCACGTTGTACATGACCAAGTTAAACATAGCATTAATCCATTCGATGAAATCGCACTAGAAGAAGCCATTCGTTTACGAGAAAAAGGAATCATCCAAACCATAACGGTTATTAGCATTGGTACTGAAGAGACAAAAACAACGCTTAGACACGCGCTTGCACTTGGTGCAGATAAGGCCTTACACATAGAATCAAAAGAAACCATATCAACGTTAAACCGTGCCGAGGTTTTCAAAGCAATTACTTCAAAAGAAAAGATTGATTTAGTTTTGATGGGCAAACAAGCCATTGATGATGATGCCAATCAAACTGGGCAAATCCTTGCAGCGCTATTAAATTGGCCACAAGCAACATTTGCATCAGAAATAAAACCAGGTGATACATGGGAAGTTACAAGAGAAGTCGATGGTGGTTTAGAAACCCTTGCCATAACACTGCCTGCGGTTATTACTACAGACTTAAGACTAAATGAACCACGCTTTGCCTCATTACCTAATATTATGAAGGCGAAAGCAAAACCATGTGAAACATTAGATATAAGTGAATTTGATTTATCAAAAGACGATGCAATAGAAGTATTAGAAATAACCGAACCGCCAAAAAGAAAATCTGGCACCATGATAAAAGAAATTAATGACATCGTTAAAATTATCAAGGAGCATTGTTCATGAATATCTTAGTCATTGCAGAGCACCAGCACCAAAAACTTAACCCGTTAACAGTCAATTGTATCGAAGCGGCAAGTAAATTTCGTGATATATGTGATGTATTGCTTATTGGTTCCAAGCTTAATGATGTTTTAACTGAAGTGAGCTCTCTACCTCGTGTCAATAAATGTCTCGCAATTGATGCACCTGAATTATTACACCCTATTGCTGAGTTGTACGCACCAATCATTGCAAATATTGCCAAAGATTATGATGTGATTTTAATGTCGAGTTCAACCCAAACAAAAGATATTTTACCTAGAGTTGCTGGAATGATGAAAATTACTCCATTAACTGATGTCATAGAAATCATTGATAAAACAACATTTAAAAGACCTATTTATGCAGGTAATGCCATTCAAAAAGTAAGTTACAAAGCAAAGACTAAATTAATTTCAATTAGACCGACAGCCTTTAAACCAGAAAAAATCGATGAAAAAGCTAATGTAATAACAGAAAAAATAGATTTTACCATACCATCTATAAAAACTACCTGGGTAAAAATGGATGAAGCATCTAGCGATCGACCAGAATTAACATCAGCAAAAATTGTTGTATCTGGTGGAAGAGGTGTAGGTAGTCAAGAAAATTTCAAAAAAATTGAAGCTGTAGCTGATTTAATTGGTGCTGCTGTTGGGGCATCGAGAGCTGCCGTAGATGCAGGCTATGTACCAAATGATTATCAGGTGGGTCAAACAGGCAAAATTGTTGCACCAGATGTTTATTTATGTTTTGGTGTTTCTGGTGCAATTCAGCATTTAGCAGGCATGAAAGACAGTCATACGATCATTGCAATTGATAAAGACCCAGATGCACCCATATTTAAAGTCGCTGATTATGGCTACACAGGTGACTTATTTGAGGTTATTGAGTTACTCCAATCTAATATGACTAGCAAATAAAACAAATCAGTCATCTTATACTATACTTTTTTTTATGTTTGGGTACGAAGCCATCATTGCAATTTTATCACTCACATTGCTAGAAGTCATTTTAGGCATTGATAATATTCTTTTCATAAATATGATGGTATCGAAGGTTCCCCCTCAAAAAAGAGAACGCATCAGAAAAATAGGTATCGCTTTAGCACTTTGCTCAAGATTGATGCTACTCAGCATCATTGGCTGGATATTAACCTTAAATACAACTTTATTTATACTATTCAAAGTTGAGTTTTCACTAAGCAGTTTAGTTTTGATTTCGGGTGGTTTTTTTCTATTATATAAAGCCATCATAGAAATACATGAGCAAATAGAGACGAAAAACAATAAGCCAAAAAAACCAAATGTCCCTAAAACAGGCTTTATTTTAGCTCAAATCGTCTTCATTGATACTGTTTTCTCGCTTGATTCAATATTTACAGCTATAGGGATGGTTAATAACATAACCTGGATGGCAACAGCAATTATCCTTGCAGTCATCATAATGATGTTTATTTCAAAATCAATTGCCGAATTTATAGAAAAGCACCCTTCAATTAAATTACTTGCTTTATCTTTTTTAGTTATGGTTGGGGTGTTATTGGTTTCAGATGGATTTGGACACCATTTTGAAAGAAAGTATGTTTATTGCGCCATGTTTTTTGCAATCATTGTTGAGAGTTTGAATATGCGCTTACGCCATAATTTAAACGTGTGTTCAAAACAAAATTAGTTTATTGCATGCAAAAAAACCTACCATTTTTTTATTTAATTTATCAATATAAATCCATACACATTTCCTCTAAAACCGGTTTATGTAGATGAATAATATTTTAAGGTGATAACTCATCACATATCATCGGCGCATCATCTGATGATTGAAATATAGATTCATTTAAAGTTGATGATTGTGATTGTTGAACATTCTTAGCCATTACCCCATTTCCTTCTTTGTAATAAGGTTCTAGAATACACAAGTCTTTAAAAAGAAGAGCACTATAAAGATTGAGCAACTTATAACATCTTAATCGATTATTTAAATATGCTAGAGAAGCTAATTTTTCAAACTGTTTTGAGGTTATAAAACATAATTTATATTCCAAAAGCGTACAAAATAGTTTTAAATCTTTATGGCTGAATTTGTCTTGGTTTAACTGTAACGCGTGGAAACACACTTGAAAAGCCATATCATTTATTAACCAATAATTGCCATAGTTATAATGACACAAATGGTTTAGTAAAGTTGCAAATTCAACCAAGCGACCACTTTTTTTTGCCAAACACTTTAACTTTAGAATATATTCTATATCAAATACAGTAGGATCCAGCGCTTGACTGATTAAATTGCAAAAATCATTATGTTCATAATGTTGTATATCAGTACCAGCTTCATTGCTTATAGATAATGCAAATTCCAGCCATACCTTTGTATATATGGTTAATTGGCTGTAATTTGACCATATTGTATTGCTTAAATAAGTGATAACAGACACATCATTTTTTATGTTGACGCTATATTCTGATTTAAACATATTGATCAATGAGCTGGGTATTTCTGACATAAATAATTTTTAAAGTATCTTTAAAAAATAATATTATAATAATTTAAAAGTCTTTAAAACTACCTATAGCATTTGGTGAAGTACGGCAATCAAGCATACAGTTATCCGTATTTTCTTTATCCGAAGAAGTCTCTAGATGTAGTTCAGAAGTACGTGTTTTGGGAAAAAGGGAATCCTCTGGTAGCTGAATAATTTTAAATTCAGCATGAATTTTATTTACAAACATTGATACTAATTCTTTATGTATGGGGTAGCTAAATGCTGAAGCAAAAACCAAAATGCCATCAATAATACTTTTGTCAGCACAAACAAACGGAATCGTTAATTTATAAAGTAATGATTGAAAATCATCAAAACTTAATCGAGGCGATTCAATGGCTTCTTTCACGATATACTGAAGGTTGTTATCAGTTAGCCAAATTTGTGCTTGTTCAAATTGGTACTTAATGACTAAATCAATAAAGTTGATCAACTGATTATTTTTTTTTGCATCATTATAAAAAGCATATAAATCAAAATATCTAATTTTTTTTGTATCAATTTTACTTAATAAAACAGAAAAAGCTTCTCTGGAAAACATTTCATCTAAAAGTAGCAAATCTTCATCAGATTCTTCATATACATCTTCTGTCACAACGTGACATTCTGAGGTTCTCTCGGGAGCACTATCTTTTGTTTTAAAAACAATATCCAACAGTGCACGTGTATTTTGCCTGATCTTATTGTTATCAACATCAGTCAAATCACTCATCAACACTAGTTCCAATAAAAAGGCAGACTTATTTTTAATAACCGCTTCAACGGTTGGGTAATTTTTATTTTTCATTGTTAACTCTCGTATTATTTTTTTTTTACTCTAACATCAACAATACTCATTATCAAATATTTAAGACCATAAATGCGCTTGATTAATGTATATGTAGTAGTTATCAATACTATAGTTAATCGCAAAAAAACCATTTTCGGCAATGTCTAAACGGTTACTTGATAATAATGAAGAAAATTGTTTAAAACACCGGATATAATCCGTCCGATTAAGTTGTACCGCAATCTTTTTCAATTGTTGGTATGTTTCATAACTTAACAAAGATAATGATTTTTCACCAAGCAATCTAAGTATTTTGTCAAAATCAGATATATCAATTTCGTTAGATACAATGGACTCTTTCACTAACCAAGTAGAGACTGCAACATTATCTTCTTTGAGAATGTCAGCATCATTTGCTCTCATATAAGCTATTAAAATGGCAAATGAGACATATTTTTGATACTTTTTTGTATTTTCTAAAATAAAGGACATTAAAGTTTTATTGATTTTTTTTACGTCTAAACCAATATTCACTAATTTTTCAAATTCATCATCACTAAAGGTATTAAGTGACAACAATGTGTCTTTGGCTGGTTTTGCCGAAGAAAAAACAATTTCAAGCCATACTTCAGTATAGGCTAAAAAATCACTCTCATTTTTGCTGGTATAATGGATTAATAACTCCAACAATGCTGCTGATTTAAGATCAGCAACTTTTTTAATTGTTGGGACATAAGGTTTGGAATGAATCATATCAATAAATTCCTATAATTTAAATATTCATATTGTTCTAAATATCTTTCCAATTTAAAAGATTCATAACCTAAAATCATCCCCTTTCTTAGTACAAATTATTGATTTTAAATTAAATAAATGATAAAGTTAATAAAAATCAAGAATAAAAATCCTATGAATATACAAATTACCCCAATTGGGCATACAATCGAATACGCCCAACTTGAAAATATTGAAAACTGGTTATTTTCCTCTGATGATAATAAAATGCCTTTTGCATTTGAAACAATCAAGCCGTTTTTAGAAAAAAAACCACTTATTATCAAAAAAAATGAATATCAAATAAGTTATAAAAGTTTCATTCATTATTGTTTATCTAACCCAGCCATGGTTGAGCAAGAAGCACTTTTCGTCACAAAATTAGCTCAAATTTTTTCAAATTATGACATAAAGTTCGTCGTTGATTTATTACTGACTGAAGATAAGCGCGGACTTAATTGTTATAATTACGCACTTAAACATAATTTTTTACACATAGCAAATTACTTCGAAAAAATAATCGAAACCTATAATTTAAAACATAAAAATCAAAATATACCCGGTATCTTAGAGTCATTTGCTGATTCAAAAATAAGTATTTCAACTTTCATTGCGAAAATTGAAGCATTAGATACTAAAGTTTTTGAGGCTATCACAAACACTAGCAATGGCATACAAATGAGTTGTGCGCATGCCATATTAATATTACATATGGCATACCCCAATGACACAAAGTTAAATGCTATTAAGTCATTAGTTGGAAAAGATAAATTTGAATCACTTTTCAATACTAAACATTCTACATTATCAATATTTTCAAATTCGCAATCTATAAAGCAAACTAAAGAACCCTTTGTTTGTCCCCTGTCACCATTACGTTTAAACGACTCTTCAAGATCATGTTAAAAAATAATATTCCAATATATCAGGCGTGTGCCAACGTAGTTTCTTTGATAAAATCAAACCAATCCTTTCGCTTAAGCAACCAAACACTACACCATCTTTTTGTTCATAATAAAGACACACACCCTCATCCAATGCTATTTATTTTGAAAAGATTATATCGCAATAATCTATCCGAGTTGAATGATGAATTCTATGCAAAACAACTTAGATCTTGGTTCAATTCGATGAAGCCAAGTCAACTTAAAAACGTTAAACGTAGTTTAGTACATAAATTGATCACCTATTCACTAGAAAAAAAATTCATTGCATGTGCTTCAGTCATTGAAGATGTATTTCTAATACCAGAAAAAAGAATTTCACCAGATTCATTTTCACAAACTTCTTCTTTAACAGACACTTCCGTATTCGCTGAAACAACTTCAGAAGAAAGTACAGAGATAAGTAGCTCAATTAACCCGACTATAGATGAGTTCTCAGATCAACTCAAAATCAATGGCATATGCCCGAACGTTTTCTTAAATAATTTTCTTAAAGACTTCAGAAGGACAAACTTATCGACTGATGCTTATAAGAAAAAGATAAGAATCCTGCCTCATTGTTTGTTTTACCATTCAATGTCTATAGAAGATAGAGAAACAAACTTTAAACAAACTTGGCCAATACTTCACCTTCTTGCTAGGGTAACAAACTCAGAAGCACGCACACAAAAACTCCTTGCCATTTGTGATTACTTAGGTGTTAATAATGTCATACAGATACTTCAACAGTACAATGAGTATTGTGATACAACTGGACTAAAACTAATACACCCATCACAAAGATATCTATTTAATCAAGCTATAAATCAATCACAGCAACAAATTAAATAGCATCTATCTTATATTGTTAAACAAGACTTATAGTGCTCTATTCTATATTAATAAACTTTTAGACCACCAGAGGATTCTTCTCTGTCAGATTAATTTCTCAATGATACTTTAGGTTATTGAACCAATTTTATTGATTTAATAAAAACTTATTTAAACTAAGAACAATATTTCTTGCTATAATTGAAATATAATAACTAAGAGGTAACTCATGATTAAATTAATAAAAACTGCATTATTGGTGTGTATATCATCAGCTTTCGCTCACCATGAAAATATTGAAAGTAACTTTACAGATAAATATAATCATGCTCAGACTAGTATTCATATATCTAATGTCGATCATACAGCCATATAACCTTATCATATAAAAAAACTTTGATTAAATATTTAGTGGTGGAGGCGGCGGGATTCGAACCCGCGTCCGCCAGTGCGCCACTTTTGGTACTACATGCTTAGCAGCGTTTTTTTATTTAAATGTTCAGTAATTAACGTGCAAATCACTAAATATCGAGTTTCTAAAAGTTTAATTTATCTTACCGAAACAGTAAGACAAACGAGCTTGTGTAAAATGACCACGCCAAGCAAGCACAAGCACAGTACTTATTGTGGTTAACTAGGCAGCTATTGCGGCTTCGTTAATAAAGGCATCATTCGATGCTTTTTTATTTGCAACTATAAGTTGTACAACGGGTTTAACGAGCTACATTGCCAGCTCGACATGCACCTAGAGCTTTGTCATCAACGTCGAAACCAAACGCCCCCAGAATATTTTATTATAGAATGTATAGGATTTTGGTGCAAGGCGCCTAACTTTTTAAAATGTACAGCTTAGGGTAACCAAGTTGATAATCAGTAAGGGTTTCACATGCCACAATCCGAGGCATTCGACCTTGCGTCACAATCATCACCGACTGGCTTTGATCCTATTTTCCCTGAGAAAAGACTATATGCCATTTGTTCTGGCTTTTCTTGTATCAGTAGTTTAGTTTCAAAAGAATCAAGGCTCATTGTGGCCATGCTTGAACTAGACAAGGCAATAGCTATGACCCTATTTTTATAACATTATTCATTGAGTTACCTCTCAATATATTGATTGATTATTATTCTTCACTAAAAATGTGAACTTTACCTTCATCATGTGAACCACAGCCACAGCTTCTGGCTAATAACACATGGTCTGTATAGGGGGTTTTTGTCATTTCTTTTGTATAATTCGACATATTAGTTTCAATTGAGTTGATACTCATACCTGCCATACTTGAACTGGTTAAAACAATGGCTAAAACACCTGTGCTTATTAAATTTTTCATCGTTTTTTCTCCGATTTATTATTATTCCATAATGTTATTATAGCACGTTACAAGCAATTGATTATTAATATTTTTCTTAAACCTTTACATCTTAATATTTTTTCAATCTTATAGTTTATATTCCTTTTCTTTATTGTAGTCATTGCGTGTAGCCTGACATAAAAAAACTACATTCTCTATTAAAGGGAATGTAGTCTTTTTAATGATAGGGTTTAACCCCCCTCTCCTTTAGACTTTTGACTACCTGCGCCAGGTATACCCATTTTTTTGTAAAGATTCGTCGCAATTAATTCAGACTCAATGGTTGAAGCCTTTGTGAAAGCAGTTTTAGTATAATTCGACATATTGGTTTCAAATGAGTTGATACTCATGCCTGCCATACTTGAACTGGTTAAAACAATGGCTAAAACACCTGTGCTTATTATATTTTTCATTGTCTCTTCTCCTATTTATTATTATTCCATAATGTTATTACAGCATATATAAATATCTGATTATTATAATTTATTTAAAATTAATCAAAATCAAATGATAATTGGTTACCATTTGGTTTGTTTTTTATTTTTTTTGAATTAGTTTGATTTTTTTTACGACTGCCTAACTTCTGATAGACTTTACCAGCTTTTTCTTTAAAATCACTTTGTTTTCTAATTTGAGATATCTTTTCACGCGCAGACCTGATGGCTAAGGCATGATCAACAATCGGCTTGGGATAATCTTTTCCAAGTTGAAAATTACTAGCTTTTTGAAGCATTGGTGGCATTGTCCAAGGCGCATGAATGAATTCAACAGGAATATTTTTCAATTCTGGCACCCATTTTTTAATAAAGTCACCTTTTGGATCATGCTCTTCAGATTGTTTGATAGGATTATAGATACGTAATGCATTAATACCTGTCACGCCTGATTGCATTTGTAATTGGCTATAATGTATTCCTGGCTCATAATCTGTAAAAGTCCTTGCTAAATGGTGTCCCGTATCACGCCAATCTAACCATAAGTGATAACTGGCAAAACTAACTAACATCGCTCGCATTCGAAAGGTTATCCAACCGTTATGTACTAAATTACGCATACAGGCGTCTATCAAAGGGTAACCTGTTTGTCCTGTCTCCCAAGCGTGTAAAAATGCTTTATTACCTGGTCTTTCTCGCATGTTTTCACAATCACTATGCATACATGCATATTCAATGGCTGGTTGATCTTCTAATTTTTGAATGAAATGATCTCGCCACGATAGTCTTGATCTAAATGCAGAAAAAGCTCTAGCCCAACCTTTTCTTTCCATCGAACTCATTTGACTTAAACGTTTATTCAAGGAATATAGAACTTCTCTAACCGAAAAAACACCGTAAGTTAAAAAAGTAGATAACCTAGAACAATAGCGTTCAGAATCTCCTGGTGCCGATAGGTGGTATAAATATTGTTTAGCATTTATTTGTAAAAATCGTTCAAGTGTATGCTCTGCTTGCCAACGGCCTCCTTTCTGTACAACCCCCAATAATGGCGGTCCAAAGATAGGATCTGTTTTGGTTGGCAAAGCATCTAAGCGAATTGGCTTTTTCAAAGCTTTCATTATTTTTGGGATCTCTATCAATGGTTGGGCCATACGTTGATTTCTTAAATTTGACCAATGATCACGACTTTTTAGTCGCCTAACAATCCCATTATTTGGTAGTTCGCAAAGTTCAATTTGATTTTTTTGGCACCATTGGCGCACTTTAATATCACGCTGGTATGTCCAGTCATTACCTGTTTCTTCATGAGCATAAATACAGTGTATTTTCACTTCGTTGAGTAAACGGTCCAATGCACCAACGGTGTCATGATTAATGCTAATAATTAAATTTTGACCAAACGGCTGTAACATGTCATTTAACGAGACCAAACAATCGTGTAAAAAACACCAATGTCTTCTGGAGGCTGAGTGGGTTTGCCAAAAATCTTTTTCGACAACAAATAGCGGCAATATTGGCAAGCCTGAATTCACAGCAGCCAAGAGAGGTGCATGGTCAGATATTCTTAAATCACGCTTAAACCATACGATAACCACCGATTCATAATGTTCGCTTACCATCACACTACAGACTCACACGACTTGTAATCAAAAACATAGCTTTAAAAACCAATGCCAATCTAAAAATAAATAAAAAATATAAATTATTCATAGTCTTAATAATATGATAATGTTTTTTAGATAATATTAAAAGTAATACAATAACAAATAACAATAACTAAAATGCTTAAAAAAAATATTCAACAATTTATTATCTTTAAAAATGAAACCGCACGGAATTTTAAAAAACATTTTAAAAATGATTTTGATGCCGCTCAATTCGCATCACATCCATTTCATGAGCTTATAAAACTTGTAAGCATTTATCCAGAATATAACGAAAATTTTGAATACTATTTTTATAAACTAATAGCATTTGGTGGCAATATTAACCAAGTTGATACCAACGGAAATACAGCGCTCCATTATGCCCTGCAAAATAAATTAAACAAAAATTGGATCCATCATTTTTTACTAAATGGAGTAAATTTAAGTATAGCCAATGCACTTAGCGAATATGCTTTAGAAAGTGCCGTTAAAGCTAACCATTATGATGATGAAGCAGTTTTTAGCATCATGGGCACAATGCTTGAACAAATTAAAAATTCAATCAATGCATCTGATTTAAATCCTGAGGAAAAATTAGCTTTTTGGAATAATGAAATAAATTTTCATACCTTTATGTTAATTGTAAGTAATGCCCCAACAACAATTGTTAACAAATTAATTAGTTATGGCGGTAATTTTTCAGTACCCATCCTAGAATCAAACCATCACACGTTAAATTTAGTGATGTATTATCTAAACAGATTAAATTTACAAGACGAAAATGTTCTTAACCGATTATTGGATAACATTGACTTATTGATTGAAGCAGGTGCCGATGTCAATGAAGAAAATACAAACGGTGATCAACCATTACATGTTGTCATAAAAGAATATGATGCAGCCTATAGTATACCTATTATTAGACACTTATTAGCACGTGGCGCAAATATTAATGCTTCAAACATAAGTTTACAAACCCCTTTACATTTGGTGGCTGATTTATTTTATCTCAATAAACATCGAGGGGAAGACCTCTTTGAATTAATCGAATTACTGATTAAAGCAAATGCAAATGTGTTTGCTCAAGACGCAGAGGGTGGACGAACACCTTTTTATCTAATCATGTATAATATCGATAAAAAGATTCATGATCCTGAATTAATAAAGAAATTGGTAAGCTTATTTCATAAAGAAAATGTTGACTTTTTCGCACTTAAACCTGATCAAAGTTCGATTTATCTAAGTGAATTGAGTGCCCCTGCCACGAATGCTATTTTTGATTTAACCATTGAATCTTCATTAAACACTTATAAAGGTTCAAATTTAGATATTGAGATATATTCAAGGTTAGAGAAACTCTATACAATACGGTATCACAAAGGACATGAAAAAATACTTTTATTTTTAAATAGCATCATAAAATATAACATTCCAATCAATGATAATTTTATTCTTATATTACTTGATTTAAAAAATAAATACCCTCGTTCAAATAATTTATATCAAGAAGTTATCATTAAAACCTTATTGAAACACTATAAACCATCAAATATAGATAATTTTCTTAACAATATGGCTCTGTTAGTTAATTCATTTGACGGCATTTTTTGTGATATCATCTTAGATCACGCAATCAGCTATATTCGAAGTTATGTTAATATCAACGAACAACATCAAAAAATTACACAATTATTTGCACAATTAGTAGTTACAAATTTAGTAGATGAGCCAAAAATAATTAGCTTTATTAAAAAGTTAAAAGCCCATGCCATTCACATTGATGACACTTTCATCAATATCATCACAAATGCAAAATTCACACATGGGAACACAACTATATTCGAAAATGGCACAGTCATTGAAAATATGCTTAATTTATACGAGCCAAAGGATGAACAGACTTTGGCTAGTAGCTTAAAAGCATTAAAAGACGTGTTCAAAGATTGTTCGAAGAGCAATCTTTCTAAAATCGCAATTGACAAATATGAAAATCATGTGATTAATGACATGAGTATAGATACAAAGCCCAATGCTTATCAAGCCATTGCAAAAAAAATACAATTAAAACTTATAAAAGAAAATGAAATTGGACAGGTAGTTAAAGAAGATGCCATTATGTTTAAAGCAATAGAAATGTTAATTCAAACAACAAAACGTAATGATCATTTAAGCCCTCTTATTTCTAAAATTGCTTCTGAATTTATTAAAACATCGAGCTTTATTAGATCAGATATGCCTTCTCCCATAAAAAAAATGATTTTTTCGTATATGCCTGGAAATATTTTTCAAGAAAAAATTGAAAATGCATCGCTTTTTTCTAATAAAAGGGCATTAGAGATCGATCAAAACTCAGTGATTAAAAAAAGAAAAACCGTCGATCAAAGCAATCATACACCCAAACCGTGCTCCATTTTTAGTCAACAAACCAATGGTTCTTCAAGGCAATTAAAATTATCAACAAAAAAAAGAGTCCGTAGTGATCAACTATGCTCATTACAAAAAGCACCTCAAAGTTAAAAAAATAATTCTTTAATACTTAAATTTAGGCCCTAGTACTTATCTTCCCAGATTTCATTTCGTGTTAACTTGATTAATAAGTTTAAATCATCAATAAAACATTGCTTAAAACGTACTATAATAATTGTATGAGCAAAATAACATACTTCATTTCAATGACATTTTTATTAACAGTACATACCCCAACCTTGGCAAATCTCACAGCCGAAGATCAAAAAAAAGCTGACTATCTAGCTGATCACCCGGATAAATTAAAAAAGCTAGAGGACTTACCTGATTGGAAACGGCAAATGGCATTTGATAAATATGATCTCACTCAAGAAGAGTATGATGCTGCAATTAAAGCTCAATCAGAATCAGAACAATAATCATTTTTCTAATTCTGTTTAATAATCATTCAATGTGTGCATTAAACCTATTTTAATACTATAAGAAAGTCTTCTTTTGATGAATGTTTTAATGATCAAAAATTAGAGAATTTATTATTAATATTGCTTTAATGTTTTTTTGATATGATAAAAGTATAGGGAGATACTTATTTCACCCAGCCATATAAAAACAGACCACTGACTTTTTATAGTGCAAAATCCCAAAAATTCTTAACTAATCAATCGAACTATCTGACATTTTAAAATGTCTACGATTGAATATAAACAAATTTATCATTTTTAGATCTCATTTTGGCTAATTAGATCTTCACACAAATATAAAATAACAAATAGGTGACATTATGAACAATCAACACAATAAACACGACAACGCGTTAAACATCGTCAATATACCCAAAAAACCTTCATATGAAAGCGAATTTAATAAAATTATTGATTACTATCAAAAAAAACATGATAAATGGATACCAACTTCATTTGGCTGGGAAAAAGATACTTGCCCAGTTTATAAAAGGGTTTTAGAACATTTGTTAGCGAATGAAAACTTGCCAGTTGAAGATTTAGAAAATTATTTTCAATTATTTATAAAACAGTTTTGTTCTAAAAAACCATTTTCCGTATTTTCCATGTTTAATAAAGAAAATCCCAGTGATATTATCGATTGGACAATAAGTACATTAGGTGCATTTGAAAGATACCAAACACGTCAAGACCTAAACGAAATTGCTCAATACTTAGGACTATTCATTGACTACCCAAAAAATAATTTAAAAAGATATTACTCAAGATTGGTCAATAAGTTAACTTACTATGTAAGACATTCAATAACTGAACAAGAACATATTAATTCGGCAAAACCTTTTATTATTTCATCTAAAGATTGCTTTAATCATAAACTCTATAATATGCAGGAATTCCCAATGCCATTAAAGACATTCAAAGCTACTTATGCCAATGATTAATAATATATGATTTTCAAATAAATTAAGCTTATCCTACCTTTTGCGAAGTAAATTTAACATTCGCAATAGAGGACAAAAGATAATTAATGATCTATATGATCATCTTCAGTATTAGCTTTAAGCGTGGCAACCACCCTTATCTTTAGCTGCTTGATCAACGATAATCAACTGATCAACTCTAAAGCCACGTGCTTTTGCATACGCCTTAAAGTGGTCCAGCTTCTTTTTTGATACCTTAGATGTACGAGATAAATACCAGAGGTACTCTTTGGTATTACTGGTCACATAGGCTGACTGATCGTCTAGATAAAAGATGATGTAACTGCCGTAAAAAGGCCCAAAAAAAGATACCTTAAGCTGGCCAATATTGTCCTCGCCTACCATATAGCCGCGCCCTTCTGCTTCAGACCAGCGACCTTTTTTAGCATTATAACCTCGATTAATAACTTTTATGCCACCATCCGATCTTGGTTCATAGGTTGCTGAAACACATGTAAGCCCCCGTTCAAAAGAATGATCTAACCTTGCAATTTCATACCATTTCCCTAAATAACCTTGCTTATCAAAGTTTTTAATGGGCTCTATTCCTTTCGGTGGCTCATAACTACAACCAAAAAAGCATAAAAAACCTAGAAGACACCACTGAAATTTTTTCATTTTTTCACCACTATTGCATTAAACAAACGATTAGGTACATAAATTATTTTTTTAAGCTCAAAATCTGTCATTTTATTCTGAATTTTCTTATCTGCAAGAAACAGCGCCTCCATTTCTGCTTGTGATATACCCTTTTCAACTTCAACCAAGGATACTTTTTTACCATTCAAGCATAACGGGATATTTACTTTTTCAACTGTTAAAAAAGCTTTTTCCACTTCTGGCCAAGTATGGTATGCCAAAGTACTGGTATGCCCTAACCTAGCCCAAAGCTCTTCTGCTATATGTGGTGCAAAAGGTGCTAAGACTAAAATGAACTTTTCCCAACCTTTTTTTGGTATATTCGCTTCATTTTTACAGATATTCATAAAAGTCATCATCTGAGCGATGGCGGTGTTAAACTTCAATGCTTGAATATCATTTGTCACTTTATCAATGGTTTGATTAAGTGCCTGATTAAATGTCTGACTGCCTATTTCATCGTCTGTGATATTTGCTTGCAGCCTGTCTGTATTTACATCGATGGTTTGACGCCAAATACGTTGCAAAAATGTTAACATACCTTTCACACCATTGGTTTGCCAGGGTTTTGTGGCTTCAAGTGGCCCCATAAACATCTCATATAAACGTAATGCATCCGCCCCATATTCTGCAACCACATCATCTGGGTTAACAACGTTTAATTTAGATTTAGACATTTTTTCAACCATAGATGACAATGTCTCACCTGATTCTTTCAAAGTTGCCTTACCATTCTCATCTAAATTAATCGTATCAGGGTGATGGTACTTCCCTAATTTATCACGATAACTATATGCAAGAATCATGCCTTGGTTAAAAAGCTTTTTAAAAGGTTCTTCATGGCTGACAACCCCACAATCAAATAAAACCTTATACCAAAATCTCGAGTATAATAAATGAGATACTGCATGCTCTAAACCACCCACATATAAATCTACTTGTCCCCAATAAGCCTCTTTTTTGGGGTCAACCATAGCTTGATCATTGTTAGGATCCATGTATCTCAAGAAATACCAACAGGACCCTGCCCACTGTGGCATCGTATTCAGTTCTCTCATGCCCTGCGAACTATTAACCCAGTCCTTAGCTCGAGCTAAGGGTGGTAGACCGTCTTCAGTTGGATGAAAATCTTCAATCACCGGCAATGTCAGTGGCAAATCATCAATATTCATTGGGCTGGCTAAACCCGATGCGTCATATAACATGGGAAAAGGCTCACCCCAGTAGCGCTGCCTAGAAAATAACCAATCTCTTAATTTATAAGTTACCTTAGCTTTACCCAGCTGTTTTTCTTCTAATGAAACAATCATTTTTGTTTTTGCTTGATCGATTGTCAGACCATCTAAGTGGTCAGAAGAGATCATCTTACCATTTTCAATAATAGGAATAACTGGTAAATCATATGCTTCAGCAAATGCCTGATCACGCTCATCTTCTGCAGGAACAGCCATTATGGCACCATGGCCATAACCTAATTTGACATAATCAGCTACCCAAATAGGTAGTGCTTTGTCGGTCAATGGATGAATAACAAAGCTACCTGTAAAGACACCGGTCTTTTCTTTTCCGGCTAAGGTGTCTCTGTCACGGTCTGACAAAGAACGACGTTTATCACAATAGGCTTCTACAGCATCTACCTGCTCTGTAGTAACAATGGTTTTAAGTAATGGGTGGTCAGGTGCTAATACACAAAAAGTTGAACCGTAAAGTGTTTCAGGTCTCGTGGTAAAAACATCTAATTTAACACCATGCCCTTGGACGTCAAAACTTAATTCCGCGCCTTCTGATCGTCCAATCCAATTTTTTTGCATGTCGATGACATTTTTTGGCCAATCTAGGCCTTCTAAACCATCTAATAACCGATCTGCATAGGCAGTGATTCTCAGCATCCATTGACGCATGATACGCTTTTCAACCGGATCACCAGTTTCAACATATTTGCCGTCGACAACTTCTTCATTGGCTAGGACTGTCCCTTGAGCTGGACACCAATTCACTGGCACCTCAGCTAAATAAGCTAAATCCTTTTCATATAATTTTAAAAATATCCATTGTGTCCAGCGGTAATAGTCAGGATCACTGGTACAAATTTCCCTCGACCAGTCATAAGACAATCCCAAACGTTTAATTTGTTTTTTGAAATTGCTGATATTTCTTTTTGTAATATCTGCTGGATGTTTCTGTTCGCGTACTGCTGCCCTTTCAGCAGGCAAACCAAATGCATCCCAACCCATAGGGTGAAGCACATTAAAACCTTGCATACGCTTTGCTCTTGCAACAATATCCGTAGCTGTGTAGCCTTCAGGGTGCCCAACATGAAGTCCAGCACCAGATGGGTAAGGAAACATGTCTAGTACATAATATTTTGGCTTTGAGGTGTCTTCGCCAACCTTAAATGTGGATTGCTCATCCCAATATGCTTGCCATTTTGCTTCTACTTGTTCTGGATTATATTCGTACATACATTACCTTTAATCAGTTCATTGGACTAATGTATCACAAAACCTATTGATATAAAACGAGTTGCATTGCAAGCATGTTCCAGGAATACTAAAGACATGTTATTCGCTTTACTAATCCTTTTAGTTGGTTTGTGCATATTGGTTTTCAGTGCACAAAAATTAGTACATAATGCAACTCTAATTGGCCAATACCATCATCTTTCTGAGCTTATGATTGGAATTACCATCATCGGAATTGGTACTTCGCTACCAGAAATTATGGTATCAATCATAGCAGCATTTAAAGGTGCACCCGTTTTGGCCTTGGGAAATGGTTATGGTTCAAACATTGCTAACATCCTTTTTATACTTGGCGCAAGCTTACTCGTTTGCCCCATCCGCATCCCGAAAACACTCTGGCAGGGTGAGATTAGTTACTTGATTTTGGTTTCCATCATTACATTTGGCGTTTTACTTACTGGGACCCTAGGACGCACTTATGGGTTTATCGCATTGGGATTTTATGCTTGGATCATTTACAAATCTTTAAACCTGCAAACCAATCAAAGTAATGAAAAACACACTAAATTAACCACATCTTATGCTACTGCCTGGCTATTGGTTGTACTTAGCTTCATTGCTCTAATGGCTAGTGCTCAAATGCTCGTTTGGTCTGCAACTTTCATAGCACATCAACTCAATATTGGTGATGAGATTATTGGTCTTACTGTCGTTGCCATTGGTACTTCTCTTCCCGAATTAGCAACCAGTCTTGCCGCATGCCAACAAAATAAACCAGATCTGATTCTTGGAAATGTGATTGGCTCAAACTTACTAAACACAATGGTTGTCATTGGTGTTGCCGCATGCATCCATCCTATTGATGTGCCTATTTCCATCGTCTATCGTGATTTTGCATTAATGCTCACTGCCACACTTTATTTATGGATTAGATGTTATACTCAAAAACCAAATAAATTGACACGTTTAGAAGGTATTTGTTTTCTCCTAAGCTATGTAGCTTTTTTAGCTTTAATCGCACAACACGTCATTAACCAAAACTAAGATGACAATGCCCTACGCTTTGCCACAAGCTTTTTTAGATCGCATGCAAATGATGCTCAGTGACGCTGATTATAATCATTTTATTCAACAATTCTCAGGTAATAATCGATTATATTTTGTATTAAACCCCTTTAAAAATAATCCAGATCAAACCATATCTACCTTAGAAAAACTTTGTATAGACCTTAAACCTCATCCAGAAATACCGTTGTTTGGTGAGCTAACTTGGTCAATAGACCACCAACATAAGAGTATGCTGACTTACCATGAAATGCACAACTTGGGTTATTTCTATCTATTGGGTTTACCTAGCATTCTTACTGTTGCAGCTTTAAATCCAAAACCTAATGATACTATTCTTGATTTAACTGCAGCACCTGGTGGAAAAACGTTTTTAATGGCAATTTTAATGCATAATACAGGACAAATCGTTGCCAATGACCAATCGAAAAGTCGTTTTTTTAAACTCATTGCTAATCTTGAGCGTCTTAATATAACCAATGTAAATTGTCGCTTATCAGATGGTAGAAAAATTAATAAGACCTTCATGGCACAATTCGATAAAGTGCTACTAGATGCACCTTGCAGTTGCGAAAGTAGATTTAATGTTCATATAAAAAAAACATTAAAATATTGGGGAGTAAATAAAATCAAGGCTTGTGTTGGCATGCAAAAACAACTGATACTTAATGCATTTAGAGCATGTAAACCAGGTGGCCAACTTGTTTATAGCACATGTACTTTTTCACCTGAAGAAAATGAAGGCATTATGTGCTATTTGAAAAAAAAACATCCCAGCGCGCTTTTACAAGACATTGAGTTACCTTATGGGAGACATGGTGTGGCAACATGGGAGAAATATAACTACCCGCAGGGCCAAAAGACGCTTCGCATATTACCAAACAAGTCTCACACAGGTGGTTGTATTTCTAAAGTGAGCGTACTTTAAGCGTCTTTTCTTAAAGATAAATTACCCTAGTATCATCTTTTCTTATTCACACTACTATAACTAGTGCCATGAGAGTCCTGTAATTTTCTTTTATGTTCTGCCATCCTTTTTTGATCAAGACGCTTCTGTTTTTCTTGAATAAATGAAGCACCAGGTGTATTTTTCACTTCAAGTTTAGTTTTTTGTTTACTTTCAGCAATAGGCGTAGCAGGCAATTTTTCCTGACCTTTGTTTGCTTGAAACATGGTGTGCATTCCTGCATAGCGATGTATTTCCTGATTATCCTTTCCACCATTAGAATCTAAATTAAAGGAGCTTGCAGTATGGTCATTATAGATTTTAGAACTCATATAGCCTATATGACCGTGAAAGGACGTCATATAACTTGTATATGGGTTTTTGTATAAAACTCTATTTTGAGTGAATTTTAGAATCTCATAATCTGTTAATAAATCTTCAATAAGGTTATTTTGTAAATAAAGATTTTTAAGATCCGACATTAGAGAAATAATTTCAACAATGGACCGAACTAAAGATTTTCTCTTTGCCTCTTTATTAATACTATTATTGTACGTACTTAGACTTGATTCATAAGCCGATTTTAATGCATTTACCGACTCAACAAGAGATTTTTTCTTTTCTACTGTAAATCCATCAATGTTGGCCGAAAATTTATTTTGCATGTAATTAAACAATCCTGTTATCGGGTAAGTTGCAATATTATCTAAAATATTTTTAGCTACATTAATAGTAAAGTTATTCTTAGTTATCCCTTTTAAATAAAGATTTATAAAACTACCCCCTAATTGTTGATCCTCTTTCAATAACTTGATACAAAGTTCCTTAACTGCATCCTCATTTAGGCTAGAAAGATTCGGTATAGTAAACATGGATGGGGCATGTGTAAAGACAGCATATTTTTCTTCTTCATTTGTTTTGTAAGACCGACCCAAAGCTAACTCAACAATAGGATAATAGTACTTATCTACCATATTTAAAAAGTGCTCAAGTGGTTGTATTGTTTTTTCTTTTCCAACAAGATGTTTAAGCGTAAAAAACCATGTGATAGATGATAATCCAAAATGCACTCCAGAGGCAAGGACACTGCCGGCATTATCTTTCACGGCAAATGAACCTACCATTCTATTTATTTCATTTAATAATGGTTTAAAAATGAAGTTCTCAATATATGCTGGATTTTCTTTACTGTGCTGATCATTATTTTTATATTGATCAATACCATTTCTTAAGACCTTGAACTGATTAATGGCATGAAAATCATGATTGGAAAAAATCACCTTAAAGTTTATTTCACTTCCAAATGCTGCCAATAGTGAGATCATTCCATAGTTATTTGTAAAGCGATCATTCAGTAAATCACCAATTAAGATAACATCAACTGGATCACCAGAAACTTTTTGACATGTAAATTTCTTAAAAAAAGCATCCAAATTGTCGAGATATGAAAAAACCTGGTTTTCATAAAAATTTCCTAATGTTGGCGGGATTTGAGTTGCCTTATTATTAATAGCATACTTTTGAAACTCATCGAGAACGTTCTGTTCAGCCAATTCAAAACTAGAAATTTCTTGCTGAAATGCTTTATCACCATGCTGATATTTAATGATACCTCTTGAATACAATTGTTTTAGAATATTGATCCAACTTCCGTTTCCATCTCCGAATGCATATAAATTTTTCCCATTTGCAGGACCATCTTCTATGGTTTTCAAAGATGAAAAAACAATCTCTCCAGAGGAACTTGAAATGTTTTCTTTCATATTATTTTGATCGATATTTGATTCTTTTTGATTAGGCATAATTAACTCTTTATTGTTGTTGTTATTTTAACATAAATAATTGAAAAAATATAAAATTATAGATAATATCAATGATTAGATGTCATGTTATTTATACTATTAATCTTAGGTTTTTTTTCAGCTATAACGTTATCTGTTTCATTTCTTTTTTGCTTTTTATTGAATAAATTTGGTGTACACTTTAATTTTGTAGGTTCTTTAGCAATAGCATATGGCTCTTGCTCTTCAGCTTTAGAAGCTTCAAGCCTAATACGTACGTTTTTAATCTTACTTTCTTGATTATCAAGAGAAGCGATAGTAATTCGATTATCGTCTTCTTCTGTGTCTGCATTACCTGTATGACCATGTAGGTTAACAATCAAAGATTGTCCTGATTGGTCACCTCTCACTTCTTTTCGGTTCCAAACAAAATCATAGATGGATTTTTGTAAATCAGTCATTACCTGAGATTCATCTCTATCATAAATAATACTTGGGAAGGTTTGTATGATATAGTCCATATTCTCTATCATTTTTTTGGTGATATCTACCTAAGATATTGCGTTTATACTTTCTTTATTGATGGATAATAAAAGTTGCTCGATGATTATTCGATATGACAAGATATTTCTGTACATTACAAATAACTGATTAACTACTTCTTCGTCCATGTTTGCATCTACTGACTTTTGATATGCGTCCGTTACCATATGTCGCCACAAACCCCAAATCGATGTCACTTTTTGATCTGAAATCTCTAAATATGGGGCAACATGTTTGGAAAACTTTGAAACCAAAACTCGTTGTGCTATCTCAAAGATAACAACTCTATTGATGTAGAGATGATGATTCATATTTGATTTGATATTATTTTTTAAAATATGAATGATGTTTTGATCATGCTTATTGGGTACAAACATCTGATTTTGATAAAAATAATTATAAACTTTATTTAAAGTTGGGTTTTCGTACCAATTAGTATCACTCATATCAATTGATGACAATTGACTATACATGTTTTTTAAATCTTTCATTGATCGATCTAAGTTAGGATAATACCTACCATCCCACACAAATCTGTTGGCACGATCATTCTCACTTAAATACTGATACAAATTCCAAATAGAGCTAATCATACTGTGTTGTCCTTCATTAGTAAGATTAGCAATGTTATTGATTGAAAATTGTAAATGTCGTAAATCCTGACATAATTGAAAAAAATTATCAATATAACCATGCTGTAAAGGCTCAAGTATAGATTTTTTAGTTTCGCGATAGTGAAACACTTGCTGTTTGGTATTTATGAAGTGATCTGATATTGAATAAAGAGCATTCGTTGCTTTGATCATTTCTGAATCATATAAATCAACTTCATTTGGATCAAGTTGGTCGTAGGATTCTTTAAAATTAATGAAAAATTGAGGGAGATTAAACGCCTGAACAATAAACCATGCGATTTTGTCTTTGAGTAACTTTTCAGATTCAATAATGACGTTCGTATGGTTATTAAGCGACTCTCTTAGCATTGGTTTTGAATTTAGGATAAATGCTTTTAAGAAAAGTATATTTTCATCATTTACATTCTCTAAATAGTCACACATACTTTGCAAATACTTGATTTCTTCTGCAAATGGCGATTGATAAGGAGAATAGATTAATAAAATATTTAGAATTTTTTTATAATCGTCTATTACATGAACTTGATTATAAAGATTTGTAACTAATGCACCTGCTTCATTCTGATCGATCATGGCTTGTGGGGCATGAGTAGTAACAAAAGGTCTTTTGCCCTCTGTGGTTTTTAAATCTTCTATGTGGGCCATCTTCAAATTAGGGATATATACTGTTTCAATAATATCGATGACTTCAGCAAAACCAGATACTAATGATATTTTACCATTGGAATCTTGTACTTGATTTTCTTGATGTAACTCATAAATTTGTTTTTCTAACGTCAATGCAAATTGTAGTAAAGATGCATAGCATTTTGTATAAGAAATTCCCTTTGTATTAATTTTACTAGATACGATTCTTCGTAAATTTTTAATGAAATTTTCTTGAATATAGTCGAAATTTTTTAATTTTTCCTTATCAAGGCCATGAAACACTTGCTTTAATTGGGCAAACACTTGGAAAAAAAGTTCATCATGATTTGAGAAAATAATTTTAAAATTTAGTCCTATTCTTTTTAATGCCGCAAATGTATAAAGCATATATAAGGAATTTGTTTGTCGATCAGCCAATAAATCTCCAGCGAAAATAATTTCTTTGTCTTGATCATTTGTTTCCAAAGAAAATTTATTTAAATCCATTTTTAATTCTTCTATAAATTCGTTTCCGTCGACTGTATTGTAAACTTTTTGGTTATTTTGTCTTAAATCAGTTAAATAACATTGAGAATAACCACTGATTTCAAACATATTTTTCAACCTATCTGCTGCAGCATGACTTGCCTCAACGTACTTTGTCATTAATTCTTTTTTTCCATCCCATCTAAAACTTTCTATACATAGGAAACATTCTTGAATCAAAGTTAAATAATTACCATGAACATCCGGAATGACGTGGAATTGACTATTAAAAGAGTCTTTGTGGCCGGATGTTAATACCTTTACTGGCGATGGTACAATACCATCTGAATTTTCAATTGTCATAATGAATACTCTCTTTTTGTTACTATTTTTAAAGTAACATATATACATTAAAATAATATTAATTACGCTTAAAATTGAAAAAATCTATAATGGTGCAAAAACCAACTAAATATTTAACATTATTGGACAAATAAGCTAATATCTATATAAATTATGGGTAAAGTAATAGCAGGTTTTTTTGGTTTTATTTTAGGTTCAGCACTGAATATTGGTCTATTTGGATTTACTTTTGGATTGTGGGTTGGACATCAATTTGATGAGGCTTTACGTAAAAACATCTTATTATGGACTACTTTTACAAAAAACGCAGACAAAAACCACTCAAGAATAAAAATTTATGACCATTTGTTTAGTATACTTGGTCATATAGCAAAGTCCGATGGTTTTGTATCAAAAAAAGAAATTGATGTTACTAATGATTTAATGGGTAAATTAAATATTTATGATGAAAATCAAAAAAAACATGTTCAAAAAGCTTTTAATAACGGTAAAAAACAGTCTTTCCCCTTACATACCGTCTTAGTTCAAGTGCAAATGCAATGTCTGATTAACCCTCAATTAAAACAATACTTCATGCAGGCCATCGCCGCGATGAGGCAAACAGACCCCCCCATACATCCGAACAAAGAAAGGCTTATTAATCATATATTACAACAACTTAATATATCTTTTCAGCAACAAGGACAACGATATAGTTCTTATAAAAACCAACAAGCGCCAAGTCAACTTGATTATAAGCTTTTAGGTGTTGATCTAAAGGTTGACAAAGAAAATTTAAAAAAAGCTTATCGTCGGCTTATGCACAAACACCATCCCGATCGTTTGACTGCACAAGGTGCATCAGAAACAGATATAAAACTTGCAACAGAAAAGACCCAAGAAATCAAAGCTGCTTACGAAAGAATATGTGAGGCTAAAGGTTTTTAACTTTTCTCATTGAAATTCGGACTGCGTTTTTCAAGAAAAGCTTTTACACCTTCGACAAAATCATCATGAGCCAAACATTGACCAAACGCTTTTAGCTCTAAGGAAGATTGATTTTTGATATCGTTATCGAGGCTAAATCGGAGTAGTTTTTTGGTATGTCTCATTGCAAGGAGGCTATTCTGATTTAAAACGGTCACTAATTTGGATGTTTCTAAATCAAGTACATCCGCTTTAACAACATGATTAACCAACCCTAAATCCATTGCTTCTTTAGCATCCAAGCGTTTACCAGTTAATGCCAGCTCCATGGCTTTAGTTAAACCAATTTTTCTAGGTAACCAATAACTCACCAATCCATCTGGACATAAGCCAATTTTAATGTAAGCCAAATTAAAATAAGCTATTTCACTAGCAATAATAATGTCAGATGCCATCATTAAACCTAATCCAAAACCTGCAACTGCACCCTGAATTGAAGCGATAATTGGCATTGGCAACTTAGATAGCGCCTGCATACAATCGTGTAATTGCTCCATCCATGGTTTCAATGCCAGGTGTCGCTCCTTACCAGGCATTGTTAAAGATGCAAACATTTTCACATCCCCACCAGCCATAAAGTGTTTGCCATTTGCCTTAATTATCACACATCTTGTTTTTTCACACTTTGATAATAATTCGGTTACTTTTTTTAACTCATTAATCATTTCTTGATCTAATGCATTAAATACATCTGGACGATTGAGTGTGATGACTGCATGTGTTGAAAATTGCTCAAATATAATTGGTTTGTCCATATATTTAAGATTAGACTAAATTTTGAATTTTGACTTTTAAAACTTGATCAAAGTAGATATTTTGTTTTTATGACTTAAAACTAAGCGCATAACTAAATCACACCAAGGTGAAAAAACATACTTCCCCCTTAAGCGCTTCATATTATTTGAAAAATCATCTAATTTCATCCACTTAGTATCAGAGACTTCTATAGGATTTGGGCAAATGCGTTGTTGATCATAAACACCAACAAAGACATGATCTATTTCATGTTCTATCATCGTTTTTGAAACCTGTGCTTTATAAGTCAATCGATCTAAATAAATCAGTGGCAATGTCATGCCCAACTCTTCCTTTAGACGTCTATGTGCTGCATCATATATAGATTCTTTTGGAAAAGGATGCGAACAACAACTATTCGACCAACAATCTGGTGCATGATACTTTCCAGAATCTCTTTTTTGCATTAATACCTCTAAACCATTATCTTGATCAAAACGAACGACAATAATCGAGATTGCTCTGTGAAGAAACCCTTGCTCATGAGCAAAATGTTTTTCAGCTTGACCGATGGGTTGATCGTAATCATCAACTAATATGACTTGATTTTTAGGTATCATTAATTGCACTCAGCATTTAATTTAATTAGTATATACAATAAAAGGTAATTTGAGCAAATGTCCCAACCTAAACTTTATACAGGCACCACCGCTGATCGTATTGAACGTCTTATCAATCATGGGATTATTCATAAGGACAGTGCCGAATTCTTAAAAGATACGATCCCTACTCAATGGTCTGATCATTGTAATGCATGGATTGAAAATGCAATCGGCTATTTCCCAATGCCCTTAGGAATAGCAAATGACATCCCTATCAATGAAAAAATATATCATTTACCACTGGCGATAGAAGAAACTTCTGTCATCGCAGGATTGTGTAAAATGGGCAAACTCATTCGTCAAAAAGGTACTTTAAACACAAAACCATTAAATTCAGAGATCATTGGACAAGTACCATTCAAGCACGTCAAATTTAATGATATGCTGGCAAAAGCATGGCATGAGAAAACTGATGGTTGGATTGAAGAAACCAATCGTATTGTATTGCAAGGCCTTAAAAAACGAGGTGGCGGCATAACTAAAATCGTTATCCATCATCACAATCCTTTTTTAGTTGTTCATATTCACTGTGATCCATGTGATGCAATGGGCGCCAATCTCATCAATCAAGCAGCCGAATATTTAAAACCAAAATTTGAAACATTCTTTAATGCCCAAGCCATAACAGCCATTCTCTCTAATCTTAATCAACCCAGAGTAAGTGCCTCAATTATCCTAGATGACTTTGATCCAGAGCATGGAGAGAAAATTGAAGCAATAAGCGAATGGGCAAACATAGATCCCCACCGTGCGGCAACACATAATAAAGGCATTTTTAATGGCATAGATGCGATGTGTATTGCGACAGGGAATGATTGGCGTGCTGTCAGTGCTGGTGGGCATGCGTTTGCAGTAAAGGACGGTCAATATCGCGCCCTCAGTCAATGGAATTTCAAAGATAAACAATTAAAAGGTACGCTATCTATACCAATGGGCATTGGCACTGTGGGCGGTGTCACTAAGCAACATCCCATTGCAAAACTGAGTTTAGATATTCTCAACAACCCAAATGCAAATGAATTGGCACAAATCATTGTTGCCTGCGGATTGTTGCAAAACTTCGCAGCATTGTATGCACTGACAGATGATGGCATTGTATCCGGTCATATGCGCCTTCATATTGCTAATATGATTAAAGAGCAAACACTTTCTCACGAGACAGAAATTTTATTAAAGCAACGCTTAGAACAAACATTAAACGATTCCGGGCATATCACACAGTCAACTTTAAAAACACTCATTGATGAGATTGAAAAACCATGAGCGATTCCTGGCAAGCTTATAGAAAAACATTTCTATCTGGCGAATACGCAGCATGTCAATTTGGCCGTGGACTTGTCTTAACCTATGGCCCGGCTTTTATGTTGACGCCTTCTGATCAAATGAAATTAAGCACATTTGGATTAAGTGTCCTTGAAAATTATCCCGAACTTCATACTCAGCTTGCACTACGAGATACAATCGCTAACCATGGTGGTGTTGGTGCGTCCAGTGCAGAATTAGCATGTTTATATCAATATTTATGTGATAAGAATCTTGAACAATCAACGGATTTGATCACAAAACGGCAATGGTATCTAAACCATGCTTGGGATGGGCACGGTTTGCCGCCGAGCGGGATTGATTTCATTGCACAACAGTATCAAGGACTGATGTGGGTCGATTGTAACAAAAACATATGTGAACATATTGAATGGCCATTTCAAGAATATGTCTGGTTAGTCATTAAAACAAATGACAAATTAAATACACATACACACCTAAGGGCAATACCAAATAATTTAGACCTTGAAACACTTGATAAATCATTAAATCCTATTAAAGATGCACTTGAGCAAAAAGATTTTTCTCAGTTTGTTGATGCGCAACAACAATATGATCAGGCCTTAGAAACATTTGGTTTTACAACTAAAAAACATAAACCCTATAAAGATGCCATTAATACATTACCCAATGTGGCATATATTCGTGGCAGTGGTGCATTAGGTCAAGATACATGGCTGATACTGGTTGAGAAATCTAATGTACAAAAAACATTCCATGCCATTAATGATATTTTTCCAATTAAAACTCACTATCAAATCAATTTAGACCATTATGATACAAATTAAGTCAACCATGCCCAGTAACATTGCACTCATTAAGTATATGGGCAAAAGTCATCTATCTTCTAATCAAGCAGCCAATGCTAGTATTTCAATGACTCTGCCCCACTTAACAAGCACCTGTGTGGTGAAAACAAATCATCTAGGTTATGATCGCTTCGTTGTAGATGAACGTACACCACTCACAACAACAGAACAAACAAAAGCACTGAAACATGTTTCACGTATAAAAAAACACTTTAATGCCGAAAATGATTACATTGATGTATCCGCTTATAATGCTTTTCCGACAAGTTGTGGCTTAGCAAGCTCGGCGTCAAGCACTGCTGCCATAACAAAAGCGGTGACTGAATACCTATGCAAGGCCAATGGCATAAGCCTACCGAGTAACCATGAGATGGCTGACTTAAGTCAATTAGGCTCTGGTTCATCGTGTCGTAGTTTTTTTAAACCATTTGCACTATGGCATGGCACACAAAAAGTCGCGCTTCAATGTCCAATTAATATACATCATCGAGTAATCATGATTTCAAGCGACGAAAAAAAAATCAAATCATCGCAAGCACATGAAATGATATCTAACAGTGTTGATTTACCCAAACGAATCGAAAGAGCCAATAAACGT
Source organism: Pseudomonadota bacterium (assembly GCA_036337715.1). Taxonomy (GTDB): domain Bacteria; phylum Pseudomonadota; class Gammaproteobacteria; order Comchoanobacterales; family Comchoanobacteraceae; genus JAURNZ01. The sequence goes on along the minus strand of JAYZDS010000007.1, from coordinate 75,945 downwards.
GTTGCTTCGCTAATACCCGCTTTAGTTGAAGCCGATTGGTCTACCATTCGTAAACTTACTCAAGATGATTCTAAAGATATGCATTCAATATTAGAAAATAATCATATTCACTACAGGAATAACGAAGTTGCAACTTGTTTTGATCAATTAAAAATGTTTATGTACAAGAAACCTGATTTTTTACCAATAACTACCATGGATGCAGGGCCTAATATACATGTTTTACTTCGTGATGTTGATCTACCGTTTTTTACACAATTCATGCAAGCATATCATCTCAGTGAGGTTAGTACATGATTAAACTCACTTCGCATGGCAAAACCATTCTAACTGGCGAGCATGCTGTGATTCGTGGTGCTCCTGCCATTGTCATTCCAAACCTACACCAATCCTTATCGATTCATTTTGATGAAACCAAACCATTTAAAGTTATTTGCCAAAATGAAGTCACTGCCAAAATATTTGAAGCACACTTTCCTAATTTATGGCAGATAGGTCAGGATTATTTAGGTAAAAAAACCAATGCCCCTCAAGGAGAGCTGGTCATTCAAAATCACGTTCCTATTGCTAGGGGTTGTGGTTTTTCAGCGGCATTTTCTGTGATTGTAGCTAAACTACTTCATCATTTTTATGATTTAGAAACTAACATAGAAAATATATTTAAATTGAGCTTACATTTTGAAACACAGTTTCATGGCAATAGTAGTGGTGCTGATATAGCAGGTGCAATGTCAACAAAACCGATTTGGTTTAAAAATCATGATATGCGTGTTATAAATTGCCAGCATCAAGGATATTTTTATATTTTTGATAGTGGCCAAATAAGTCATACAAAAAAATGTGTGGAAAAAGTCACTTTGATGGCTGACCCAAAAATAGATCTCGATATGGCTTTAGCCAGTGGATTGGTACTTAAAGGTCTTGAAAACAAACACTATGGTTTAGAATTAATTTCACAAGGGATCCAATTAGCTAATGAATGTTTTGAAAAATGGGGATTGGTCACTCCGGAAGTAAAAAAAATTCAGGAAGAAATTGCTGCTTTAGGAGGCATTACTTCTAAAGTCACAGGTGCAGGCGGCGGTGGCTATGTATTGGGTTATTTTAAAGAGCCTTTACTTGTAAACGATAAAGATCATTGCGAACACCTAAAGATTAAAGAATAAACAACCTTTATTTTCTGAAAATTTTAATTTAGTATTTTATATATCATCTGGAATCTATTTTGAAAAAAAAATTTTATTCTTTTATTAATATACTAATTTTTTTTCTACTTAACTTAGAAACCATCCAAGCTTTCACAGTTGAAAAGATCTTAGGCATATATCTTTCAGATATGACATATGAAGAACCACAATACATGTCAGAAAATGGATCTATGGTTGGTATTTTGGGTAGTTACGGAATCTATAACGATTATATGATTAAGTTCGAAGGTAATTATGCAGAAGGTTTAATGGATTATGTTGGCTCTGGCGCCATGGAGTCTTATGATCATATCATTGAACTACGTGAATTAGTTGGTATCAACTATACATTAAAAAATAAAGAGAACATTATACCCTTCATTGGTTTAGGTTATCGTTATTTAAATGATGACTCTACTAATACGATCACCACAAGTGGTGCTGAAGGATACGAACGAGAACAATCATACCTCTATAGCCCAATTGGTTTTGAATATAGGCTAAACCTACCTAAATATGGTTTATATTTGGGTAGTAACATCGAATATGACTTATTTTGGCAAGGCACAAATCATTCTCATACGAGTACTGTGCCAGGTTATTACGACATAACATTTAATCAGTATAAAGGCCATGGCTTTCGTATTAGCTTCCATTTCATTAAAATAGAAAGTAAACACAATTATTTTATTGAACCTTTTTACAAATACTGGCACATTGATGACTCAGATCCGACCATAGATCCTAGTGGAAGAGTATTCTTTGAGCCTAAAAACACGTCTACCGAAATTGGCATTCAATCCAAGTGGTTATTTTAAATAGATTTACTAAACCAATTTACTTTTAGATTTTACCACAACAGTGTTTAAATTTTTTCTGTGATCCACACGGACATGACTTATTTCTACTAATGTTTTCTGCTGGTAAGGCTGGGCTATCATCAGCACTTACCATTTCAGGCTTTTTTTCTTCAACCACCAGTTGTACTTGACACAACTTACTCACTACTTTGTATTTGATATTTGATAAAAATCTTTGAAATAATGCAAACGCTTCTTTTTTGTATTCATGGATAGGATTTTTTTGCGCATATCCCCTCAAATGAATGCTCTGTCTGAGATAATCCATCGATGCCAAATGTTCTTTCCATTGCTCATCTAAAACACTCATTAATATTGTTCTTTCCAAATGTTTTACCATTTCTGCATTTGCACGATTGTGATGTCGTTGCATGTGATCGTTAAACTTAGACTTAATGTCATTGATCAATTGATCTTTTTCTAAAACGCCTTTGGATTGTTGGGTGACAATATCTAGATTGATCTTAAAGTCTTTCACTAACGTTTCTTGTAATCCAGCAAGATCCCATCGCTCTTCAGGCTGATGAGTAGGCATTGCATCATCAACAAGATTCAAAATCACACTATTTGCTTGTCCCTCAATAACGTCTGTGACATCACTTAATGCCATTAATTCGTTTCTTTGCTCATAAATGAGTTGTCGTTGATCATTAGCAATATTATCAAATTGGAGTAATTGTTTACGAATATCATAGTGATGCCCTTCTACTTTTCTTTGTGCTTTTTCAACTACTCGATTGAACCACGGATGCGTTAATGGCTCATCCTCTTTCATCCCCACTTTTTGCATAATCCCTGCAGTCATATCAGTAGCAAAGATTCGCATCAAATTATCGTCTAACGATAGATAAAACCTAGAGGCCCCAGGATCGCCTTGTCTCCCAGAACGACCACGTAATTGATTATCTATCCTTCTAGATTCATGACGTTCCGTACCCAATACATATAAGCCACCTAACGATATGACTTTTTTCTGTTCTTCTTTTTGCTTTTTCTCAATACTTTCAATCTTTTTTTGATCCGGCTTTTTTAATTGTGCAATGGCATACTTAGAACTGCCACCTAAAATAATATCTGTACCACGACCAGCCATATTTGTTGCAATGGTAATGGCGCCCAGACAACCTGCCTGTGCAATAATAAAAGCTTCCTGCTCATGAAATTTCGCATTTAAAACCTGATGCTTAATCTTTTTTTTCTTCAACAAACTCGATAGGTATTCAGAATTTTCAATGGAGGTTGTTCCTACCAAAACGGGCTGTTGTTTTTTATAAGCTGCTTCAATATCTTCAACAATTTTTTGATATTTCATATCCTTTCGCAGATATAATACATCTGGATGATCAATTCTTGCAGTTGGTTTATTGGTTGGGACGACTACCACTTCTAAGTTATAAATTTGATTTAGCTCAACGGCTTCTGTATCAGCTGTCCCTGTCATACCTGATAATTTTTTATAAAGTAAAAAATAGTTCTGGTACGTGATTGATGCTAAAGTTTGATTTTCTTTTTGAATCTCAACACCCTCTTTTGCTTCAACTGCCTGATGAAGGCCATCACTCCAGCGTCGTCCTGATAAGGCTCTACCAGTGTGTTCATCAATAATTAATATTTCATTATTTCTAACAATATAATCAACATTTGCTTTAAACATAAAATTCGCTCGTAGACAAGCTGAACAATAATGCAATAAATTGATATTCTCGGCATCAAATAAGCGTGAATTTTTTTCAATCATACCTATTTTGATAAGTGCATCTTCTACCGTTTGGTGACCTTGATCCGTCAAGTGAACCTGCCGTTCTTTTTCATGTATTGTAAAATCACCATCTTCTAATTCTGAGTCACTGGTCGGTTTCAAAGTTTTTACCACTTTGTGCATGGTTTTATATAACTCAGAACTCTCATTAACAGGACCTGAAATTATCAACGGTGTTCTGGCTTCATCAATTAAAATTGAGTCAACTTCATCTACAACGGCGTAAAAATGCTCTCTTTGAACCTTGCCATCGGGATTAAAAGCCATATTATCTCTTAGATAATCAAAGCCAAACTCACTATTTGTGCCATAAATAATATCTGTTTTGTATGCTGCTTGACGCTCTTCTCTCGAAATATTAGGAATAACAACACCAGTCGTTAGGCCTAAAAAGCGATAAACCTGACCCATCCAATCATGATCCCGTTTAGCCAAATAATCATTAACGGTAACAACATGAACACCTTTACCTGTTAGACCATTTAGATAACATGGCAAGGTTGAGGTCAATGTTTTACCTTCGCCTGTAGACATTTCAGCAATTTTACCATCATGTAAAACAAATCCGCCAATGATCTGAACATCATAGTGTCTTTCACCTAGCACCCTTTTAGCAGCCTCACGGACTACAGCAAACGCTTCACATTTAATGTCTTCAAGGGTTTCTCCAGAAGCTAACCTTGATTTAAATTCATCTGTTTTTTTACACAGTAATGAATCACTTAATTTTGTTAATTTTTTTTCAAAATCATTGACTTTTTTTAATGCTACGCGGTATTGTTTTATTAACCGATCATTTCTAGATCCAAAAATTTTTTGAAGCATGCGCATGAATATTCTCTCAAAATACTTAATACTAAATAGTGATCATACCAGATTTTTTTAAATGACAACAGACTTTAACAATAAACAATTAATAAGAAATTTCATTTACAGTCATTTATCACTGAAAAATCCAGAAAAGACACTAAAAGCACTAGGAAAAGTTATCCCTAATCGTATTTTAGACCATATCAAGTGTATAGAAAAAGATCGAGAAATTATTTTAATCACTAATGAAACCTGGTTAAGTTGGTTGAAAATAAGGCATCACCAAATTAAACAGTGTTTACCCAGTGGATTCAAATTAATCATTTCTAACATACAACACGAACCGCTAGAAAGAGTATCTGAACGTCCAGCACAACTGACGTTAACAAAAGAAGATGCTGAAGATCTAGTGAAATTGAGTGAAAAACAAAAAAACCCTAAACTTCAAGCCGCTTTAAAAAAACTGGCACAAAGAAAATTAAACAGCCGTCTCCTCTAAAGGTGTTTGTTCTACTGAAGTAGGTATGATGTGGTCGGGCTCTTGATACAATGACATATCAATATCTGTTGTTAATTCAAAAGCGTCCTTATCTGAAAGCAATGCATTCAAAAGCTGATTATTAAGTGTATGTCCTGATTTAAAGCCTTTAAAATGACCAATGATAGGATAACCAAGCAAATAACAATCACCAATAGCATCTAAGATTTTGTGACGTACAAATTCATCATAATACCTTAGCCCTCGGTCATTCATAATACTATTTTCACCCAATACAACTGCATTATCTAAACTAGAGCCTAACGCAAGGTTTTGCTTTTGATAAAGCTCGTGGTCTTTTTCAAAACCAAATGTCCTTGCCCGGCATAATGAGGTTAAATAAGTTGTTGATGAAAAATCAAAAATGGCTGTCTGGTTATCCGCATTGAATAACGGATGATCAAACTCAATTTTGAACTCAACTCGGAAACCGTTATGTGGCTCGATAGAACAGTATTGGTCACTATCTCCAACAAGAATTTTTTTCTTAACAACAAAAAACACTTTCTCAGCCTCTTTTTGTTCTTTGATGCCTGCTGATTGTAGGAGGAAAATATATGGCGAAGCACTGCCATCCATAATTGGAAGTTCTTCATGTTCAATATCAATATATAAGTTATCTATTCCTAGTCCAGCGATTGCAGATAAGAGATGCTCTACCATTCCAATTTTAACATCATCAATCCCAAGGCAGGTAGACAGCCTGGTATCAATGACATGTGCAACACTGGCAGGTACAATTTTAATTTCACCATTTTTAGTCTTATGTCTAAAAATAATACCTGTGTTTACAGGGGCAGGATTAATCCATATCTTTACTGGAGATCCTGAATGCACACCAATGCCATTCGCTGCAATACAGCTTCTCAAGGTTCTTTGATACATGCTTAGCTCTCTTGTTCGCTTTCCTGTCTTAAAAACGCTGGTACATCTAACAAATCTGTTTCTTCATTTTCTTTTGACTCTAACATTTCTGCGTTTGGCGTATTTTCTTTAGCCTTTCTTACTACTGGCCTTGTAATACTTTGCTGTCTAACACCAAATCTTGAAGTTGTTGACTTCTGTGCTAAACCCGTCACCACAACTGTCACTTTCAATTCGTCATTTAGCGTTGTATCAACAACTGTACCAACAACAACTGTCGCATTATCTGATGTGAACTGACGTATGGTATCACCAACCGTTTCGAACTCACCAATCGTCATATCTAAACCACCACTGATATTGACCAATACCCCTTTAGCACCTGACAAATCAACATCTTCAAGCAGAGGACTTGCTACTGCACATTCAGCTGCCTCTCTAGCACGCATATCACCTTTTGCGGTACCTGTACCCATCATAGCCATACCACTTGCACTCATCACAGTTCGAACATCAGCAAAGTCGACGTTAATTAAACCTGGACGAGTGATGAGATCAGCAATGCCTTGAACAGCCCCTAATAATACCTCGTTTGCAGATCGAAAAGCCCCCAATAAAGAAACACTCTTGCCTAACACAGTAAGTAATTTATTATTTGGCACCACTATTAAAGAATCTACATTTTGACTCAGTGTTTCAATACCTGCAATGGCATGCTGCATTCGTTTACTGCCTTCAAATGAAAATGGTTTGGTCACTACTGCAACAGTTAGGACACCCAATTCTTTTGCAACTTCAGCAAACACTGGAATTGCTCCAGTACCTGTACCACCGCCCATGCCCGCAGCCAGAAATAATAGATCCGTATCCTTAATTAATGCCTGAATCTGAGCTCTACTTTCTTCAGATGCTTGACGACCAATCTCAGGATCAGCACCCGCACCAAGGCCTTTTGTTAACTGTTCACCTAATTGAATTTTTCCAGGCACAGGCGAGTTTGCTAAAGCCATTGCATCTGTGTTAGCAACATAAAATTCGACATCTTGGACTTGATTAACCATTTCAGCAATGGCATTACCACCACCGCCGCCAACACCAATCACTTTAATGATTGCTTTGTGTTCATGAATTACGTCCATTTTTTTTCTCCTAAAAATTCTCTTGAAAAAGCTTCTTAAAGCGCTGAACCACGTTAGTGTACCTGCGCTGATGTTGCCATAACGGTGCAAAAGATTCAACTGAATCTGTGCAAAAACGCAAAACACCCGCTAAAGATGCGTATTTTGGATGGCATAAAGCATCGCCCCATTGTACAATGTCAGGACCTGCCAGAGTGACTGGCATACCAAGAATCATCTCTGCCATCTCAATACATCCTGGGATGGTAGCAGCACCACCAGTAATGATAACACCAGCTGATAATTGATCCTTGAGATCATGCTTCATTAGCTCTGTCTTAATCATTGAGAAAATTTCTTGATAGCGAGCTTCGATCACTTCTGATAACCATTTTGCACTTACATTTTTATTTAATCTTGACCCATTCACATCAATGGTTTCGTTATCATCATGGTTTTCTAGCATAATGCCATGCTCTACTTTTAGTCTTTCTGCCTCTTGAACAGGTACGCGCAATGCAGCAGCAATATCAGATGTAACAGCATCACCGGCACAAGGCAACACAGTGGTATGATGTACACCACCACCAAGATAACTAACAAGTGATGTCATACCAGCACCAATATCAATCACGGCAATCCCTAATTCTCTATCTTCTGGTGAAACCAATACAGAGGCAGAAGCTAATCCACTAAAAACCATTTTTTGAGCGCTTACACCACATCGATCAATTGTTTTCTCAATATTTTGATTTATAACACTCGACCCAGTGATAATATGTACGTTAGCTTCCAAGCGAACCCCTGACATTCCGATAGGCTCACGAATGTCATTTTGATCATCAATTGCATATTCCTGTGGTATCGCATGAATGATTTTCTGATCTGCAGGTGTTTTTACAGCTTTTGCTGCCTCTAATACTCTTGCAATGTCATCAGCATCAACTTCATTATTTTTTATGGCCACTACACCATGTGAATTAAAACCACAACAATTTGAGCCTGAAATGCCAATATATATATGCTTTACACTACTATTTGTTTGTGTCTCTAAATCTTTTAAAACTTTTTTGACTTGTTGTGCTGCTAATTCTAGATTTATCACACAACTTTTTTTAATCCCCAAAGACGGTGCTTCAGCCACGCCTTTAATCACTATTTCATCGCCATCGACGGATGCGCAAACACCTGAGATCTTTGCATTTCCTATATCAATTGCTGTATGTAATTGTTTTGTTTTGAACACTTTATGTACCTCAATCATCCGTATGATAACTGAATCATTGGCCAATGAAAAGGTTCATTTAAAGGATTTTTACTTACAGCAAAACCATTACTATATCTTAGATCTACGCGACCCCATGCTTCGTGGTGATCATGTAAGCGTTTGACCACAAGATTTGCTACTTGCAAGCGCTTAGTTAAATCCATTGTCCCAAACACTAAATATCTATTAGATGCCAGAGCTACAACCCAATCGCCACCAGGTTCCATTTTAAACACAGTGAATGGAACACTATTGATTGATTTTAAGGTAGTCGACAAGTTATTAACAAATTGAACACCTGTTTTTACATCTTTTGCTGGCACTTGTATGGTTGGCAACTTTGTATTGTAGTGCTTAGCCAAAGGGAAGAATATATTCCCAGTATCATCAATCATACCGCCATGCTGCCATTGAGCGACAGCTAGGCGTTCGTCGATATCAACAAGGTAAGTTGAATTATTTATTTTATGGATGACCACATTTTTATTCCAAGGCTGTGTTTTAAACCAATTTAGGATAGCTTTATTTTGATGATGGTGTTTGGTTAAAAAATGTGATAAAGCTGTTTCATCTAGGTGTGGACCATTCAAAATGACATAAGTAGGTGGATGCATATCTTGCCAAGCATGCCAGGCAAATACCATCATTGAAAAAATTAGAACACCAAGCCTTATCATTAAATAATACCAAATTATAAAAATTCTAAATTAGCATATTGGGCCAATAACCACTTTACACCAGCTTCGTTAAATTTAACCTGAACTCTCCCATCTGTTAAGTCACCCTCACAATTTAAAATGACACCTTCACCAAATTTTGGGTGTTTCACTCTCTGTCCTAAATGGTAACCCATCCCAGCTTCGCTACTACTTTGATTCAGTGGCTGCTTATCTACTGACGAAGATGATCCACTACTAAAACCTGAATATTGTGTTGATCTTTGCCTATTTGAATATGGATCTATCGTTTGACCGAGCTTAATTGGGTCTAAATATTTTTCAGGCACTTCCTCTAAGAATCTTGACGGCCTCTGATATACTTCTTGCCCATATAAACGTCTTGTTTCAGAATAGGACAGATACAATTTTTGCATCGCACGCGTCATCCCTACGTAACACAATCGACGCTCCTCTTCAAGCCGATCAGGGTCTGAAGCTGACATCTTATGAGGAAACAATCCCTCCTCAAGACCAAGCAAAAAGACAACTGCAAATTCGAGCCCTTTTGCCGCATGCAAAGTCATTAACTGTACACCATGAGAAGCGCCCTGTTGTGTGGCATCACCAACATCTAGTGCAACTTGACTTAAAAAGTCAGTCAACTTAGATTCTGGCTGTTGTTCTGAAAACTGTTTAATGGCATTAAATAATTCAAACAAGTTTTCAAGCTTTGCTTGTCCTTTATCTGATTTGTCATTTTGATAAAGTGAGGTCAGACCAGATAATTGAATGATCTTATCACAAGCAACATCTAAGGTGTGGCTTGCAATTAACTGACAACACGACTGATGAAGCTCTACAAATTTTTCGAGCGCGATCTTTGCTCTAGCACTAAGACGGTCAGTTTGAATAATCTCTTGTGTTGCTGTCATCATAGATATGGCATTTGCACGAGCAAACTCTCTTACAGAGTCCAAAGTTTGCATACCGATACCTCTCGTTGGGGTATTAATGATCCGCTCAAATGCAGCATCATCATTCATATTTGCTACTAATCTAAAATAAGCTAATGCATCTTTAATTTCAGCTCTATCAAAAAACCTAAGGCCACCATAAATACGATACGGGATTTGTTGTTTTACTAATTGCTCTTCCAACACCCTAGACTGTGCATTTGAGCGATATAGGACGGCTATTTCATCATAACTTTTTCCTTGTTGAAGGCATTTACTGATGTAGTGAGCAACAAAACGCGCCTCATCAAATTCATTTTGTGATTGGTAAACACTGATTTTTTCACCCATGTTGGACTCAGTCCAAAGTTTTTTCCCCATACGATTAGTGTTATAATGGATCACTTCATTCGCAGCACCGAGAATATTACCTGTTGAACGATAGTTTTGCTCTAAACGACTCACTAATACATCTGGAAAATCTTTCTCAAATGCGAAGATGTTTTCAACTTTAGCACCACGCCAACTATAAATTGATTGATCATCATCACCCACAACCATCACATAGGTATTATCACCAACAAATAGTTTTAACCAGGCATATTGAAGGGCATTGGTATCTTGGAACTCATCAACCAAAATATGATTCAATCGAGTTTGGTAGTGTGTTCTGAGTTCCTCATCGTCTCTTAGCAATTCATAAGTTCGTAACATTAACTCTGTAAAATCAACTAGTGCGCTCGTTTCACACATCGCTTCGTAACGTTTATAGATAGTAATCATCTGTGCTGTAAAAGGATTGTGTTCTGGACCTATGTCTTTAGACCGTCTACCTTGCTCTTTTTGTTGATTAATGAAACTTTGTGTTTTTTTCGCTGGCCATTTATCTTCATCAAGACCAAACTCCTTATGAATTTTTTTTATAAGTCTTTGTTGGTCGTCACTATCCATGACTTGGAATGTACTTGGTAAGTTTACTTTTTCAGCATGTTGTCTCAATAATTGGTGACAAAGCCCATGAAACGTTCCCAACATAATCCCTTTTAATTGTCCAGAAAGGGTAGTTTCTACCCTCGCCCTTAATTCATTTGCAGCTTTATTTGTGAAAGTTACAGCCATAATGTTATAAGGGGAAACTTGGGACTCGGCAACAAGCCAAGCAATACGATGCACTAAAACCCTTGTTTTACCACTGCCTGCCCCAGCCAAAACGAGTTGATGCCCAAATGGAGCACAAACAACTTTCTTTTGCTCTGAATTTAATTCTATTGCTAATGACATAATTTTTTAATGACTCTCCTAATAATGATAATATGCTTAATACTTATCTAGTTCAAATAACTAATGACAGGTTTCTGGAAGATGCATCTTTTCAGGATAATATAAATCCTGGGCATCTTTATCGATTGATACTAGATTGACATGAAGCTTTGTATCAATCATCGCATTTTGCCACTTTAAATCCATTTTTAATGGGTCATCTAGCATAACTGCTTGAGATGGTATGCCACAATAACTATTTTTGGGGTTAACAAAATGAATTTGATTGATGACACCATCCTGACATTTTGCCAACAATCGATATGAAGTAATAGAAGGCTTATCAACCATCATTTCAAAACGCCCGATATACCAGTCGCGATTTTTTTTTATTTTCATCACCACAGGCATAGGGTTATCCAAAATTAAATGTGATTCATCTGACATCTCACCCCACCAAATACCCTCTAAGTGATCGCAAGATAACATTGCAAAACCTTGGCTTGACAAACAAAACAAAAAAAATTTTATTATTTTTTCCATGACCAAGTAGTATTCTCACCCTTATCTTGTATCTCAACACCTTTTTCAGATAAGGTCGATCGTATTTGGTCTGCTAATTGGTAATCTTTATTCTTTTTCGCTTTAATTCTTTTAATTATTAACTGTTCAACTTCAGCAATGAGTGCTTTTGATGCTTGATGATCGTGGCTTTCAATCTCATTACCAAGGCCTAATACTTGCGTCATAGCTACCAAATCATGATGTGCCTTTTGATTCCCAGCCATAACCTTCTTACATAATTTATAAATCTCTGTCAGCATCATCGGGGTATTTAAATCGTCAGCTAGTGTCTGCAGCAAATCAGAATCTACATTTGATTTTGCTTCAATTGGAAATTGTTTAAGCGCCTTATTAATTTTATTTAGATTAGCTGTTGCTTGCTTTAATGTATCTGCTGTCCAATCGATAGGCTGACGATAATGCGTTGATAACAACGCAAGCCTTATGGCCTCACCAGAACCCAATTCAAGTAAATCTTCCACCAATAAAATATTACCAATCGATTTTGACATCTTTTCGTTGTCTACATTAATAAACCCATTATGCATCCAGTACTTACTAAATAATTTAACTTCACTAGCACAAACCCCTTGAGCCAATTCATTTTCATGATGAGGAAATACCAAATCAATTCCGCCTGCATGAATATCTATTGGCATACCTAGGTGTCGAATGATATTGGCCGTACACTCAATATGCCAACCAGGTCTACCAAATCCCCACGGACTTTCCCAACCAGGTTCATGACCCGAAGATGGTTTCCATAATACAAAATCACCTGGGTGTTTTTTAAAATCAACGACAGCAACACGTGCACCTGCTTTCTGAGCAGCAACTGAACGACCAGACAGTTGACCATATTCCGCAAATGACTCTACAGAAAATAGAACGTGATCATTAGCCACATAAGCATGCTTTTTAGCAATAATATTTTCTATGGTCTCGATAATACAATCCATATTATCTGTTACAGTAGGCTCAATATCTGGCTTTAAACAATTTAATGCCGCCATATCATCATCAAAATGTCTTCGATACAAAGAAGTAACTTCCTTAATGGATTGACCCGATTTAAGTGCTGCATCATTAATTTTATCGTCAATATCAGTTATGTTACTGACGTAAGTCACTTTTGGATAAAGCAATTTTAAGAATCTTGCCAATACATCGAATATCACCCGTGGACGAGCATTGCCTATATGAGGTCGAGCATATACTGTAGGACCACAAACATATATTTTTACATGCCTGTCATCAACAGGAATAAAATGTTCTTTTTGGGCTGTTAAAGTATTATAAAACTTAACGTCCATCATATCATAAACTATTTATCACCACGCATAGCTTCAAAAAACTCTTTATTATTTTGTGTCGATTTAAGGCGATCAATTAAAAACTCAATGGCCTGAGCGTCTTCCATGGTTTGTAAATATTTTCTTAAAACAAGCATTTTCTTAAGCTCTTCATCAGTCGTAATTAATTCTTCGCGACGAGTCCCCGAAGCCTTAATATTGAGAGCAGGATAAAGATGTTTCTGGGCAAGTGAACGACTTAAGTGTATCTCACTATTACCCGTTCCCTTAAATTCTTCATAGATCACCTCATCCATTTTTGAACCTGTCTCAACAAGACAAGTTGCAATGATGGTTAAGCTTCCACCCTCTTCAATATTTCTTGCTGCACTAAAAAATCTTCTTGGCTTCTGTAACGCATTTGCATCCACACCACCGGTCAAAACTTTACCTGATGAGGGCGTAACGGTGTTATAAGCACGAGCTAGTCTAGTTAATGAATCAAGAATAATGACAACATCTTTTTTGGCTTCGACCATTCTTTTGGCTTTTGCAATCACCATTTCTGCAACCTGAACATGTCTTTGTGCAGGTTCATCAAATGTACTTGCTACCACTTCAGCATTAATTGATCGACGCATTTCAGTAACTTCTTCTGGACGCTCATCAATCCCTAAGGCAATCACATAACATTCTGGGTGGTTAGCTAAGATTGAATGCGCCATGGCTTGAACAAGTAGCGTCTTCCCTGCTTTTGGTGGGGCAACAATCAAAGCACGTTGTCCCTTACCGATAGGAGAAGTTAAATCAATAGCACGCGTTGTAATATTTTCACTACTGTTGTTATCTCTTGGCAAAACAATTCTTTCATCAGGAAAAAGTGGGGTCAGACTTTCAAAGTCAATCTTAAAACGATTCTTATCAGCTGGTAATCCGCCACACAAAAGAACTTGAGAGAGTGCAAAATACCGCTCACTATCTTTAGGTGGACGAATTTTACCACACACAACGTCACCTGTTTTGAGAGCAAATCTCTTAATTTGGTTAGGTGAAACATAAATATCGTCTGGCTCACTTCGGTAAGAATTCATCTCGGAGCGAAGAAAACCATAGCCATCCTGCATGATATCTAAGACACCTTCTGCCTGGAATTCAGCATCCTGATTAGTTTTTGACATTTTTTTCAGATAGCCAAAAACCAGCTCAGATTTTCGCTGTCTTAGGTTTTCAATACCACTTTCCTTAACCAATTCATGAAGTTTTGGTAAAGCCAAGCTTTTGATCTGATTGATATCTATAATTGTTTTTTCATTCATAATTTTTCCGTTTTTTTGTTAACCTAAGCATTCATCAATAAATTCTTTAAGTTGCGCTTTCGAGAGTGCACCCACTTTTGTACCAATAACTTCACCACGATGAAAAATCATCAATGCTGGAATACCTCGGACACCAAATTGGGCCGGCGTGTTTGGGTTTGCCTCAACATCCACTTTAGCAACGATCAGTTTCTCACCATATTCATCGGATATTTCAGCTAAAATAGGCGCTATCATTTTACAAGGACCACACCATTCTGCCCAAAAATCAACTAATACAGGGTTTTCAGATTCTAGTACTGCAGATGAAAAGTCATTATCGGTTACGTTAATCATAAATATCCTCAATTTTAAATTTAAATGGAATAGAACCCCTCGCGAAATAACAAACCAAATGATAAATGGTAAATTTTTACATTCTTTGTGGGGGGGTATTCGTTTGTTATAACCGTACTATAGTATTGAAACTTTACAACTGTCAATCGCTATTTTCATTTTTTTTGTCATTGTCACTAATTTCAATAGATCTCTTACATGCCGCTACTACAGCATCGTCAATTAATGCAAGCAATCCGCTCTCATGAACCACATTTAGCGCTGCTTGCGTAGTGCCACCAGGTGAAGCAATTTGAGCAATTAGTTTATTTGGATCCTGATTGGCATCCATTAAATCTGAAGCACCTTGTAAAGCGCCTTTTGCTATCTTCAAAGCATCTTCTTGTCTAAAACCCTGACACTTTGCGATACCCTGTAGTTTATTTTGAACTGCCAAAAATAAAGCAGGTCCGCTGCCTAATAATACAGTAGCCAAATGCATTTTTTCTTCATCTAAAGCAATGACATCCGCTGTTTTTTTAAATTTGGTTACCAAATCAATATTTGTGTTGTCAGTGTTTGCGCACATTGCAAACATTGGGCTTGAATTAGCAATCGACAAATTGGCCATAAGTCTTAAAATATGCGTTCCCGGAAATGTTTTTTCAAGTGATTGTATTGAAACACCAGCCATTAAAGAAACAATGGTAGGCTTTATTGCCAATGCCTTAAATTCATCATGAAGCGCTTTAGATAAATCACTAAATTGGTTTGGCTTAATGCACAAAACCCAGCAATTAGCATTGACCCAGTCTTTTTGTTCAAACCAATCTAGAACACACATTTCATTAGCAAACAATGTGGTTGATTCTGACGTTCTTCCTTTGACACCAACCTGCCCAAACTCATTTTTATGCTTATTCAAAAAAGAAACTAATGCACGGCTCATATTACCTGCACCAATGATGGCTATCCTTGACTGCTTTTCTTTCAAACGCAAATATCTGCCATTTTTGGGCCAACCGCTTCCAAAGATTTAATATTGTGTTGAGAAAAATTATCTTGGAAAGCCTGAATCAATGCTTCTTTAGCTTGACAGTATTGATTTTGGTCTGACCACGTCGATGCTGGATTCAGTTGCTGGGAACTAAAGCCCGCTAAAGATTTTGGGATCTCGAAATTAAAATCTTGCATGATCTCCCATTCACATTGTTCAATTTCAGATGTATGAACAGCATCTAAGATTGCTCTAGTAAATTTCAAAGGATATCGCTTACCTTGATCAGAGCCATAAGCACCTGCATGCCAACCTGTATTCATTAAATAGACTTTGGCACCAGACGACTTTAATTTATTCTGAATAAGATCTGCATATACTTTGAAAAAATGTGGGAAAAAAACTGCTCCAAAACAAGGGCTAAATACTGGTTTAACGGCATCACCTGCGCCCACTTCAGTACTTCCTACTAATGCAGTATAACCACTGAGGAAATAATAAGCTGCCTGTTCAGGGCTTAATCGGGCTAATGGTGGCAAAACCCCATACAAATCACAACATAAAAAAATCAACCTAGCGGGTGTTTGACATTGATTTGTGGGCTCACAATTAGGAATAAATGATCTTGGATAAACAGCACGTGTATTACTTGTTTTTGAACTATCTGAATAATCTACCTGTTTCTCATCATTGACAACAACGTTTTCGAGCACTGCATGTTTTTGAATGGCACGCCATATTAGTGGCTCAGTTTTCTCAGTTATATCGATACACTTGGCATAACAACCGCCTTCAAAGTTAAAAACACCCTGATCAGACCAACCATGTTCATCATCACCAATAAGTTCACGCGAAACATCCGCAGACAAAGTTGTTTTTCCAGTACCAGACAAACCAAAAAATAATGACACATCATCTTTTTCAGCACTTTGATTTGCCGCACAATGCATAGGCAAAATATTTCTCATTGGCAATAAAAAATTAAGCACAGAAAAAAAAGATTTTTTCATTTCTCCAGCATAACGCATGCCAGCAATCAATACCCGTTGTCTTGTGAAATCTATGATCACACAACCATCTGAATGGGTTTGATGTTTCTCTGGGTCACACTTAAACTGAGGAACAGATAACAATGTCCAGTTTGCTAAATCAGAATGTGGCTTTTCATCAATGAATAAATTTTTAACAAAAAGACTATGCCAAGCATAAGTATTAATGGTTTTTACATTGATGCCAAATTGATCACTTGCGCCTACCCTTAATGATTGTTCATAACAGACACATTCTTTTCTAGCAAATGACTCAACTTCTTGCCATAGCATATCAATGTGTTTCTCACAAAAAGGCTGATTAATCTTACCCCAATCAACTTTGTCTAAGGTTAACTGATCCTTAACTATATATCTGTCTTTCGGTGAACGACCGGTTCTTTCTCCAGTCTCAACTATAAGTGCGCCATTTGCACCTAAAAAACCCTCTTTGCTGATTAGGGCTTGCTCTAGTAATTGATCTTTATCAAGATCGACAAAAATAGAGTTGGTTGCGCTGCTCATTAGTATACCTCGTTAACAGTGCTAAATTAACACATATTTAACTAGTAGCTCAATCAAAATTTGAATGATTATTTCGGCATATTTAAAATAGCGCTTTCTAAATCTTGAGGATGTTGATTTTCCTGATATAAAATAAAGGGACAGTCTTGATCTGTATTGGGTTTACAAATACTTACTTTGCTATTTTGGTCAGAAACTTGCCACACATCTAATTTCGGCAACTCAACTAATTTAGTATTTTTCAATACAATGCGTTTATCACCTGTCTCACTTGAAGTATAATAACACTCTATATGTCCGATGTTGCCTCCCGTAAAAGCAGCCCCTAAATAGTGATCAATTTTTTTGGCAAACGAATACGATACACTAAACCAGCCATCGGGTGCGTTCCATTTTCCAGACACATCGTCTCTTACTAAGCTTTTTATGCCT
The DNA here is from genome assembly GCA_036337715.1 of Pseudomonadota bacterium. Taxonomy (GTDB): domain Bacteria; phylum Pseudomonadota; class Gammaproteobacteria; order Comchoanobacterales; family Comchoanobacteraceae; genus JAURNZ01. Next base: position 58,201 of record JAYZDS010000007.1, on the reverse strand, counting down.
GGACAATAGACATATTTCGCAACTTCGGCTTGATCTTCCGAGACTTCACTTTTAGACGATTCATTTTTTGACTCAACAACAGTTTGGTCTGAAAAGACCATTGGGGTCATTAATAAAAATAACATAACTGTATATAAAGGTTTCTTAAACATACTAAACTTAACCTTATCTACTAAAATTATAACACAAATCACAACATGTATGTGAAATTTCATTACATATTTCAAAAATGAGACTATACTAATTTTTATGAATTCAACTAGAGACAGCCATTTTTCAAAACAAGCCATTATATTGCTTTCTGCTCAAGCACCTAAGGATCAAGATACGATTGAAGAATTTAACAATAATCTTGCAAAACTTATGAACATTTTTGAGCAATTTGATTTAGGACAAAGAATTCTCGTTCTGGGGGATAAAAGTTTAATCAATGAAACACTGTTAAAATCTACTGATTGGCTTTTTGCATATAATAGTGCCTACGAACAACCTATGATGACTAGCTTACAAAGAGGCATCAGTTTATTAGACGATGACATCAGTTCTGCGACAATATGGCCTTGTAACGAATTTTCTAAAGGTTCTGACACCATTAAAAAAATGCTGAAAACTCAAAAAGACAATCTTGATAAAGTCATTGATCTAACAAACGAAACTTTTCCGTTGTGCGTCCCAAAAAAGTACTTTGATCGCTTATTAAATGCACAACCAACCACCAAAGTTGAACAACACATTAAAACTGACATTTTTTTTACAATATAACAAATACCATTGCATCAAAATAAGATAATCGATACTATATCAAAATGACTTTTAAGGAAATAGACGTAGAATTGGCTTTCCAAATGCAAGCCCAAGGCAATATAATCATTGATGTTAGAGAACAACATGAGTGGGATGTAGGACATGTGGCTGGCGCATCACATCACCCCAAAAGTCAAATTACTTCTTTCAAGAAAAAATATAACGATACAGAAAAATCTTTCATTATTATTTGTCAACGTGGTGTGAGATCTAAAACAGTTGCAGACTATTTGGTTGATCTGGGCTACAAAGAAATTTATTCTGTGCGCGGCGGTCTAACTGCCTGGGAAGATGCAAAACTTCCAACTGAAACTGACTGAACTTAATTCATCTCAATTATTTCGTAATCCGCTTCACTGTATTGAGATTTATGCTCTTTTGGTGCGATCAGTGCTTTTCCAAATCTATCTTCTTGCAAAAGGTATTGGTTAGCAACTCTGATTACTGAATCACGTGAAACATTAAGAATTTTTTCTCGATATGCAATACGGTCTTCTTCTGTGAATCCTGAACAGGCATTCATAAAGACTCGTTTAGGACCACCTATAGGTGTTTCAGGCTTATCATACTGACCGATTAAACTTATAATGGCCTCGTCAAAAAGATGCTTATCCCAATGATTATCTATAACCCAATCAATCGAATCTCTGAAAGCCTTAAATGTATTTTCAGCATTTGGATCCCTGTAAGAATAAAAACTAAACTCACCCGAAAGCGGTCTATATACTGCACCACCACCATATGCACCGCCTTGCTCACGTATTACCCTATGTAGGAAACCATTGGTCAATATTTGGCTTAAAACTGCAAACGAGGCAGCATCGTCATGAAAAATATTTTCCACAGGACAACTCATCGCACAATAATTTACCTGAACATCGCAAAGCCAAATAATTGGTTTTGACTTAACAAAATTTATTTTCTGCGGCTGTGATGAACCACTGACATCCCATTGGTTTGCGTATGCAGATAATTTATCCTCAGATAAATTATCGCCTACTAACAAACCAGTGGCACTATGATTGGCCTTAGTAATATTTTGATACCAGTCAGTTAAATCCCTACAAAATGTCTCAAGTGATTGAGAATCTTTAAGTGATTTTGTCAAATTTGATAGGTATAAAAACTGAGGCAAACCTGCAATCTTATTTTTAATAAAACCCATATGATTCACTTGGGCCCATGATGCGCTCATCGCTAATCGATGTCCATTATAGGCAATGGATTCTAGCCCATCAGAAGCACTCTGTGCAACTAAATCTTTAATTCGTGCTTGATCATCGAAAACACTAGTATGCCATATCTCGTGCAAAATAGTTTCAGCTGAATCAAAATGTCTGTTTAATGACTTTGTCTCCAATTGAAAATATGCATGTATCCCATCTTTTAGTTCATTTAACCATAAGTCAATACCAACACCACCCGTGAAACGTGTCTGTTTTTTTTCATGCTCAAGATAACTACACTCACCAGCACCAACACAGCCCATAATATCTGCTAAAACTGTCACTAAAGGCCAATCATCTTGTTGTAAGGCCGGCAATCCAAAAAGCATACTTTGAAAAGTAATACCATGTGTTGGCGTGTTGAAAAGCGCTACTTGAGGTGTATTTTCAAGGGTTTTAACCGGTTTGATTATATGATTTTTTTGAATTAAATCTTTCAAACTAAGTGTGGGTAATACGTTCACATCCTGGTAGGACTGCTGTCTTTCCTCAAGCGATTTTTCACCTATTTCTAGATCATCTTTCGCATCATTACTTAAACGACTTAACGCATCTTCTAACTCAGACTCAATGGCTTTTGTATTTTCTTGAATGAGCTTACTTTCAGGAATGGCTGTTAAAATGACCTGGTGAGTATTATCAATCAGCCATTTTTTTATCCAATTTGAAATATTTTCAGGATCTTGAAGCTTTTTTTGACAGCGAAGTAGAGCGTCATCTAAAAATAAATACTCTGCGATAGGTTGATCATGCAGGGCTGGTAAAACACATCTCGACAATAGTTGTATACCATGAGGGGTACTGGCACTTCGATCTTTGAGCTGAAGCTCAAATTGATCAAATACAGCAGCAATTCGTTCATTATCAAAACCTGTTTTGACAATTGTTTGTAATAATTGATCTATTTGTGTCTCCCAATCTTTTTGAGCGTGCTCATCAGATTGTTCAACCCCAATCACAAAACTCATTTGTTGAAAATACGCATGCAAACCCGTCAGAGATGACGGGCAAGCACCCAGAGATGTTGTTTCTAAAAAATGCATCAATGGTGCAGCGGAATCACCTGCAAGTAAATAACTCATAACTTTTGCCATGATCCATTCATCGACATTGGTTGCATTAGCCAATAACCAGGCCCTTAAATGGTGGGCTTTATGTGCTGCTTGACTGTGTGCTGGGAATGACTCTGTTCTAATTTGCTTTTTCTCAATTCTTGACTGCAAATGAACATCTTTCACCTCTTGTTGGCCCTCATACTTTGATAAAACCCAATCATTAATACCCGTTTGTAGCTCAGACAAAGCAATGTTGCCGGCCGTACAAAACAGCGCATTACTTGGATGATAAAACTTCTTATGAAACTTTTTCATTCCGTCATAACTAAGGTTAGGAATATCTTTTGGCTCTCCACCAGAGTTAAATCGATAAGTTGTAGATGGATATAGCAAAGTATTTAAACGCTGCCAAAGCTGTGAGGTCAAATCACTCGTTGCCCCCTTCATTTCGTTATACACAACACCTCGATATTCTAATTTTCCATCTGAGTTTATCGCTTTACGATGACCTTCCTGTGCAAAATCTAACGGATGTAACAATGGGAAAAATACCGCATCACAATAAACTTGCATGAGATTAAAAAAGTCTTTTTTATTTTGTGAAGCAAAATAATATGACGTGTGATCATTTGCAGTTGAAGCATTCATATATGTATTTAATGAACGTCGCAACATCATAAAAAATGGATCTCTGACTGGAAAACGTTCGCTTCCACATAGGGTGATGTGTTCAAGTATGTGTGCAACACCTGTTTCATCTTCTGGGATGGTTTTTAATACAACCATAAAAGTATTTTCGGGGTCATCTGATTGAATATGAATGTGCCTTGCACCCGTAATATCATGTTTAAATTCCAATAAGCTTTGGTCTAAAGACGGATGTTTTGTTTCTTTAATTAAAGTGAACGCATTGTTATAAGTCATAGATGAAATCCTTCTAAGTAAGTTTATATTATGGAATTATAGATAAATTTTAACAACTAATTAGTAAATATTTCCTATAATATTGATATGAGGATAATAATAATAGAACACGAAGATCCAAGTTTAATGTGCATACACGAGAAAATATGTGATCAGTTGTACGAAGAAGATCTCATTTATGTTCCCATTCCTCTACCCAAAATTATCCAACTACCGCAAGACATTATCTTTAATGAGATTGAACAAAGTGGTATTTCTGCACGAAACATTAATATCATCGATATTAAAAATGCAAAACGTGTATTGGATGCAGGGGTTAATGTCATTATTGAAGGTACATTTAATAAAGCCATTAACGAAAACATTAATGCGCTTGCAGACAACCACGACTGTAAACGTATTTCTTTAGCAATTAATCATCCGCAAAAAATCATTAATCTTTCACCAGTAGACGATATGGTTGATGTGTTTTCTCTTAAAAACGAAGAAATCATTCAACAAGTCTTATCACTCATTACGGAAAAACACAAAAACCGATTATAATGCCATCTATGGCTTATGTGATTTTAATCTGTTATGATCCAAATTCATGAATATTATTGTACTTATAAATCATTTCCTTTGGGACTACTTGTTACTCTATGGACTTCTAGCTGTCGGTATATTTTATACTTACAAACTTAAATTAATACAAATATTCACTTTACCTAAAACCATACTAAGCTTATTTTGCAAAACTTCTGTGGATAATAATATTGGCATCTCTTCTCGACAAGCCCTTGCAACAGCGATAGCTGCTCAAGTTGGAACAGGTAATTTAGCGGGTGCAGCTACTGCAATTGTCTCCGGTGGACCCGGTGCTATTTTTTGGATGTGGCTTAGTGCCTTTTTTGGGATGGGTACTATTTACGCAGAAAGTATTTTGGCTCAAATATATAGAATCAAGACAGGCAATACTTTTATTGGTGGCCCTGCTTATTATATTTCTCGCGGCCTCAATAAACCCATGCTTGCAAATTTATTTGCCATAAGCACAATCATTGCATTAGGTTGCATTGGATGTATGGTTCAAGCAAATTCAATTGGCCATGCCTTTTACCATGCCTTTAAGATGCCTTTATTGGTCAGTGGTTTATTAATAGCCGTCACATTACTTTTAATTATTCAAGGCGGTGTAAAAAGAATCGCATCCATTTGCGAAAAGATCGTTCCTTCCATGGCAATTTTTTATTTAATAGGTTGTTTCATTGTTTTAATTTATAGAGCTGATTTTGTATACCCTGCTTTAAAAAATATTTTCACAACTGCGTTTTCAACTCAATCAGCAGCTGGTGGTTTAATTGGTGTTAGTATGAAGGAGGCCATGCGCTATGGTGTTGCACGAGGATTGTTTTCAAATGAGGCTGGTATGGGTTCTACACCTCATGCGCATGCTGCAGCTAACGCAAAAAAACCAAGTGATCAAGGAGAGCTAGCTATTTTCAGCGTTTTCTTTGATACTTTTGTGGTATTAACACTGACTGCTTTGGTGATATTAACCTCTCAAACATACTTAGACATGATGCAATACCCAAGTAATATGTGGATAACTTCTATTAATTTAACCCAAAGTGCGTTTAGTGATGTTTTCCCAAAATATGGCGAATCACTCATCGCTATCACATTATTATTTTTTGCATTCTCAACCATCCTTGGCTGGTATTATTTTGCAGAAGTTAATTTTAAATATTTAACAAAAAATAACCAAACAATATTGTTTCAATGGTTTATTGGGGTTTGCATCGTATTTGGCGCCTTAATTAAAGTAGATTTAATCTGGGAACTAGCGGATACCTTTAATGGTTTGATGTGTCTACCCAACCTAATAGCGCTTTGGCTTTTGAGAAATAAGGTTTTTTCAATGACTAACAGTAACTAAAGTATTTGTTTTAGTTTGAAAATTAAAATATCATGATAGATATTAAAACATAACATTTATTTTTAAGTAATTTTATGCAAGAACTTCCCTACAAAACAAATGCCGACTATATCAATTACTTTTTGATTCACACACCATTTTTCTTAATGTCCATACCATTTAGTTTATATATCTTTGTTAGGTTAACGCTAAATATATTAATTCAATCAATCAATATTGGCATTCAAGCTATAAATTTTTATCTTGGAAAATTAGAACAACTCCTAGTTAAAAAAATTTACAATCAAATATACTCCATTACTTGGATCATAAATGATGAAAAAGACATTCAAAAAAAACCAACTTACTATGGTCTATTATACTTTGTATATGTATTAAACTTTCTTTTGAAAATCATACAACTGTGCCTCACATTAACGCTTTTGATGCCATTTCATTTGATCTCAAACTTTTTCTCTCTTGTGGCAAAAAAAATTAGCTTACCAAAAGGAAAAACCATCCATCACTATCTAAAATTTCTTGAAAATGGTGCTCTCAACGATGTCATATACGACGAAAAAGTATTCAATTTTGCAAAAATAATTAAATTCTTTATAGATATAGATGAATCAGTTGATAATCGCCTTAATCAAACTGCCCTGCGTTTTAACTCTTCAGACCTAAACCGAAAATTAAAGAGAATATTTTTTATCACAAACTTAATGTCAACAAAAAGTTACCTATCGGCACGGAATGCGCTTAAATATGGTGTTTCTACTATATTAACATTTTTTCAGAACTCTATTTACTTTCTCTCTCTTGGCCCTATTTTTATTTTAAATATTTGGTTTATAACAGTGCCCTTTATAGCAAGTGCATTAGTATCAAAAACATCTAATGATTCCCTTCTAAAAACTGATTGTCTTGTGCTATTTGCAATATATTTAAACATACCAATGTTTATATTTGGTAAAGATGCGGTATGGGGTACCCCGATTGAAAAGCTTTATGATGACGAAGCATATGCAATATACTTAAACAAACATAAAAATTATTACGGAATACTTTATCAAACAATTAATGTAATTAAGTACTTTACACTCAGGACAATTGATATATGTTGCGAACTAACATTTATTTCTATCCAATACATTGTTTTATTTTTTCAAAATATATTGTCAGTTTTCAACCACAAGCACTTGGATTATCGCAATACACCTAGTACAGCTCAAATCGAAAGTAAACAGCTTGCAAATACAACAAAATTAGATGTTTTAGATGAAAAAATTAGCATTAAAAATTTACAACTCTTTGAAAACTACCTTAACAATAACAATGATTCTTTAGAGATGGATTTAAACGATTTCAAGAGACTTTAACTCTTACTCATAAGAGTTACATTCCCACCAACAGCGACAGTATTAATAGTAATGGTCTTTTCATGACACAATCGTGGCAAATAGTTTGGGCCTCCAGCTTTTGGGCCTGTTCCTGAAAGACCTTGACCACCAAACGGCTGAACCCCTACCTGAGCACCGATCATATTTCGGTTTACGTATACATTACCAACATGGATATTTGCAACGACTTTTTCAACAAAGGATTCTATTCGACTATGAATCCCAAACGTTAAACCAAATTGGGTTGCATTGATGTCTGATATGACCTGGTCAATTCCCTTACTACCATAACGAATCAGATGCACAATGGGACCAAAAACCTCTCCCTTTAAATCACTTAATGACTTTATTTCATACAAGGCTGGAGCAAAGAAAGTGCCATCATTACAGTAATTATTCAATGGCATTTGATATAAACATTCGCCTATTTTATCTAAATATTTCTGATGGGTTTGTAGTCCCTCTAATGCAGCTTGATCAATAACAGGGCCTATATCAGTTTTTAAAGACTGAGGATTGCCAATATTTAAGGCTTGCATAGCCCCTTTTGTCATAGAAATGATTTTATCAGCAATGCGTTCATGAACAAAGACAACACGGCAAGCAGAACACCTTTGGCCAGCACTTCTAAAACCTGAATCTATAATGTCAACAACAACTTGTTCAGGTAAAGCAGATGAATCAACAATCATTGCATTTTGACCACCCGTTTCAGCAATTAATGGTGTGATGGCTCCTGGTCGTTGTGCAAGGGTTTGTTGTATGGCTTTTGCTGTTTGTGTTGACCCTGTCATCATGATCAAGTCATTTCTTTCATCAGCAACTAAGGGTTTGGCAACCTGGCTGGTGTCTCCAAATAATACTTGAATTGCCGCCTTAGGAAGACCTGCCTCATAGAAAAGCTCAATCATTTTTGTTGCAATACCTAAGGTCGTATTCGCAGGCTTAGCAAGAACTACATTGCCAGCTACCAATGCTGCACTTATTTGACCGATAAAAATTGCCAAGGGAAAGTTCCATGGACTAATACAAACTGCAATACCTCTACCAACATAAGTTAGTGTATTACTTTCACCTGTAGGCCCATCTAATAGTTGAGGAACCAATCTTTTTTCAGCTTCGTCAGCATAGTATCTTAAAAAATCTACCGCTTCTCTGATTTCATCTACAGCATCCTGCCAAGTTTTACCTGCCTCTAAGATAACAAGCCTCATAAAATCTGCATAATTAGCTTCCAATTTATCAGCTACTTTTCTGAGTAGTGTTGCACGATCGGCAATAGATACTTTTTGCCATGTTGGTAATTGCTTTGCTGCATTATCGTATGCTTTGTTAACATCTTTTTGAGTAGCTTTAAATGCCTGGCCAAGAATATGCTCTCGGTTAGCTGGGTTAGTAATCAATTGTGCATCGTTAAATTTTTTCACTCCCGCAATTAACGGTTTGACTGATAGGTCTTGCCAGGGTATTGCATCCATTTGTTGACATAGGTCAATAACCACTTCATGGTTATTCAAATCTTTACCAAGAGAATTCATACGCCCTGATTTAAATAAATGTCTTGGCAATGGAATTTTTGGGTTGGGTTGACTTAATTTTGGGTCAATTGATAATAGTGGATCTGATGCTAGCATAAGATCAATTGGTACATTCTGATCAACAATTTGATTTACAAATGAGGAAGTTGCACCATTTTCAAGTAATCTTCTAACTAAATACGGCAACAAATCATCATGAGGACCAACAGGTGCGTAAATTCGACACCTCAATTTTGTTTGATTCATAAGTTGCTTGTAAAGTTGCTCCCCCATGCCATGTAAACGTTGAAATTCAAAATCATCTCTTTTTCCTAACCAATGCTTGATGGTTAATACAGAAAGGACATTGTGAGTTGCAAACATTGGATAGATAGCATCTTGAGCATGAATCATATTGTGAGCGCATGCCAAATATGCAAGGTCAGTATGTTCTTTCTCAGTATATACAGGATAATCATCAAGCCCCATCACTTGTGCTTCTTTAATCTCTGTATCCCAGTAAGCACCTTTCACTAACCGAACCATTAAGCGTCTCTGATACTTTCGTGCTCGTTTTGTTAACCATTGAACAACTGCCATGGATCTTTTTTGATACGCTTGAACTGCTAAGCCTAATCCAAACCAATCATCTAATGATTGATCTGCCATTAATTTATCCAATAATTCTAAAGATAAAATGAGTCTATCAGCTTCTTCAGCGTCAATCACAAGCCCTATGTGATGATCCTTTGCTAAAGCACAAAGAACTTTCAACCTTGGTAGTACAGTATTCATTACATTGTCGTGCTGACTTGTCTCATAACGCTCGAAAATAGCTGATATCTTGACAGATATTCCTGGTCTATCATAGATAGACTTAGTATCATCCCTTGGAATGGCTTTGATGGCATCAATATAGCTTTCAAAATAATTTTGAGCATCATTTTCAGTAAGTGCTGCTTCGCCGAGCATATCATAGCTGTAACAGTATCCAGATGTTTCGCCTTTTTTCGCAACCTTCAGCGCCTTTGGCAATGTCTCGCCTAAAACAAATTGACTAGCAAAAACGCGCATAAACTTGTTTATTGCCTGACGTAAAGCAGGTTGACCAAGTTTAGCAACTACTTTTTTCAAAACATTTTGCATGTATTTAAGATCATCTGTTTTATTTAAAACTTTCCCAGTTAAAATTAGTCCCCATTGCATTGCGTGACCCAAAGTAGACTGACTTTCTTGACCTTTAGACCAATCTGGCGTGCCAAGTTTATCTTCAATCAATTGGTTTATTGTTGTGACGTCAGGTACCCTTAATAAAGCTTCTGCAAGACACATTAAAGCAATGCCCTCTTCAGAATTAAGGTTATATTGCAAGAGCAAACCCTCAATACTTAATGAGCTCAATGGTTTTTCACGAATTGTTTTAATCAAAGTTTTTGCTTCTTTGTGAATCTTTTTTCTTGCAAGATCGTTATTGCTTAAGGATGAAAATAGCAACTGTGTCATTGCCTTTTCTGAACTTCGATAATATTTTTGAATATCCGAAACATCGATCACATCATTAAAATGATTTTCATCTACAAAACTATACTGATTATCATAACTCATAATTCACCTTCGCAATTAAAAAATGATTTGTCTAAATGTCTATATTTACGTTTCAATGCAGCCCAATCTCTTTGGCCATTTTGTGTTTCAAAATTGTTGAGATCTTTACATGACCGTCTACACACTTCATGGCTTGGCTTACTAAAGGTTTGCCCCATAGCCAGAAGTCGGCACTGTGTTTGACAAGCCATCTCCAAATGATAATGCATATAAAAAGATTCAGCAATGTCTTTGCCAGCAACAACCACACCATGATTTCGCATCAATAATACGGGGTAGTCAGCTAAATCCTGGATTAATTGTGAACCTTGTACTTGTGCATGTAATGCAAGAGAGTCATACTCATGAAAACCAAAGCGCTCATAAAATAACAACCCCCATTGACTGATCGGCAATAAACCATCAGTTTGCGTTGCAACAGCAACATTGCATGGTGTATGAGAATGAAACACTGCATTCACATCGCGCCTTATTTGATAAATTGAACCATGTATGACATGACCTGTTGGGTTATAAGCCCGGGGATTCCCATTAATTACTTTGCCAGAAAAATCAATTTCTAAAAGTTGATCAGCGGTTACCTCGGAGAATACATGACCAAATGGCATGATAAAATAGCTATCTCGCTCAGGATTTCTTGCTGTTAAATGGGTATAAGTTAAATCATCCCAACCAAATACTGCAAACAACTGATGAGCAAATGCCAAATCATGTTTAATTTCATCAACTTTTTTTAGCCTTGTTTTAATCATCTAAAAAACCTGCTATTTTGTGAAGCTTTTTGGTTAGGGTGACACGCGATAGGCCCAGTATTCTTGACATTCTACTCTTGTTTCCCTGTGTATATTTCCAAACATAACATAATAAAATCTTCTCGACCTCATCAGTGACCAAACCATGTAAATCAGCTAATTCATAGTCGTCAACTTTTGAAAAATACCTATCTACAGCTTGATGAACTGCTTTAGTTAATAATGTTTTTGGGTTATTGTCTTGCATAATTTATGTAATATTTAACGATAGAAGTAAGATTATATATCTTCCCCACTGTAAAAAACCTTCACTAAAGCAAGGTTCTGATAGAAAAAACTTAACAAAAAAATATTTTTGCTTTATTATATAACATGTTATATATAAGCAACTACAGGTAATACTATGCCATTAAATCAATATGAATGCCAATCTTGCGGCTACCGTCATGAAGCACTACAAAAAATCAATGCCGCACCACTCATTACTTGCCCAACCTGTAATAGCGACAGTCTTAAAAAGCAACTTTTTGCAACTGGATTTGTTTTAAAAGGCGGCGGATGGTACAAAGATAATTACTTTAAACCCAGAGCAAATACAAATGAGACGAAATCCTAGTCATGAGTCATTTTTCATCATCGCTACGTAAAACTTTTCTATCTGGCCTTTTATTCTGGGTCCCACTCATCATTACGGTTTTTATCGTAAGGTTTGTCTTACAGTTAGTTGGCCACTTATTTGATTTAATTCCTAGTGGTTATCTACCAGAAACTTATATTGGCATCCCTATTCCTGGCATCAATGTACTTTTCATACTAATACTTATTTTATTATCTGGTTGGTCTGTTAATCTATATATTGGCAAAAAGGTTGTTGCAGCATGGGAAAAGTTACTTAAAAAAATCCCTCTTATTCGTTCAGTCTATAATGCATCAAAACAATCGATGAATGCACTTTTTTCATCAGAAGCAAAAACTTTTAATGAGGTTGTTCTAGTTGAATACCCAAGAAGAGATATGTGGAGTGTCGCCTTCATTACCAATGAATCAACAGAAGACTTCGGCACATCATCATTCTCTGATGGAAAATATATATCAGTCTATATTCCTACAACACCAAACCCAACTTCTGGTTTCATCGTGATAGTACCCAAAAAAGATATTCGACCCATTGACCTTTCTACAGAGGAAGCATTTAAATGGGTTATCTCACTTGGCATTATTAATCCAAAAGATAATAATGGTGAATAAATAGTAACAATTAATAAATAAAGGAACCTTTATGCGTGAACATTATTGTGGCTTAGTAGGCGAAAAAGACATTTCAAAAAAAATTACCTTAAATGGCTGGGTTCAATACCGACGTGACCATGGTGGCGTTATTTTTGTCGACTTACGTGATCATACAGGATTTGTTCAAGTTGTCTGCAATCCTGAGCAAGCTGATGTTTTTAAAAAATCCGAAACATTAAGGGCTGAAGCTGTCATCACTATTGAGGGCGAAGTTCGTCATCGAACTAAAGAAACAATCAATGACAAAATCCCTACCGGTGCTTATGAGGTTGTAGCGACCAATATGATCATTCATAACCATGCTAAATCTCCTCCATTTTCAATTGGGGATGATTACCACTTGCCTAAAGAAGATACTCGATTAGCTTACCGTTTTATGGATCTAAGACGTCCATTAATGCAAAATAATATTCGTTTACGTGCCAAAGCAATGGCAAAGTTGCGCCAATACTGTGAAGAAGCGACATTTGTAGATATTGAGACCCCAATACTAACAAAACCAACACCTGAGGGCGCGCGAGACTATTTAGTACCAAGCCGCACACAACCAGGACATTGTTATGCCCTGCCTCAGTCTCCGCAAGTTTTAAAACAAATCTTAATGATCAGTGGATTTGATCGTTATTATCAAATTGTAAGATGTTTTAGAGACGAAGATCTTCGTGCTGATCGTCAACCAGAATTTACTCAACTAGATTTAGAAATGGCATTTGTTGATGAAAAACAAGTCATGAATACCGTTGAGGACATCATCAGAAATACATGCCAAGACTTAAATGTTGTGTTGCCAAGTTCATTTCCTGTATACAAATATGATGATGTAATGGATCAGTTTGGTTCCGACAAACCTGATTTGCGTAATCCTTTGAAGCTAATTATCATTAACGAGTTGGTTAAAGATTGTGGCTTTAAAGTATTCACTGATCCAGCTAACCAAGAAAAACATAGAGTGGTTGCCCTAAAAGCACCCAACAGCATAGATCAATTATCTAGAAAAAAACTAGATGACTATACAAAAATGGTCAGTCAGTTAGGTGCCAAAGGTCTTGCATATATTAAAGTAAACCAACGCAATGACCTTAAGACAGGCTTACAATCACCATTATTAAAATTTATTCCAGAAAAAACAATTGACAATGTCCTTTCAGCAGTCGATGCCAAAGACGGTGACATTATTTTCTTTGGCGCGGGCACAGATGCAACCGTATGCCAAACAATGAGCGCACTTAGAGACACCCTCGGGAAAGATTTAAATTTAATTGAGACTGGATGGAAACCCCTGTGGGTAGTTGATTGGCCAATGTTTGAGGTTACAAACGATCAACAAGGCCAACATATTCAGGCGTGCCACCATCCATTCACAGCACCAACTGAAATAGACGTAGAAACGTTCAAAAAAGCACCGTTAGAAAGTCGTGCACGTGCATATGACTTAGTTCTCAATGGCTATGAAATTGGCGGGGGATCTATTCGTATTCATCAACCTCAAATGCAATATGCTGTTTTAGATGTTCTTGGGATGAACCAGCAACAAGCTGATAATGCTTTTGGACACTTAATCCAAGCACTTAACTTTGGCGCGCCACCTCATGGTGGTTTTGCTCTTGGGGTTGATCGATTCTGCATGCTTTTAACAGGATCTGACTCTATCAGAGATGTCATCGCCTTCCCGAAAACACAAAATGCCCGTTGTCTACTTAGTGAAGCACCCGCTACAGCACCTTTAGAACAATATTTAGAATTGGGGCTTAACATCATTAAAACGGAAACTTAAAAAATGGCTGGTCATAGTAAGTGGTCGAACATACAACACCGTAAAAAAGCACAAGATGCAAAACGCGGGAAACTATTTACTAAACTCATTCGTGAAATAGTTGTTGCAACTAAAGAAGGCGGACCAGATAAGGAAAGCAACCCCAGATTAAGGCTTGCGATTGATAAAGCATATCAGGGCAATATGACAAGAGATACCGTTGAAAAAGCCATTGCCCGTGGTGCTGGAAACCAAGATGATAGCCAATATTTTGAAGTGACATACGAGGGCTATGCCCCACATGGCATTGCTATTCTTGTTGAGTGTTTAACAGATAACCGTAACCGTACTGTAGGTGAGGTTCGTCATATTTTTAATAAATATGGCGGAAATTTAGGGACAGAAGGCTCTGTTTCATATTTGTTTTCTTCAGTTGGAGTTATCATTATTCAAAAAGAACATTGCCCAAAAGAAATCAACTCAGACAAACTATTTGAATTAGCAATTGATGCTGGCGCCAACGATTTTTCAGATGAAAGTGATCACTATTATATTTCAACGGATCGAGACAAACTAAGTGAGGTTTACGCTAAAATCAAAGAACACTGTGAGGTTTCTCATGCGGAAACGACTAAACAGGCTGATATTGATGTCACCATAACTAATGACCAATTTGAAGTTATCAACGTTTTACTTGAAAAACTAGAGGATTTAGATGATGTTCAAAATGTATTCAGTAATTTATCTACTAAAAAAACTGGTTAAAATTTATGAGGATTTTAGGTATAGATCCAGGCTCACGTATCACTGGTTATGGCATCATTGACACACCCAAAAAATACATTGCTTCTGGTACCATAAGACTGGATGCATTTGATATGCCGGAACGTTTAAGTATTATATTTGATGACTTAAATACTATTATTAGAAAATATCAACCCAACTGTGTTGTGATTGAACAAGTTTTTTTCTACAAAAATGCTCAAAGCGCACTCAAACTTGGCTATGCAAGAGGCATTGCTATGTTGGCAGCAAAAAAAGCACAGTGTCCCGTGTTTGAATACACACCCCGGGCTATGAAACAAGCTGTAACCGGATACGGTAATGCAGCTAAAGTAGATATTCAAAACATGGTTCAAACTATTTTAGAGCTTTCAGGTCGACCAACAGTAGATGCAGCAGACGCACTTGGACTTGCTATATGTCACCAACTACATGCTAAGATGATGTTACAAACCTAAAAAGTAGTATTCTTTAGTGCCATATGAGATGATATAGTAGGTCTTATAGAGGTATAAAAATATGATTTATTGCATGCAAGGCACAGTAGTATATATCGATAGTCCTTGGTTAACACTGATGACTGCTGGTGGGGTCGGTTATGAAATTGAATGCACTCAACAACTTATTCAAACTTATCAAATCAATGATCAGGCTACTATTTATATTCAGATGATCGTTCGTGAAGACGCACAATTGTTATATGGGTTTATATCTCATGAAGAAAGAGAAACTTTTAAAACATTGATTAAAGTGAGTGGTGTTGGCCCGAAAATGGCAATCAACTTATTATCTAGCCTGAGCATGAATGACCTAGTATTAGCCATTCAGAATAAAACCCCTCAAATCTTACTAAATTGTAAAGGCGTAGGAAAAAAGGTTGCTGAGAAAATAGTTGTAGAATGCCAAAATCGATTTACTAACTGGGTACTCCCTTCTACGGAGATCCCTAAACAAAATCCAGCATTCCGTCACCAAAAAGATGCGACAGCAGCTTTAATTGCTCTAGGCTATCGCCAACAGCAAATAAACCCTGAAATTGAAAAAGCCTTGGAACAAGGTTTTAAAGAAACCAGTGATATTGTAAGATTTGTATTAAGCGAGTTACAACCACAATGATTGAAGAAGAAAGATTGATTACAGCTCAGCCATTAACGCCTGAGCAGACAAGTGAATACGCCATGCGACCCACTAGCCTTGAGGCATATGTTGGTCAAAACAAAATTAAAAATCAGCTCAGCGCTGCTATTTCAGCTGCCAAAACACGCGGTGAATCACTGGATCATACTTTACTATTTGGACCACCTGGACTAGGCAAGACCACACTTGCTCACATCATCGCAAATACAATGGGTAGCCAAATAAAAAAAACATCTGGACCTGCTATCGATAAAGCTGGAGACCTTGCTGCCTTACTTACCAATTTGCAACCTCATGATGTCTTATTCATTGATGAAATACATCGACTAAGTCCACATTTAGAAGAAATCTTATATCCTGCGATGGAAGATTTTAATATTGATATTATGATTGGTGAAGGCAGCACAGCTCGCTCCGTCTCTCTCACATTACCACCTTTTACTTTAGTGGCTGCAACAACTCGATCTGGCTCACTAACATCGCCACTAAGAGATCGTTTTGGTATTTTATTGCGATTAGAGTTTTATAATCAAGATGATTTGGCACATATGATTCATAAAAATTGTACTAAATTAAATATTGAAATCAATGATGATGCCGCTTTAGAAATTGCAAAACGTTCACGAGGCACGCCAAGAATTGCTAATCGTTTATTAAGACGCACGAGAGACTATGCTCAATTAGCTGAACGCACCTGTATTGATATAAATACTGCAAAAATAGCCTTAAAAGCACTTGATATAGATGATTATGGCCTGGATCATATGGATTGGCACTTATTAAATAATATATCCATACATTTTTCTGGTGGTCCCGTTGGTTTAGAAACTTTGTCAGCAAACTTAGGCGAGGAAAAACAGACCATAGAAGATGTTATTGAACCATATCTAATTCAACAAGGATTTATTCAAAGAACTGCTCGCGGAAGGGTCATTACTGAAAAAGCAAAACTGTACCTGCATAACAACATAAGAAACTTATAATACTAGTTTTATCTTTATAATATCGCAGTCATCTAAGTAATTTTAAGAACCTAAATCTGAGGTACTTGGACTACTACTTGAAGTACTTTGATAACCAGTATTAAACTCTGCTATTGAACTAGTCAGCAAAGATGAATACTGAGAAAATGCAGAAGTTGATAACTGATTTAAAGCCACAATGGTTTCAATGGACATTGAACGCTCAGAGGTCTCATTTAACTCATGAAGCTGATAGTTTATGTCTTGAAGCAATAAAACAGCCTCCCTCATCAAGTCCATTTGTGTCAGATCATTACTATTACGAATGGTTTCTTGCCAGCTTGGTTCGTTTGCAGATTTTCTGACATAACGCCAAGTAGCATGATAGGTTGCCAATTGAGCAGGTGTACACCTCGATGCATTACCTACCAATGCTCTTTTATTATACATATCCCAAAGATTTGAAAAGGCTGCTGATCTTTGAGCAACATAGACACTAGCACTGGTTGCTAGGTTCTCTCTTATACTTGCAATCGATGAATATAAACCTGAACGAGTACTTGCCAAATCAGTAGTATAGACATTGGCATCTTCGTCTTGGCACAAATTGTTATAAACACTGCTAGAACTACTATTGTTATTACAATAGATAAATCTCCCGCCATGGATGTATACAGGGATTGTATTAGATGTTGTGTCATCTAAGTTATTCATATCAATCGATTCAGATAAAGAAAGTCCTGTTGGAATCGTTTGATCAAGATTCGTGATATAGAAATAAGCATAGTCAATAGATGAACTGTCGGTTGCTTTAAAATACTCAAAACTAGTGTCTTGATCTGCTTTAGTGGGGTCACATGATTGATTACCATATTGTGTCGGCAGCATAATATTATCCATTGATGGGTAAATGGATTCCATCAGCGGTATTTCGTTAACCATAAGATCTGAATTAAATATCTCACTATAAACAATCTCTTGAGTATCTTTTAAGGTAGATTCTAGCTTCGATAACATATTTGATACGACTGGCCCATATGATGAACTCACACCGTTGTCTGTCGTTGCAGAATATGTGATACCCTTTAATGCAGTTTTTGCATCATCGGCATAATCAGAAAATGAATCATATAAATCTTTACAATCTTGGTAAAGTGATGATGCTGATAGTTGGCTACACGCGCTTTGCAGCTCACTTTTAATTGTGCTTGCTAATTCATTATCAGATGCAAAGTAGCATTGTACATAAGGAATACCGGATGACACAGATAAATCACTGGTATCTGGCATCGTCTGTCCACCTATGGATGACGATGAGGAAGATGAACTGCTGGATGTTGTATTCTTAAGAGAATCGATACTATCTGAACAGTTTTTCACCTGATTATAATAAAAAATTAACCTTCTGTAGAAATCAATATCCACTATATTATCAGAAATAACATCCATGATCTTCCCAACATTTGGGTTATTATCATTACATAGTATGTCGTAATCATCTGGAGAAAAACGCTTCTCCCAATCCGACTTACACTTATTGACATTCACATCGGTCAATGCTTTGTATTTGATAATATTATTGTCGGCTGAAGTCCCATCTGTAACTGGAAAAACAACACCAACCATCAGCAATTGAACAAGGTCATTCATACTAACAAATCGTTCGGGGGCAACACTTGCGTTGAAGTTGGCATTTTGGGCAGCCTGTACTTGCAAATTATAAGATTGGCTCATCGCAAGTTTTTTACCTGTATTAGGGTCTTGATCTTTATTGATATCCACTAATGCCCAAAAGTTATTGCTGCTTATCCAATTATTAAACCCTTGAAATGACTTGGACTTTTGGTCAAAATAATTTGCGAATGTTTGAGATAACTTACCCATAAAGTCAAGGTAGCCATCATAAACTGTATCAGCAACATCTTGAATACTGGTTGGATAATAGGTCGTTTCTTGACCATTGTTAGTTCCTGTGCCGGGTTGGTTAGAAGTTTGAGCATGAACCGAAATCAATAAAGTAAAAACGATCAAATATACTCTAAAAATAACTTGCTTCATTGATTCACCCACCTGACTCTAAGGCTTTTTTGACGTTTTCAATTCGGTCTTCTTGAAAAACTCGACTCAAAATTCTAAAACGCTCAAATAAAATATTTCTATTAATGAACACTCTTGAAAAATCATCTTTAAGCTGGTTATCTTCAGCGTAACCAATAACTTTTGATGCTGTTCCAGGCATAACATGATCTAATGCCTGAAGGAATCGTAGATTGCGACTGGTTTTTATATAGGCGATGAGTTTAACAATATTTTCATAATCATCAATTTCTACATTTTCTAAGATGGCCATTTTTTTACCCAACCTATCGATGTACTCATCTACTTCGGGGTCGGTATCTAATGTCCAGTGCTCAACCGCTTCCATAAAAACAATGGCACGATAAACTTTTGGGTCCATAAATTTTGACCAAAATTCGTGCGATCCTTTCCTTGTTAAGTCAGCCATACCTTCAAGATACCATGATTATTTGAAAAATACACCTTTGAAAATTCATTTTTCTAATAATGCTATAATTAAACTATGAGCAAAAAAATTATAATCGATAACAATAAGGATATATGGCGCAATCAACTTGTCTTGGCACAAGAAAAATACGACATACTTGTCCCTGAAAAAATAAATTTTTTTCTTGAAGATTTATTATCTCGTTACATCAATCAACCGTTGTTTAATGATCATAGCTTTACTAAAATTGCTTTATTGGCAAAATATTTTAACATGTCAGCTCAAGAAATCGCAGATACTGCTGACAGTTGTTTATTTTACATAGGTCTATTTCCTAATAGAATGGCTCGCTATAACCTTGACCCTAAACATTTTGTTAATATTGGTCAGATCTTATATCATCATGTCGAATATCACCCACTGTATGACAATAAAGATATGAGTGGTACTTTCATTGCTAATCATTACGTTGACATGGTTGATAGCCTCCTCAGTTTTCGAGAAAGCATTTGGGAGAATGAACCTATACCAAAAGAGTATGCATACAAACTTTGGTTAGGATCAGGCAGTAAATATGCGCTTAAACATTTAAAATAGAGTATGTATCCCAAATTATATAGTGATTGATTGACAGACAACCCTAAAAAGCTACAATATTTAAATGAGTATCGATTTAAGTCAGTTTGTAAAAAGTCCCGATGAAATAAAAAAAATGCGTGTTGCAGGTAGAAAAGCAGCACAAGTTTTAGAAATGATTGAGCCATTTGTTCAACCTGGTGTGACTACAAATGAACTAAATGACCGTTGTCACAATTATATTGTTAATGATCTTAACGCAATTCCAGCACCTTTAAATTATCGTGGTTTTCCAAAGTCTATTTGCACATCTATCAATCATGTCGTCTGTCACGGGATCCCAAATGACAAATACCTAAAAAACGGTGACATATTAAACATTGACATAACTATTATTTACGATGGATACCACGGAGATACCAGTAGAATGTTTTTTGTTGGTGATAAAATCAACCCATTGAATAAACGATTATGTCATGTTGCCCAAGCCTGTTTATATAAAGGTATTAATTTAGTGAAACCAGGCACTGATTTAAAAACCATTGGTAAAGTCATTGCTGATTATGCGAAGGCAAATCACTACAGCAGCGTTAAAGATTATTGCGGACATGGGATAGGATCAGAATTTCATGAGGATGGCTTCCAAGTGCTACATTATGACCATCCTGGTGTAGATTCAACACCTTTATTGCCTGGTTTAACCTTTACAATTGAGCCAATGATCAATGCAGGGACGTTCAAGGTCAAAACCATGCCTGATCAATGGACAGTAATCACAAAAGACCGCAAACCTTCAGCTCAATGGGAGCATACCCTTTTAGTCACTGAAGATGGGTGTGACATCCTTACACTTCGACAGAATGAGTCTTTCGTGGAATAACTACCCCACGTTCACTTTGCTCATAAAACTCAATCATCTTGCAGGCCGCTTTAGAGGATGCCTTAAGCGCTGCTAAAACAGCAACATCTTTATTACCATATATTTCATAATAAGCTTTTTTAATGGCGGCAATATCGTCACTAGTAAAACCACGTCTTTTTACACCGACTATATTAATACCTTTCACAGACGACGGCACATAAGCAACATTTGTATATGGCAAAACATCTTTTGTAACTAATGCACCATATGTCAAAAAAGCATGTTCCCCAATATGACAAAACTGCGAAATTGCCGAATAGGCACCGACCACAACATGATCATCAATTTGTACGTGACCAGCAAGCGCAGCATGATTCACTAAAACAACATCATTACCCACAACGGCATCATGTCCAACATGCGAGCAAGTCATAAACAAATTACGACTCCCTATTCGCGTCACATGACCACCTACTGGATCACCTCTATTAATTGTCGCAGACTCCCGAATGACATTATCATCACCAATAATTAACTTAGCTGGTTCTCCAGCATAAGCTTTGTGCTGAGAATCGCCACCCACAGTCGCAAAAGAATGGATACGATTTCTAGCACCCATAACAGTATCACGAACAACAACAGCATTGGGGCCTATTTCACATTCAGGACCAATAACAACATTTTCACCAATATGGCATCCAGGGTGAATAATGGCACTAGAATCAATTTGTGCGGATTCATGAATCACTGAGCTATGCATACAAATACGGCCTCACATACTAATTTATCATCTACAAAAGCTTTACCAGAGAACTTTCTTGTCATTGATCTAGCCTGAATACACTCTATCTCATAACGAATTTGATCCCCTGGAACCACCATCCCCCTAAATTTAGCTTTCTCTAAACTAGCTAAATAACAAATAGCATCTTTCTTATCTTCTGGCACATCTAAAAAAATCATGGTTGCAGCAGCCTGTGCCATCCCTTCAACGACAAGCATCCCAGGCATAACTGGTTTTTGAGGAAAATGACCATTGAAATAAGGCTCATTGATCGTAACATTTTTTAAGGCTTTAACCGTCTTCCCAGGATCTACATCTAAAATCCGATCAACCAACAAAATTGGATAGCGATGTGGGATAAGTTTCATGATCTCATTTATGTCATATTTTTTCATTACTTAAGTCCTTTAATTTATTTGTCTTTAACCACTGGTCTAATTTTTTCAACCGAATCTCTTTACGCTTGAGGTTTTGATATGACTCAACATCACTTACGTTGGAGTATAAACCAGGTTGGTCTATATTTTTAGACACCCCTGTTAACCCGCCTAACATGACACCTGAAGTAATTTTTATATTGTCTCCTATGGCAACACAGCCACCAAACATACAATTCTCACCGATCTCAGTACTACCAGCAATGGCGCCACAACCTGCAATGATCGTATTTTCACCAATTTTCACACCATGAGCAATATGTACTTGATTATCAATTTTTACATTTTTACAAATATGGGTCGAATCTAGCGCACCACGATCTATGGTTGTTTTAGCACCAATATCTACATGATCTTCGATCACTACGCCTGCAATCTGTGGATAAAGCTCCCAACCTTTTGTACTTCGCACAAAGCCAAAACCGGCAGAACCAATGACACAACCAGCCAATAAACGACAAAACTGCCCTATATGAGATTTTGAATGAATGACAACATGATCATCAACAATTGTATTGGCACCAATCTTAACATCTTTTTCAATGACAACATGGTTTTTGATGACAACACCATCAGCTATCTTGACTTGATCACCCACCATACAAAAAGGACCTATGGAAACATTCTTACCAATATTGGCACCTTCATGAATAATGGCAGAAGGATGGATACCCGATTCTGGTTTTTCTTCAGGAAAATAATGTCTTAACAACTTAGCAAAATCGCCACGAGGGTCTTTGGTCACAATCACATCATGCATAGCGAAATCAGCCAGTTCAGGCGTTGTTAGCACTAAACCTACATTGGATGCAACCAATGCTTGCTTAAACTTAGGTTCTGCATAACTAATATGGTCTTGGCCAGCATCGATCAACGTCTTAAAAGTAGAAAACTGCCGATCAGGATTTCCCTTAAGCGGCAGTTTTAAAAGACTAGCGATGTCTTTTGCAAGAAACATAATTGATTATTTGTTTACTATCTTTTTCACATCTTCAGTAATATCGTTTTTGGCGTCAATATATAATACTTCGCCAGCAGCTAATACTGTCTCAATTTGCTTTTTCTTTGCAACTTCTGCAGCAGCAGCTTTTATTTTATCCATAGCTTTCTGCATGGCTTCGTTTTGTGCTTTATATACTTCCGTTCTGAAAGCCTGCTCTTTTTCCATAAGTGATTTTTGAGTGTCTGCTATTTTTTTAGACAATGCTTCTACTTCATCTGTTTTCATGACTGACTTGTCTTTAGAGATACGCTTAGTATCTGCCTCAAGCGTTTTTTGCATAGCAATTAATTCATCTCTTTTAGGAGCAAACTTTTTCTCCATATCTGCAGCTGTTGACTTCATAATGTCTGTACCTTCAATGATTGACTTGACATCAACAACGGCGGTTGTTGCAAAAGCAGTACTGAACAAAACCCCTATTGCGATTAATATTAATTTCTGAAATTGTTTCATAAACGTATACCCCTTCTACATAACTTAATTTTCATATGATAACTGGGTATTTCAATGATGTCTAGAAATCATTTATTTTAAAGCAATTAATATTATATTTATTTTCTTATTGATGTATTGTGGGTAATTCCAGCCAAATATTTTCTTCTGACACTTCGTTTAAAGCTTGATTTTCTTCATCATTGATGATCGTATCACACACTTTAATATCATCTACATCAATAGGCTCATCAACAAAGACTGGCTGATAATCAAAAGTTGCATGTTTTTTTTCTAATAAGCTTCCCAAAGAAGGCAAACATAATTTAAATAGACAAACAGGAAGAAAACTTATAATGGTTAAAGTACCAATTAAGAGATCAAAGCTTATATTTAAGTAACCTCTATCTTTTGGCGCTTTATTCATAATATTTTCACTTACAAAGTTAATTAAGTAAGAAAAAAATGACGTTATCACAACAAAAGGAATGACGATAATACTAAGTAGGATTGCCAAAAGTATATCAAATTTATTTTGAGGATGATTAACACTAGGGATGTCTTTTTTAAACAGTCCAAAGCAATTTAATAGATTAGCCCAAAACATAAATGCAATACGATTAGCAGGTGCGATTGAATCTAAAAAAAAGTCGAAAGCATCTAATGTTTTCTCACCTATGTTGCTAAATTTATTTAAAATTTTCATAATAATCTCAGTTTTATGAAATTATTATAATGCTCATTTATTAACAATTTCTTATTTCAGGATTGTTTAAATCAATGATGTTGATTAATAAATTTTATGAAGATGATTTTTAAAGATTGATATTCTTTTTTACAAAAATATTTTGAAACATACTAAGACCATTTTATCGCCATACTTGCAGACAATACGAACAGGCACCCTAAAGAAATCAGATTACTCTCAAACCAATGATATTTATACCGATCCTTATGGTGAATATAGATTGGTTAGACTGTTTTGGTCGAATCAGTCGGATTTTTAGGCAACCTATTATCATTATCAACTTGGGTCAATTTAAGATCATCTTTAGCGACTATATGCTCAGATGAAATATGATAAGCTTTTTTAATAATTTCATACTTTTCATAGGGTGTAGAAAAAATTTTATTAATACTAATAAATAAAAATTCAAATAATCGAATTACAAATTTTAGCACAATAGCAATAAAATTTAGTGGTATAATGCAAGAAAATAGCTGACTAAATGAGCTTGTGCCTTCAAGGTCTTCACGTGTCTGAAAGAAATTTCTTGAGGCAAACTCAGGCGTAATAAATGTTATATGAATAAAAGAGATAACTACATACACGTTTATGATTAAAAAATCACGAAAAACCCTAAATAAATTCTGAAATATGCCATTTTTTGGACCAAAGTTAAAATCACTTCGTAGGTCAGATAAAATCATACTTAGAAAATTTGAACTCAAAGAAATAGATAACCAAGAAAAAAATGGATTTAAATAACTATCCATAATATATTCAACAAAGGACAAGATTGACTGAATGATCTTCTCTACTTTAACATAATTAGTTTTTTTGACATTAAATCGATAATACAATGCCAAATCATTCATGTAAGCGCTAACTTTTTTGGATAAATTCATTTGAAAAAATTTTACATTTTTTAATAAATGAGATCGACTTGTAAGTTCACTCATATGAAGATCAAAACTTTTAAGATAAGAGTCAAAACCCATTAATAACAGGCTCTTTAATTCTCGCATCGTATTATTTAACAAGCCAAATAAGTTCATAAAAGTCGTTGTAACAAAAGCAATTGGCGTAAAAATCACCCATGCTATCAAGTCTATGAATCTGTCCACTAGACATATAAAAAAACTCACTATATTGAGCAGCCCCAAAAAAGCATAAGACGATTTAAATACATACCTTTTTCTTTTTAACATTAGGTCTCCTAATGTATTCGGCACTGATAATAGTTTTACAAATAGCGCCAATAAAATACTTACACAACAAAATGCAAAATGAAGTATCAATCTAATTTTATTGACAATGAATTCAACAGCAAAAATAAAAACTTGAAAGATTAAATTACCAGTTAACCTTACAGCATCATTTAATCTTTTTATTGAATATTCAACTAACATATACTACCTTTTTATCGTTTATAAGATTATGATTTTTTTTGTTATTCTGGACGTTATAGAAAAAACCTGATGATAGTTCTTTTTTGTATGGTCCAAATTTCAACTCACCTATGTCATTAAGTTCTTTTTGACCAACAGTCTTTTTGGCGCTAATCAGGTCATAACTACCTTTTTCGAATCTTTTGGACATTTCTGACTCTCGACTAAAAGTCAGAGCATCCGTAGCCCTGACCACAAAGGGGATCAAATTTATTAAGTTCAAACATAAAGAAAAGATATTTTGCACTACCCTATGTACGGTATCTAAAGCAATACCTAAAAGTCCACGTTCGAAATAATTAAAATCATCATCATGCTCAAAACCAAATATTAACATAAACCAATTTAATATTGTCATTGTCAACGGCATTAAATGAAGGATCCATTGCGTTTCCACCATGTCATGATTCGTTTTAAATGTGCGCAATGCCGTAAAAAGAATGCCTAAACCTCGTCGAGCTGGATATAAAATTAAATCTATATAAAAAAATACAGAGTCAATTATTTTGTTTTGATTACTTGATGCACCAACATCTTTAAAAAATATCAAATTTATCCAACTATTAACGTAAGGGTGGTAAGCATTGAGTTTCATTAATACAGACATCACCTTAAGTTTAGGCATCTTAAATTCTAAGGACGCAAACTTATCAGCAACGGTTTCAAAATAATTTTCTCTTAATATAAAGTATTTAAACAGATCATAGTTTTGAATAATGTAATGTTTAAACTGCTTACTAGACGGCAGCATAAAACTTCTTATAAATACTTCTAGCGTATTTATACCGAACAGTATTGTTAAAAATAATGGAAACAAGATTTGTCTAGAAGTTAACAAACCAACTAGACTTTCTATCAGTTTAACCAATGTGCACATAGTTGTCCTTAACATTGATATTACGAAACAGCATAGATTAAAAATACATCTTATTGCATCATATAGAAGGAACACAGCCGTGGTTAAAGGAAAGACAAGAAAATATGAATAGACAGATAAATGAATCACCCATACAATTGTTGTAGTTAAAAACACAACAAAACAAAACGTGCCAAAAGAAATACTTGCACCGATAAAAAAGTAAATAGCAAATAAACCTGCATAATATATAGCGTAAAAGATGCCAATGACAATAATTAAAGTTAAATCAAATACAAGTTTGGCAATATACTGAATACATTGCCAAATCAATTTAACTATATTGAGCGGTAAACTCGCTATTTTTTTAAACATAAACCTGTTCTTATATCGTTTTATATACGCTTATTTTTTAAAACTAGTGATAACGGTCTCATCGAAAGTAATTCTCTTTTGAGTCAATCGTACCTTACAAACCTCGTCTTCTACAAGATCGTAAACAGCTAATTCTTTTCTTGTTGGTTTTAAAAGTTTCGTACTATGAATATCTTCACTTGATACATACGATTCAAGTAATTTTGAAAAATTAAACATTATCTCGAGACAAAAAATTATTGGAATTTTAACTAGACTAATAGCAATCTTATTTAATTTTAACGAGAATTCAACAACCAATATCATTAAACTAATTAAGCTATTTGGAATAAACATGATTACATCTGTCCATGAATCTACCCAAGCTTTGTTTGCATCTGTTTTTTCACATAATACGCTATGAAAGTGATTAATTTCATCGTAAAAAAAAGCACTGTAATCTTTCAAAACATTTACTTTTTTTCTAAATAACTCTAATACATTTTCTAATAAACCAAATGAAAAATCTAATGCAAAGCTTGCTACAAGATTACATAACTTAATGAATTTGGTTGTGATGAGGCCCCACCATGAGTATATTCTTTTATGCTTTGGTGTTAATTCATTTAAACTTTTACTTTGATCTGACAACTCTACCAAATATGCTGATCCTTTAGCATAAATATTTTCACAATCAATACATGTACTTGCAGCCGTAAACAAGATAGAGTCAAAGAATTGATCATATAATTTAAAATTTGCACTTAGAAGCAAAACTTTAATTGAATGATTTTGAAAATCAAAGACCTTCATGATGTCTACAATAAGTTTGATTATTAAACAATAACCCTTAACCAAACAACCATAAAACCGATGTATCATATTAAGGGTTAGATTTATCATTTTCACAAATAAATTTAGTGGCATCAAACACCCATAAACCCAGAGGAATTTGAAAAAAGAACTTTCGGGTTTTATGTCAGCAAACATTTCGAATAATGAGTTAAACAATTCGTTTACGACACTAAACATCAGTACTTGTACCAAAATAAATATACGAAAAACAAAAGTTGAGCCCTGAAGGAAGGTACTGATTAATTTGTAAATGGCATGATAAAAAAAGACCAGTGTTGAGATAGTTACTTTAATCAATTGAGATGTAAGATAGAAAATACTGTACAAAAAAAGTTCGCAGATTGCGTATAAAGGGTGTGATGCCATTTCTAATTTCATAGCTAATATCTCCAAAAAAACATTTAATTAAATCTAAAAATCAACACCAAGGGCAAAGTCAATTGTATTGAAATCATCCGTAGCCTTATCATTAATTGGTTTTGCAAAAGTAAATCCAATAGGCATTTGACCAATTTTTAATAGCAACATCAAACCAACCGAACCTCTTAACTCATCGGCAGAAAAATTATTTTTGTAAACGTTCCCAACATCCAAAAATAAAGCTGATTCAAAGGGATTATTTTTAATAAATGGCATTGGGAAATATAAATTAGTCCCTATCACAGTTAACAAATCTCCACCTAATGCATCTCCCTTACTATCTTTGGGTCCTAAGGAATAACCATTGTAGTTTCTTACAGAGCCAAAGCCACCTGCATGGTATCTTTTAAAGAAAGGTAATTGCCCTGCATATTCATCATAACCCTGACCGTATGATATTTTAGGATTCAATTCTAATCTAAAACTTTCTTTTGGATTGAGCCGGTAAAGGTCATACTTAAAACGATCCATTATACTTAACGTATAATATGTCAGCTCATGTCTAAAAACAGGCAATCCTAACTCTAATGAAGCATTGAATTGATTTTTATAATTTTCTTCATAACGTGCTTGCGCCAAACCTAATTTAATTGCGAAATTTGTATAAGAATTACCATGTTGAGAAATAAAATCGTTAATTTGTTGAGAATAATTGTCACTATCTCTGAACTCAGATTGCTCAAGATTAATCCCCATATCCATTTTAGAGTATCGTGATACAGGAATACCATAAACAATACTTGCCCCTATATTTTTTGACTTAAAGTCGGAAGCTTTGACCTTGTCTGTGTCAACAGATGTATAGTATAGTTTCGTTGACCTTGTAATACCATATTCTGTATAGAATGGATCGATATGAGTTAAACTTGTAGAAAGTTGTGTTTTAGTTGATTTAAGCGACATGATCACTTGATTGCCTGAGCCAAAAAAGTTCTTAAACTTCAAGTCTGCACCCAATGTTAAACCAACACTTTTACCCCAGCCAAATTCTCCCATGATACTGTTGACTGAGTCTTTTTCATCTAAATTATAATCGATATCAACTTGATCACTAAATCCGGGTACTGGATTAATTTTATAATTGACGTCGTTAAAATAGTCTAATCCAAGTAATCTATTTTTTGAGGCTTCTAATTCTTTTTGAGAAAAACGCTGACCTTCATTTTGTTTCATATATCGTCTTAACATAGTGGTGTTAGATAAATTATTGCCGTGGAAATTTATTTTACGAATATGGTAAATTTTTTCAGGCTTAACCTCTAGTTCAATACTAACTTCATGCGTGTCACTATTAATGTTTTGCTTAGGGATGATAGATGCATATGCATAACCCATATCTTTTAAATAGTCTTGTGTCATTTGGATTAATTTCATCAAATCTGCTCTTGAATAAGGCTGTTGCTCGATGGCTTCCTGCATAATAAGAATCGATTTCGGCAACTGTACTGATGAATTCATGGTTATAGACTTTAATTTATATTGACTGCCTTCAAAAAGATTAATATAAACATTGGCAAAACGATTTTTATCATCAAACGTGACATCTTTTTTTAGAACCTCAAACTCTAAATAGCCTCGGTCATAATAATATTCATATAAAGTTCGAATAGACATATCAAAATTTTCTTCTGAATAGATATATGTTCCTCTAAGCCAACTAATTGGATTAAAGGTTTGTAATCTAGTAGCCCATCTAAGCGCACCATCAGAAAATTGTTCATTGCCATCAAAAGTAATTTTACCGTAACGAGTTTGATTATGTTCTTCGATGGTTATTTTAATATTTACCTTACCAAATCTTTTTTCAAGATCTGGCTTAATATCGATATCTAAATAACCTTTACTTTGGTACTCTTGACTTATGCTGTAAATAAATTGTTTAAACTTAGTAGGGTTAAATGGCCTACCTGGTTTTAAACCTGCATTTTCCGCTGGTTTTTCCAATTCTTTATCACTAAGAACAGTATTGCCCTCAAAACTAATGGCACTGATAATAGGTTCTTCAACAAATGTAAAAGTTAAATCACCATTTTCAAAATTACTGGTGATAGACTCGAAGTTTTGACTTTCATAAAACTTTTTTATTTGTTGCGATACTGCTTGTTTACTTGCCTCGTCACCTACGCCTAAATCTACCCAAGGCGTCAAAGCTTCTTTCGTTAATCGATGTAATCCTAAATATTTAATTGACTGTATTTTATTATTATCTGCTAAGCTCACAGTAATCAGCAAACACAACAGAAGTTTTAATAGTACCCTCATTCCAACACCTTTTTTAAATTATATTATGTGATATTGTAAACAAATAAAACCAACAAACCAAGTGGCTATCAAACTATCAAGACGATCCAAAATACCGCCGTGACCTGGAAAAATAGTGCCACTGTCTTTTACGCCCGCAGACCGTTTAACCACACTTTCAAAAAGGTCTCCCCATATGCCTGATAAAACAACATAAATGGCAACTGTTAATGGTAACCAAACCCACATAATGCCAACGATCAAAGAAGCAGCACAACCCTCAAGACTTTTATTTGGCGAAATATTAGGCACAAAATTACATCTACCCCATTTAGAACCAACTAAATATGCGACAGAATCAGACACCCAAGTTAATATTGTAATGTTTACAAGCATTGAAGGCGCATAAAGCCATATTAACCATGCACAACGAATACCAATTAAGATATGAAAAAACATCATCATTAGACATATAGATGCGGGCCATGGCCTAATCATCAAAACCAAAATTAAACTTGCCAACCAAGAAAGTAGTGCCATGCCAATAAAATACTTTTCTGGTAGTAAGATGGTACAAACTGCTAGTCCAAATATAATGAGTAGTTGCAACCAAATAGCAGTTTTATGTTTTAACATTTGTTTTAATTCATATGTTGCAATTCCAAGCAAAGCAAACATGCATAAAGCCATTAACCAATTTGGTGAGTATAGTATTAAACCAATTGAGATCGGTGCACCCAATAAAACAACCTGAAGCCGTTTATGCAAATTGTTCTTGAGCATCCTCTAAACCAAAACGACGTTTTCTCTTCGAAAAACTTTGTAAAGCTCTAAAAAAATCATATTTATCATAATCAGGCCAAAGCTTTTCGTCAAAAAAAAGTTCTGTGTATGCTAACTGCCACAAGATAAAATTACTAATTCTAAACTCACCACCTGTTCTAATCATTAAGTCAGGCTCAGAGATAAAGTCTTGGTTAATCACTTTCGTAATTTGGGCTTCACTAATATTATGATCTGGGTTAATTGAGCCTTCTTTATTTGTAATTAAAGATTTAATCGCTTCAGTAATGTGCCAACGACCGCTGTAGTTAATTGCTAAATTAAGATTGAGTTGATTACATTGTTTGGTTCTGTGCTCAACATCCTTTGCCATGATAGCTAGATCTTCTGATAAAGCATTAATATCCCCAATAAACTTAAGCTTTACCCCATTTTGAATTAATTGGTCAATTTCTCTTGTTAGGCATTCCCTAAACAAATTAATTAATGCATTGACTTCGAATGCTGATCTTTGGTGATTTTCTTTACTAAACGCGAAGAGTGTTAGGGTTTTTATTTTTTTTTCAACTGCGCCTTTGATGACATCACGTACAGCATTGATACCATATTTATGACCATCCCATCTATTTTTACATTGATTGAGCATTGACCAACGCCCATTACCATCCATAATAATAGCCACATGATTTGGCAGATTATTAGACACTAGTTAGATCCTGCTCCTTTGCTGCCAATAATTCGTCTAACTCTTTAATAAACTGATCAGTTAATGCTTGAACTTTGACCCCTACTTGTCTTTCATCATCTTCGGTAATTTCTTTATCTTGTAGTAATTTCTTCACATCAGACAAAGCTTGACGTCTTGTGTTACGAATACTAATACGATTGTTCTCAGCTTCTGATTTTGCAACTTTAACTAATTCTTGTCTACGCTCTGCAGTCAAAGGTGGCAATGGTACTCTGACAGTCCCACCGTTAACTACCGGATTAACACCAAGATTCGAGATCTTTATTGCCTTTTCGACAGCTTGCACCATAGTCTTTTCCCATGGAGTAACCGCAAGCGTTCTAGCGTCCTCAACAGATACATTGGACATTTGATTCAATGGTGTTTCTTGTCCGTAGTGATCAACACGAATGTGATCGAGTAAATTTGGATGGGCCCTGCCACTGCGAAGTTTTTTCATCTCAACAGAAAAACTTTCTATGGATTTCTTCATTTTTTCAGAACATTCGTCTAAAACCAATTCGATCATATGATCCTCCGTTAAATTAACTTACTAAAGTACCTTCATCTTCACCATTCAGTATATTTAATAAAGCATTTGGTTTCTTTATATTAAATACCCTTATAGGTAAATTATAATCTCGACATTGACAAAAAGCACTCAAATCCATGACACCAAGTTCTTTATCGAGCACTTCTTGATAAGTTAATTGTTTTAATAACTTAGCATCCTTATCTTTTCTTGGGTCGGAAGAATAGACCCCATCTACATGCGTTGCTTTGAGTAGTACATCAGCTTCTATTTCTATTGCACGTAGACTAGCAGCTGAATCAGTGGTAACCAACGGATTACCTGTCCCGCCAGCAAATATCAATAACCTGCCAGCCCTTAATTGATACATGGCCTTACGTCTATGAAAATGGTCAACAAAACCACTCATAGGAATGGCTGACATTACTCTGGATTCTACTTGTTTTTTTTCAAAAATATCTCTGACAGCAAGTGCATTCATGAGCGTGGCAAGCATGCCCATTTGGTCACCAGTGACACGACCAAGACCCTCACTGGATAGTTCAGCGCCTCTGAACAAGTTACCGCCGCCTAGAACAATGCCAATTTCAACACCTAGTTTAAGTGCGGCACAAATTTCATCAGCAATTCGATTGATTACTTTAGGATCAATACCATATGAAACATCACCTGCTAGTGCTTCACCACTCAATTTTATAATGACACGTTTGTATTTAGCGGATCCCATAGCTATTTGTCTTCAACTTGCTTACGAACTTCTTCAGCAAAGTTTTCAACTTTTTTCTCCATCCCTTCGCCTACTTCATAACGAATAAACTGGATAACATTTGTGTTTTTTTCTTTTAAATAAGTTTCAACTGTCTGACTTGGCTCTTTAATAAAGCTCTGACCAATCAAACAAATTTCATTTAATGCTTTATTCACTTTACCATGTAGAATTTTTTCAATCATTTCTGCTGGCTTATTAAGATCCTTGACCTGAGCTTCACATACTGATTTTTCTTTTTTTATTAAATCTTCTGGCAAATCATTTGGGCTGATTGCTTTTGGACTTTCAGCTGCAATGTGCATTGCGATGTCTTTACCAACATCATCATTGTCACTGTTAATTGAAACAAGCACGCCTATTTTTCGGCCATGTTTGTAAGCGCTAATAATGCCATCAGACTCAATCAAATCAATTCTTCTTAATTGAATGTTTTCACCTAATTTTAATACTAGCTGTTGTCTCGTTTCCTCAAAGGTCGATCGCTCATCATTTTCAGCAAGTAATTTTTCAACATTATCTATACCGTTATTAAGGGCATGGTTTGCCAGTCTATTGGTGAAGTCCACAAAGACATCATTGCCTGCAACAAAATCTGTTTCACAGTTAATTTCCAAGATTGCTGCCTTTTTTTGATCTGCTGATGTAGCAACAACAACCAAGCCTTCGGTTGCAGAGCGATCACTTTTACTAACTGCCTTAGCAAGACCTGCTATACGCATTTCTTCAACTGCTTTTTCTATATCTCCATTGGCTTTTTCAAGTGCTTTCTTACACTCTAAAAGTCCAACGTTTGTCATTTTTCTTAATTTTGCAATATCACTTGTATTTACTGGCATATTTACCTCTTTGATCTCAATTTCGTTTACTTATCTACTTTTTTAGTAGCACTGGTTTTTTTAGCGGCAGTTGCTTTTTTGGTAGACGCTGATTTTTTTGCCGATGCGACCTTTTTTACCGAAGCAACTTTCTTAGCCGATGCTGTTTTTGTTGTAGATGTAACCTTCTTATCCGAAGCTACAGTTTTTTCCACGGCCGCTTTAGTGGTTGATACTTTCTTAGCTGGTGTCTTTTTGGGCTCTGCTAGCTTTTCTGCTGAAGCTGAATCAGTTTTTGTTTCAACATCCGAATCAGCAGGCTTCGATTTTCTGACAATTTTGACTTGATCTTTACCGTCTTTAGCAGGTTCTTTTTTCTTAACAACAGATTCTTGCGGACGCCTACTTTTTGCTTCAGCAATCACTTCTTGAAATAAGCTTAGGTACAACTTGACTGCAGCATGTGAGTCATCATTACCAGGAATGACAAAATCCACACCATCAGGTGAGTTATTAGAATCAACTATCCCAATGACTGGAATACCAAGTTTATTTGCTTCTTGTACGGCAATTTGCTCATGACCAACATCCATAACAATAACAGCGTCTGGTAGAGCATTCATTTTCTTGATACCACCAAAGCTTTGATCTAAGCGTCGTATTTCTCTCTCAAATTGAAGACGCTCTTTTTTTGTAAATGTGGCCTGGTCTTCAGCTGCAAGTTGCTCTTCTAACTGGATCAATCTTTTTATAGAGTGTTTCATTGTTTTAAAGTTAGTTAACATGCCTCCTGGCCATCTAAAATTCACATATGGCATATCAGATAAAGTTGCAATTTCTGCTACTTTATCTCTAGAGACCCATTTTGTACCAACAAAAATCACTCTTCCACCGTTATAAACTAAATTACCAACATGGTCCAATGCTTCTGCCATTGCACTGATGGTCTGTTCTAAATCAATAACATGAATGCCTTGTCTGGCGCCAAATATATAAGGCGACATTTTAGGATTCCAATAACGGGTTTTGTGACCGAAATGAGCGCCGGCCTTAAAAAAATCAACAATAGATAACTTCATTTAATCTCCTGGGTTAATTTTTCTTAATTTACCTCTACATCAATCTATGTTAACATGGACACCCAGATGTATGAGTTTATAAATCAAGAAGTTTAAAATATAAGTGATATTATGCTAACACAAATAATACGTTATCTCAACATTATTGTTTTCCTTGGAATTTGCCACAGCAGCACGCTTTATACATTCGCATCAGAACAGCAGGAACAACACTATTATAACTACATTAGCCATGTGCGCTGTTTGGTTTGTCAAAATGAGAGTATCAAAGACTCAAATGCCCCTTTAGCAAATCAGTTAAGAACCATCATATACGAAAAAATGATCAACGTGCAAAGCGACGAACATATAAACCAGTTTTTAAACGAACGTTATGGTGAGTTTGTTAACTATAAGCCAGAATTTAATTTATTGACTAGTTTTCTTTGGATTATACCCATAATTGTTTTTTTGGGCCTTATCTTTCGATTTTTTGAAAAAAAATGATCAACCGTAAATACATTTCCAATTTTAGAACAACATCTAATTCAATCAATGGCCATCTGGTTCATCAGGCTTAATTTTATTAATGACATTCAAAAAAAATTATGTTAAGAAGTTGATCTATGATTGATGAGTTTGTCCCTATCACCCTGTTAAACTTTATAAGACGTAAATGGTTACATGTCATGGCACCATTAGGGTTTTCGCTTGCTTCTTTTTTCTTAACATTCCTCATCAATTATCTACTCACACAAATGTTGATACCTGAAGCTTATGGT
This sequence comes from Pseudomonadota bacterium, assembly GCA_036337715.1. Lineage (GTDB taxonomy): Bacteria > Pseudomonadota > Gammaproteobacteria > Comchoanobacterales > Comchoanobacteraceae > JAURNZ01. Next base: position 22,132 of record JAYZDS010000007.1, on the reverse strand, counting down.
CAAGCCACACTGACACTTGCATGGCTATCTATTCTTGGCTCAGTAGTCACTTTAGGTGCCGACCAGACGGCTTTACGTTTTTTAACTAGGTATATGGACGAAAATAATGCCTCTAAAATGACCTCTTTTCTAAATTGGAGTACTCGTTTAATTGCCAGACCAGTCTATGGCTGTTTATTCATGGCACTGTTTTTATTTATAATTATTGCATGCGACTTTACAACGCCAAATTATGCTGAGTGGCTTTCATTTTTTTGTATTTTACTTATTGCCACCCCAATACTTGGCATTACTAACTGTCTTACTTCCATTCTACTTGCACATAGAAAAACAAGTCACGCTACATTTATCCAATACCTAGCTTTTCAACTATTTCTTCTAATGATTTTATTGTTTTGCATGTTTTTTGATATCAAAAATATTCACGAGCATTTTATTTACGAGATATTTCTATTCTCATTAGTAATTTTAATGTTTTTAGGCATCCATTTTTGCAGAAAACTATCGCCTAATTTTTTACAATGGTTTAAACCAGCAACCATATCAAATAAAACAGATCAATCAGAATGGCGTCGGTGCGCATATCGTCAAGCAACCAGTATGTTAATATATAATTTAGTCATCAACTTAGACTTTTTACTCATGGGTTTTTATGGCAAAGAAACGCCCTCATTAGGTTTTTATAATCTTGCTGTAGCCATCAGTGACATCATTTGGCTGGTACCACAATCACTTTTCCAGTACCTCAGATCCGAAATTGAAGTGTCTTTAAAATCTGAAACAAAAATTGTTCTTTTACAAAAACATTGGGATAAAACGCTTGCTTTAAATGCGATCTTAGTCATTTCCTTGTTCTGTATTATTTTTACTGAATCAAAACATATATTAGCTATTTTTGATGAAGCATATTTACAAACCATCCCATTTTTAAATGTGTTACTGGTTTGTAATACAGTCACGGCATTACTTGGCTGTCCCAGTATTGCATTAAGATATAGTGGCAATGTTGACAAGCTTGTGGTCATTAGTTTTTCTGCTGTTATTTTAATGCTTGTACTATCTATGCTTTTTGTTCCGTACTTTGGATTAATCGGTATTGGTTATGCTTGTACCATCACTTGGGTTTCACAATGCCTCGTTGAAAACATAGTTGCCAAAAAATATACTCAACTCAAACCATTAAAGTGGTTTTAAATCAAAAAAAATTCCTAATATTTTTTTATACTTTTTAAAGGTTTTTTTTTAAAAAATTGTCTATAAATGTAATACAGGCGTAAATAGGTAAATAAAACGTATCGCATTTACGCTTATGAAATGAATATAACGTTATGAAAATATTAATTTTAGGCAGTAATCATGTAGCATCAGCGCTGGCACAAGAACTTTGTTCTGTTGGCCATGACATTACTTTAATTGATAATCACGTTGATGCTGTAAAAAAAATAGATCTTGAGTTAGATGTTAGAGGCATTGTTGGCCATCCAACATATCCAGAGGTCCTTAGACAAGGCGAATGTGCTGACAGTGACGCTATTATTGCCGTGTTGGAACATGACGAATCGAATATGGTTGCATGTCAAATTGCGCACTCTCTATTCAACGTGCCAATTAAAATTGCAAGAATCAGAACCCATAATTATTTACATGAGGGTAAACTTTACGGCGATGATAATTTACCCATCGATTTATTCATCAATCCAGAAAGAATTTTAGGTAAAAAAATCAGTCAAACTATTAATCATCCCGGCGCAAAAGAAGTACAGTACCACCTAGATGCTGGCTTAGTTAGGTTAGTTGTACCAGAAAACTCCCCCTGGCTAAATACACCTATCAATGAAATTGAAAAAAGCCTAGGCTGTAAAATAGTGATTAAACTTGAACAAGAAAATATCACTTACCTCAATTCAAACGACACTTTAATGCCAAATGAGGAAATTATACTTGCCTGTGTAGTTAGCAACATTAATTACGTTTTAGATGCATGTGGTATCGAAAATCCAACATTTGACGAAATTGTGATTGGTGGCGCTGGCTATAATGCAAAATACCTAGTGAAACAACTAGCCTCACACTACAAAATAAAGATCATTGAAGAAAATTATCAAATATGCCAAAAATTTGCTTCAGAATTTCCTAATGTCATTATATTACATGGTGATGTTAAGGATGAACAAATTTGGGCCCATGAAGAATTAGGCGATGCTGATATTTATTGTGGTTTAACCAATGATGACGCAAGTAATGTACTAAGCTGTTTAATTGCAAAACAACTGGGCTGTAAAAAATCTCTCTCACTTTTCAAGGAACCTAATTATCTAGATTTGATGCGACCTTACTTAGATTATGGTGTATCAGCCCAAATGGCTATGGTTAATACAATATTAACAGCGCTATATAAAAGAAACGGTATCAAACTTGTATTCACAATTGCCAATGGATTGATTATGTCCGCATCCATTCAAATTACAAAAGACTTTAAACAAATTGGCAAACCACTTAAAGCCATTAATCTTGGTAGCAATATTTGTTTGATTGGCGTATGCAGAGATAACCATTTACTATTAGATGGCGATACCATTATTCAGGAAAACGACCTTATTATTTTTCTAACCGATTCTCGCCAAACCATTCATAATATCAAAATTTAAGCAGGATAGACTTGCGACAACACATCAAAATGCGTAATAATCAACGGTATGTTAAATCCAATACAGGATATCATTACTGCGATCAACAATGTTCTTAAGCTTCAGCCAAATGATTCTGAGGTCAACGTCCATGTTCAATTGGCTAGCCAACCCAAACTAGGCCAGTTTCAGTCTAATATTGCCATGTTACTGGCTAAACCTTGGCAAAAGTCACCAATAGAGATTGCAAACTTACTTGCAGAAGCATTAAATACTCACCCAATGTTTGCTAAAGTGGTGGCATCCAAACCAGGGTTTTTAAACTTTTCTCTTGCAAGTAGTTATCTAAATGAGCAACTCAATACTTTAAAAGTTGACCCGAGATTAGGCATCCCAAATATTGATCACCCCAAAACAGTTGTCGTAGATTATTCTAGCCCTAATATCGCCAAACATATGCATATTGGACACTTAAGATCAACCATCATTGGCGATGCCATCAGTCGATTACTCACTTACTGTGGTGATTATGTCATTAGACAAAACCATATTGGTGACTGGGGAACGCAATTTGGCATGTTAATTGAACATCTAGTAGAAAATGAGCTTGATCCAAATGTAGTTGACTTAAACGATGCTTACCAAACGGCAAAAAAACGCTTTGATGCAGAACCTGAATTTATGAAAAAGGCCAAAGAACGTGTTGTATCACTTCAAGCCCATGAAACACAAACCATTGAAATATGGCAAAACCTTGTAAAAGCCAGCGAATCACACTTCAGTCAAATCTACCAATCACTTGGGGTCTTGTTAGACGAAGCAGACATCCGAGCTGAAAGCTTTTATAACCCTAAATTAAAGCCTTTAATTGATCAGCTCAAAGCTCAAAGTATTTGTCACACTGACGATGGCGCAACAGTCATATATTTAGAGCAATTTAAAGATCGGAATGGAAAATACTTGCCTTTAATTATTCAAAAATCAGATGGTGGTTTTTTATACGCTACTACAGATTTGGCGGCACTGGATTTTCGTATCAACGAACTCAAAGCTAATCGTGTCATCTACGTTGTTGATGCCAGACAAGAACAACACTTTGCCATGATATTTGAAGCAGCTAATTTAATTGGTTGGCAAAAAGGCGACATCACCCTAGATGCCGTACTTTTTGGAATGGTTTTAGGCGATAATGGCAAGCCCTATAAAACTCGAGAAGGGACTACTGTGCCATTAGAAAGCTTGATTAGCGAAGCTATCCAAAAAGCTACCGATATGGTTAAAGTAAGACATCCAGACTGGCCAAAGGAAAAATTAGTTCCCATTGCAAAAGCCATTGCTATTGGTAGCCTTAAATATGCTGATTTAACTAATGATCGTATCAAAAACTATGTTTTTAGTTTTGATCGTATGCTTGCCTTAGATGGTAATACAGCACCCTACTTACAAAATGCTTATGTTAGAATTCAAAGTATTCTCAGAAAAGCCGATTTAAGTACATCAGAAGCAGCCATTGGAACAATTGCTATTCAATCAGATATAGAAATAAGCTTAGCTTGTCACATAGCACAATTTCCAAAAGAAATTTATGCCATTCGTGACTCATTGGCACTCCATCGCTTATGCCACTATTTATATAAGCTTGCCAGCTTATATCATCAGTTTTATGAACATCATCCAATACTGTCTGCCGAGTCAAAAGAGAAAGTCAGTCGTCTGTCACTATCTATATTAACAGCCAATATTTTGAAACAAGGTTTGAATATTTTAGGTATTGAAACCATCGATTTTATGTGAGCAATTTATGAAAACAGCAATTTCCCCAACCCGTAGTGAAAATTATCCAGAATGGTATCAACAAGTAATCAAAGCAGCTGATCTTGCTGAAATATCACCTGTCAGAGGATGCATGATCATCAAGCCATGGGGTTATGCATTATGGGAAGCCATTCAAAAAGAACTTAATATCCGTTTCCAAGAAACAGGTGTAGAAAATATTTATTGCCCTCTTTTTATCCCAATGCGTTTTTTAGAAAAAGAAGCAGAACACGTAGATGGATTTGCAAAAGAATGTGCTGTTGTTACCCATCACCGCCTTGAAGCTGACAAAGATGGCAAATTACAGCCAGCAGGTCCATTAACAGAACCACTTGTGGTACGCCCAACATCTGAAACATTAATCGGTGATATGTTTTCAAAATGGATTGCATCTTACCGAGATTTACCGATTTTAGTCAACCAATGGGCTAATATTGTAAGATGGGAGATGCGTACCAGAATGTTTTTGCGGACCACTGAATTTTTGTGGCAAGAAGGACATACGGCACATGCATCTTCTGACGAGGCCGTTACACAATCCTTAGAAAAACTAGACTTATATGCAGATTTCTGTGAGCGTATCTTAGCCATGCCTGTCATAAAAGGTGAAAAGTCTGAAATGGAACGTTTTCCTGGTGCTTTAAACACCTACTGTGTTGAAGCCATGATGCAAGATGGTAAAGCGCTACAAGCAGGGACCAGTCACTTTCTTGGACAAAACTTTGCTAAAGCGTTCAATATTGAATATTTAGGTGAAGATGAACAAAAGCATCACTGTTGGACAACATCTTGGGGAGTTTCTACTCGACTCATCGGTGGTTTAATTATGACCCATAGTGATGACGATGGTTTGCGTGTTCCACCAAGGATCGCACCCAAACATGTCGTTATACTACCAATCATGCATAATGATGATACAGATGAACTACTTGCATTTTGTCAAAGTATCGAAAAAAACTTAAAACAAATCACTTACCATGGTGAACCAATCAGAGTCGTGATTGATAAAAGACCGCTACGAGGTGGTGAGAAAGCCTGGTCATGGGTTAAAAAAGGTGCCCCTATTCGCTTAGAAATTGGTCGTAAAGAACTTGAACAAAAATCAGTATTTATGGGCCGAAGAGACTTAGGCTATAAAGAAAAAACAACCCTATCAGTTGATACCCTATATGGGAGTATTGAAAGTTTACTTGATGACATTCAATTGAACTATAAGAAACAAGCAGAAGATTTTCACAAAAATAATATACGTACTGTGACTGATGAAGCATCACTTTATGATTGTTTTAAAAACAACTCTGGCTTTGTTGCAGGTTTTTGGCATGAAGACAAAGCCATTGAGACGCAGTTGAAGAAAGATTTAAGTGTTACTGTACGTTGTTTCCCACTTGATAATAAAGAAACAGGGCCGTGTATTTTTTCAGGAAAAACCGGTAGATGGACCATCTTTGCTAAAGCTTATTAATTAAACTGTATTGTTATAATTGGCAACTTAATTTCAAATTAAGTTATATGCTTACTGTTTTTCGATCTTGGATTTGGCCAATCTGGCTAAAAAGACCTATTTTAATATTATCTATCTTTGTTATCCCGATGACATTAGTCATAGGTCAAGTCTCTATTCCATTCTTTACAAGGGCATTATTGAATGCACTCAATGATAAAAGCAACATTCAGGTTCAATCAATCTACTTAACACTAACTTGGAGCTTGTCAAAACTGATCATACGTTTACAAATATTTGCAAATGCGATACCTATTTCCAACTTCATACAAGATATTAGAGCTTTGATTTTAAAATCAATCTTGAATCTCAATCATCCTCAAAGCGTTTTAAAGTCGCCATCAGGTTGGACACAACTTACAATCGACTTATCTAAATCCATCGAATACGTTTATGGAATGATCATTTGGAATATTTTACCTACCCTTGGTTTATTTATACTAATACTGATCGAAGTTTATAAGATTCATCCCATGTTTTTCTGGGTTTATTTATGCTACATAACCTTTCAACTAAATATGATGTGGTATCTAAGAAACCCCATCAGTGAAAAAAGCCGATTATTTAATCATGAAAAGAATCTTTTAATTGAAAACTATACCCCACTTTTTAAACAAAATATTGCATTAATTTGTCCTACACAAATCAGGCAAATGTTAAAGCATTTTGAAGTATTTTCTTATAATGAAATAGCTTCTCGTAATGGGCTAATTAAAACCGTCAATGTGGTAAGGTTAATGATGGATATTATTGCCATTGGTGTATTTACATTAATTATATTATTAATGATAAAGCAACATCATCAGTTGTTAATAGGCGACCTTTCTTTTATCATAATGACATTAATCAGCACCATCGATAAAGCTTGGTCTTTGGGCCAAAATTGGTGCGACCTACAAAGTGCATTAAGTTTAATTAATAATTATCAATGGCTAGCTCATGTTTCTGAAAAAAAGGATCTCATTAATCCTAAAAAGCAATGTTTTAAAACAACTAATCTCATAATAGAAAACTTGTCATTTAGTTATGATAATAAGAGATTCATTATAGAAAACCTAAGCACGGTTATTCCAAACAGCCGCATCATTGGGATTCATGGATTACCAGGAAGCGGAAAATCAACTTTAATGAAGCTTTTTTATGGTAGTTTAGAGCCTCAAAAGGGACGCATCTATTTTGCTAATCAAAACTTTTTGGATTTAAAGCAACATGAAAAGTATCAATTGATTTGCTTCATACCTCAAGAATCAACCATTTATCCAAATTTAAATATCATTGATAATTTAAGATTAGCAAAACCAAATATTACTGATAATATGATCAATCAAGCCTTGAAATTAGCACAATGCCATACATGGATATATTCAACAAATCGTAATACATTAGGCAAACATCTTTCGGGAGGTCAAAAACAACAGTTGTGCATTGCTCGCGCTTTTTTAGACATTAGACCCATTTGGATCTTGGATGAAGCATTGTCTGCTGTTGACGAAAACACCCACCGTTTTATCATGACTAATATTATTAATCATTCAAATATAAGCAGGATTTTTATAATTAGTCATCAAAAAAGGGATCACATTTATTGTGATGTGAAGGTCAACCTAAACGAAATCAAAAAAACACACTATTTAGTGTCATCTGAAAAGTGAATGATAACCTTGCCAACGCCTCTCTTAGTCGACATATACTTGTGTGCTTGTGCAATTTTTGAAAAATCAAAAACCTTTTCAACTTGTACTCTCAATAGTTGATGGACGACTAGGTTAATTAGGTAATCTAAATCCATTCTTGAACTTCTAACAATAATTGTACTAAAACTTTGGGTTTGAAAAATATTTGTGATGGCTTCTGTTATAGATTGTTTAATTGAAAAGTCTGTTGATACATATCTACCATTGGGTTTAAGCATTAATTTGGCTTGAGACTTTGATATCGTACTGACAACATCGAAAATAGCATCGTATTTGATTTTATGTTTTTCAATTGGTTCTTCCCTGTAATCAATAACTTTATCAGCACCCAATAAAGTTGCCCATTCGATCTGTTTCTTTGATACAGTAGCTGTTACCTCTGCACGCATTATTTTTGCTAGTTGTAAAGCAAGGTGCCCGACACCACCTCCAGCACCGTTAATAAGCACCTTATCTCCAGGCTTGACATGCAAATGATCTCTTAGTGCCTGCAAGGCTGTCAATCCAGATAATGGTAATCCAGCAGCAGTTAAATAATCAATCGAGTCAGGTAAAACAGCACATACCCTTTCTGGGATGTTAATGTAATCAGCATGTGCACCACCAGGTAAAGACAAAGACTTTGCTATGATACGATCACCTATTCTAAAGTGCTTAACCATTGCACCCATTGACACGACTTCACCAGCAATATCGAAACCTAATGTTCTAGGTAAAGGTTCCAATATCATAGATTTAAATAAACCTTGTCTTAGTTTACAATCTAACGGATTGATACTCGATGCATGAACTTTGATTAATAAATGAGTTGATTCGACATGTGGGATTGGACCTTGATTAACTTTAATCACATTATGATTGCCATAATCTACCATTTGTGCAAATCGCATTTCTTTTCTTAATGAGTTTTTAGCCATTTTTTTATTATAACATTCTTTAAAAATTTTTGCTTAAAGTATTGAACAACGAGCTTGTTTTGATTTTACAAATAAAATGATAGTATTTAAATATGATTTACGTTGTTATTTTGACAGATCCCGACACAAAAGGCTCTACCAATAATCCACAGGCCACTGAAATTCAACAACTTAAAGGCATCCATAAACGGATATTACCACACATAAAAGCAAACTACTCTTTTCAAGAAGTTCCCATGCATACTGAGCAGTCCACTAATTTAAAAAACTTCATAGCATCAACAAATAATGAACGAATCATTTGTATCACCAGCGGGGAAAATGGACTGGATGCGCTTATATTTATGACTAACCAATTAGAAAATAAAATTTCACGTAAAAATTGGCTTTTTATTTGGGCTGGAACTGAATATATACCAAAATTGGATTCTTCATGTTGTAAAATTGATTTGGCTATATTTCCTTATTGGCATAAACAAAATTTAGAACCATTATTTAAGAGTAAATCCGTTTCATATCAAGTGATTTTTGAAGATATGGGCATCTATAGTGATATGCGAAGAGACTATACTTGTTTTATTCCTAACGATGATTATCTTCCAACATCATTAGAGGAGAATGCCCATATCGTTGGATTTATCCTAGGTGGTCATTACAAAGGCAACCAGCTTTCTTTAGATTTAATTGGTCATTGGCTAGATACCATTCAAACATCTACCCCACACAAGAATATATATTTTATTTTTATGGATAGCCCAATTACCTTAGAGCTAGAAAATAAGGGAGATCTGGTAAGAAATTTTGTCATAGACAAACTTAAAGAAAAAAATATTCCCTATTCGTTTATCAGTTGTGAAGATATAATTGAAAATGCAGAATATGCGAATGACCCTCTAAAAAAAAGGCCTATGATACTCAATTGGATCGAAAGCCGAAGTGGTGACATTTATATTTCTGGAGATAATTTAGGCGATATTTTTAATGTACTCGGCTGTACCCAGTCAATGCAAGCACCTTGTGTCAATGTGCTTTTGCCTAAAGAGCCTACAAAAGAACCTATTTTAACTGATCCCAATTTTTTCAATTTTTATATGGATCTTTATACCATCAATTGGAGTGCTTCAAAATATGAAAAAAACCCATGGATTAGTATTACAAATAATACGCTTAATGATAATAGTAACGATAGACTCTTTAACAGCATTGATGGGCACCTAGGCGCTTCATATATTAGCGATGAAATCCCAAAAGCCTCTTTGATGGCACGAATATGCAACTCTTTGTCTTCGATAAGTTTATTTAAAAAGAAACAACCTTATACATCGCTTGAAATGAATGAAACCCATCATGGTCAAAAAACTAATGAAGAAATTATAAATCCAATAGGGACATTTGTTATTGAAGAAGATGAAAGCAACCTTACAAAAGGATAAAAATAATCTAAAATGTTAAGTATGAATAAAAATTCTTTTGATTGGAACATTGCCATTGCAAGAGCCAATGGTAACAAAGACTTGGCACAAGAGCTTAGTGGCTTACTTATTGAAAACATTAAAGAATGTATTCCAGAACTGGAAGATGCATGGAAACAAAAAAACATCGATCAACTGATTCAACTAACGCATAAAATGCATGGCGGTGCTGCGTATACTGGTGCCGTTGAGGTTCAGCAAGCCTCAAAATCATTTGAAAAAAAATTAAAATCCGGAGACATTGACTCAACTGGATATAAGCACTTTCTTCAATCTATGAAGGAATTTTCGGAATTTTTTGAAAGTATAAATTAATTATTGCTAGCTGGCGATAGGATTTGAACCCACGACCTACTGATTACAAATCAGCTGCTCTACCAACTGAGCTACGCCAGCATGAAATTAAATATAACAAATTTTTTACAAACACACAAATTTTTGTTTATGCTTAACACCTTCCCATTGGGGATTTGTAAATAGTGCCACCTTTCATGACAAAGTCAATGGTTTGCAAATTATCAATTTGCTCTAATGGATTGTTTTTTAATGCTATGACGTCAGCAGCATAACCAGCTTTCAACTGACCAATCTTTTTACCATCAAGCTCATAGCTACTTAATGCATTAGCCGCTTTTATGGTTGCAGACTGCAAGGCCTCTAAAGGCGTCATACCGTATTCAACATAATAGTGTAATTCTTTTGCATTGGTACCATGTATCGCTATGCCTGCATCAGAGCCAGATGCGATATATATGTGTCTTTTTATGGCTTTTTTAAGGGTTTTAATAGCATTATTCTTCTCTAAATCAGCTTTATGCGTTATGTTTTCTGGCATATCGTCAATAGGAATATATAATTCAGTTAATGATGAAGTAAGGGCTGTGGGCACTAAAACGATATTTTTTTCAAAAATTACTCCAGAAACACTTTGTTTATTTTAGCGTAAACATAAATAAAATTATATAATTAGTTACCATTGTTTAATTTAAATATGTTATTATGGGGACTTATCAGAATTTGAAATATCAAATTAGGGGTTGTCATTTGAACTACAAACATATTTCCGAGTCATTCCACAAAAACTTCTCAATTGCATCGTTTAACTACTTTCAATGTTTGATTGCACTTTTGCTAGATGGGATGTTAAACGTCATTTTATCTCGATATCTTACCATTGATGATTTTGCAAACATTTCATTAGCCCTACGTTTAATTAATATACTGAGCTTTACTATTCTATTAGGCACTGGTGATGCCAGTGCAAAATCTTTTCGAGAAATGATCGTTAAACACAAGAAACAGGATATCGGTCGATATATTTCATGGAATCTAAACTATATATTTAAAACACTTACCGCTTCCATAATAATTGCTTTTATTTTATTTTTTACACTTGACCCCCTAAATATATTTTCATGGGGATTTGATGAATTTTATATTGAGTTCCTACCGTTTGTTTTTTTTACAGCACCTTTTGCAGCTTTGATACGATTATATTCATGCTTTACGAAATGCTATAAACAATTAAAGTTTTCTCGTTTTTTAGAAAGTATGGCGTTTAGTTTAACGACAATCGTATTTCTTTTGGTGGAATATGAAATTTACAAGATAGATCCTACAAATGAATTTTTCACCATTAGACTTTTATTTCGGTCTTATCTAGTTATATTTTTCTTTACAACACTTTATATCGCTATTTGCGTACCAGAAATTTTTTCTAAAATAAAAGAAGGCATAAACAAACAAAAAATTAGGTATAAATGGGTTTGTGATGCCAAACTTCATGCCAAAAATTTATTGGTTTTTAACATCAATAGTAATATATCTGTTATCTTAGTAGGTTTATTTGCCTTCGATACTAAATCTTTAGCTTTTTATAATATTTCTCTTTTAATTGCTAAATTCATAAAAAGAATACCCAATGCTATTTTTATGGACTTGGTTCCAGACATTAATAGCGCAATGAAAAATCAACAGACTCAACAAGAATTTAGCAAGCGATGGCAACAATGTAATGCGCTAAACATTATATGTATTTGTATTATGTCAACAATCATATTCTTTTTTAACGAGCAAATATTATCTATTTTTGGCACAGGTTATATAACTAAAGATGCCATTATTATCTTAAATATAATCCTTTTAGGCGAAGGCTTAAGTTGTTTATTTGGTTATAACCAACTTCTTTTATGTTTTACTGACTATATTAATGTACTTACTAAAACAGACATCATCAGTCTTTTCATACAAGTAATTATTTCAGTGCCCTTATTTTTAATGTTTGGAGTTATAGGTATTGCAATTGCTTTTAGCATTTCTGGCATAATCAACGAATTAATGGTTTTATACGCAACAAAAAAAGTCATCCCATTTAATTTATATTTTCCAGATAAAAACCAATCTGCTTTCTCCAAAACAAATTGACAATAATATGTATTATGTTAGCTTATTGTTAAGCTAACAAAAAAAGGAGAAGGCATAATGTGGGCTGTTGCATATACACATTCACAAAAAGAGTTTTTTGCAAAAGCACATATAGAACAACAAGGGTTTAAGACATATTTACCTTGTTATCAAAAAAAAATTAAACGAGGTAACTCACTTACAACCAAAGTGCTATTTCCAAGATATCTTTTTGTACAAATAAATGACCATCAAAACTGGCGACCTATTTTATCAACACGTGGTGTACAAACCCTTTTACTCTCCTCTAAACTTAAACCACAGACTATTTCAGACCCATTCATCTCTGAACTTAAAAGTCTTGAGAATGACTCAGGCTTCATCGATGTCAAAACAGCTTCTGATTTAAAACCTGGAGCCAATATTAAGATCAATGAAGGCAGTTTTGTTGGTCAGGTTGGCACCATCATCTCTATGTCTGACAATGATAGAATTAAAGTTTTGGTAGATATCTTAGGGACATCCACTGAAATTGAGATTTTTGAAAAGACAGTAGATACTATTTAATCATGCTTACTTCGAACCTGGTTGAGTATCTCACAACCAATGATATAACCAAGCGACAAGATTAAAGCAATCATAATGCTCAACAAATATAATTGCCCCTTAGAATACTCTATCACTTGAGTATCTATAACCGGATCATTTGCAAAAGTCTTCAACCTTGCAAGTATTATTTGATTGCCAGCATCTAAATTTTTGACACCACTCAAAATCCTTTTCTTATCTAACAACTTTATATTTAAAACATCATCAAAATATGCTTTTAAAAATTCATACTCTTCTTGTTTTTGCCATTTTATGAGTAATGTACTATTGTTTAAATTCAAAGATAAATGCGCACTTACAAATTTCTTAAGATCTACGATCGTAGGTATACCTTCAGGATGATTTAAGTCATTTTCCTTCTTAACCCATTCTTGTTTTTTGTCATTCCATCGTGAGGGGAAAACTGTGGCCCTAACCGATGGTTTTGCAAGATAATACTCTAATTGTTTTTTGGATGAAAAAAGGTCATCCGAATTAGCTAAAATATTAACTAACTCTTCAGAAGCATAACTTAGGGTTGTTTCAAAAGATTTCTCTGGCACAAATATAATACCAATAGCATAAAAAACACATGATAATGACACGGTGAGGGCAAGTATCATTTTGATATGTTTGGCTAGTACATTAAATATTTCAAACAAATCTATTTCGTCTTGATTGTTTATAACATCACTCATAATTATTTAAGCTCCATTGAATTTATATTATTTAAATCGATTTAATTTAGCAAGCATCATGAAATAGAAGTCAATTTAATTAAAAATATCCGTTCATGAATTTCATTACTAATTTACTTATATTGGAGAACACTTTTAACATGCTGTTACTAAAAAGTCCGATCTACCAGTGATCCAGTTGATTATCAATCCAACCCATTCATGGACTGCAAAATTCAATTGACTCAAGTGACCAGGTAAATCGATAAAAATACGATCGATTGTTTTTTTTGACATAAAGCTCGTTGGATATGGCACAATTGATCTAAAGCCTACGCCACAAAATAAACCCATGGATCTTGGCATATGTGCCGCTGTAGTTACTAAAATCACTGGATCATCTATTGTTGCAACATCTAAATCATCTACAATTTTCTTTGTAAAAATAGCATTTTCAATGGTTGAATGCGATTGATCCTCTAGTATAATCCTTTTTTCATCAATGCCAGCTGTTAATAAAATATCTTTACTGACAAACGCTTCAGTTAGCGAGCTCTGTGGTAAATGACCAACCCCTCCAGAAACAATTACTTTAGCATCAGGATACGTGTTAGCCAGTTTGATTGTGGTAACATATCGAGTAGCATGAGTATTTAGATGTGATAATCCAGTGGCAGAAGATTGAATGACGTCTTCACTCCCGCCTAGTAATATAATTGCTCTTGGGTTATTGACTTCAGGCTTTAATGGGTAAAAATTTTCTAAAGGTGATAGAAGTAAATCACCCAAAGGGATAATTGAAATTAATGCAACCAAAATAACCCATGTAACTAAAATATATTTCGTTTGTTTGATTCTACCTCGATGAAGCTGATACAGAGCAAACCCTACTGTAATTAAAAGCCAGCTACTAGGCATGACTATAGACCAAACCAAATTAGTTAACATCGTTTATATTTCACAAGCATCTTTTGTAAGATTGTTGATAAACAACCTCAAATCCTCACCAATTTCAGGGTGCTTTAATGCAAAAGCTAAATTTGCTTTTGTTAAACCTAACTTATTACCACAATCATACATAAGACCATTTAATGTGTATGCATCAATCTTACCTTCATGATCAAGATAAGCCTGAAATGCATCTGTAAATTGAACTTCACCTTGAGCACCCGGCTTTTGTTTAGCAAGATAAGGCCATAATCGCTTGGATACAACGTATCGACCCATTATCGCCAGTCTACTTGGAGATTCGCTTGTATCCGGCTTTTCAACCATATATGAAATTTTAGCATGGGTCCCTGGCGGCAATACCTCAGATTTATTATCGAGTGCAACAATGCCAAAAGAATTTACTTGGGACTTAAGGACAGTATCAACCATAATCTGGGAATGGCCTGTCTTTTTAAATTGATCAATCATAGCCTTTAAATTGACATCGCTCATAGAAACAGATGACTGATCAATTAACATATCTGGTAAAATAACTATAAAATCATCATCCCCTACGATTGGTTTTGCTGTCAAAATTGCATGTCCTAAACCTAATGCATGACCTTGCCTGATGTGCATAATATTTACACCCTTCGGTGTAATTTTTTTAATATCGTCTAACAATAATCGTTTTGTTCTTTTTTCGAGTGTTGCCTCTAACTCAAACTGCGTATCAAAATGATTTTCGATGGCATTTTTACTTGCATGTGTCACAAATACAATTTCTTTAATGCCTGCATTTGCAACTTCATCAACAATATATTGAATCAAAGGTTTATCTACCACAGGCAGCATTTCTTTAGGGATGGCTTTGGTTGCAGGTAATAGCCTCGTTCCCAAACCTGCCACAGGAATGATAGCCTTCATTATATCAGTACTCCAATCACAATCATGGTCAAAATGATAACTCAAAAGAGAAATAGATACCAGAAAAACAAAGCAAAATGAGCTATAATAAATATTAAAGAAGAATAATTATGAACATATTTAGCAAATTATTAGGATTATATATATTAGCCCTCATTTCAGGTTTGGCAGTAACCATTACAGTTGATCCAAATATAGGTTCAAATATCATTATCTTGAGTACGGTGATATACTTTTCAATTGGTGGAGGCTTAGCTGCCAGACATTTGCTAAGTCAACAAAATAGTATTTCAGATATAAATATTAAGCCCAATGCTATAAATAAAAGGCTTCAATTTAAAGATCAGAAAAAGTCCTTAGATATTGAATCTGGGCAACAAAATACTGATGAATCCATTCAAAAACCTGAAATACTAGAACAGCAAGAACGGCATATAAGAGACTAGTTTAAATCTAACTTATTTCTTTTACTTCTAAACTAGAACGGTTGTAAATGTCTTCATATCTTATTATATCGTCCTCGCCCAAATAAGTACCCGTTTGCGTTTCAATAATCATAACGGGCGCATTTGTGTGATTAGTCAAGCGGTGTTTTTCACCAATTGGAATATACGTTGACTCATTTGGTAACAATACACTTTCTTTTTCACCTACTAGCACTGTAGCCTCACCCATTACAACCACCCAGTGTTCAGCTCTGTAACGATGACTTTGCAGAGATAATTGCGCGCCAGGGTTGACAAAGATTTCTTTGACTTGATACTGCTCACCCAAAGCAAGCGTTTGATACCAACCCCACGGACGATGCACTTTGAGAAACTGCTTTGCTTGATACCGAGATTGGCTTGCAAGTGTTGCAACTGCTTTCTTTACAGTTTGACTTTCATCTTTGTGTGCCACCAAAACTGCATCCTTGGTGACAACAACTGATAAATCTTTTAAGCCAATACCAACCAATGCTTGATCTATATCTGTTTGCTCTAACAAGGTATTTTCACAATTAATACCAATGGCTTTTTCATGGATTGCATTGCCTTTAACGTCTTTTGCTTTAATATCATAAAATGCTTTCCAGCTACCTAAATCTGACCATTGTGCGGTAAATGGCATTACCATAAGCTCACTAGCCTTTTCCATGATGGCATAATCGATCGAATCTGCATGAATATTTGACCAGTGTTGTTGATTTAATCTAATAAAATCTATGTCCTGATTGGCAAGTTCATAAGATAATCTGACACACTCATACATTTCAGGTTGATAAGTTTTAAATGCTTCTATTATAACATCCACACGAAACATAAATATACCTGCATTCCACAAATGCATGCCATCTTCAAGAAGCTTTTTAGCTTGCTCTAAATCAGGTTTTTCGACAAAGGCTTTTAATGGATAGGGACCATCACCATTTTGATCTGATAAAGATAAGTATCCGTAACCGGTTTCAGGATGGGTAGGCTTGATCCCAAAGGTAATGATTTTTCCCATCTCAGCTGCCGTGAAGGCCTCATTAACTGTGGATCTAAACGCTTGATCATCTTCTATCCAATGATCTGAGGAAAGCACAAGCATGATAGCTTTTGGGTCCTGTTCAAATAAAGATAATGCTGCAGCTAAAATAGCAGGCGCTGTGTTTTTAGGGATAGGCTCAACGATTTTTACTAATGGTTTAGCGTTTACTTTAGCCATTTGGTCGCGCACAATAAATCGATAATCATCTGCAGTAACGATAAGTGGCTCGGCAAACAAATCAGTTTGAACACGTTTTACAGTATCCTGAAATAATGAGCTATCACCATTCAAATGCACAAACTGTTTTGGATAACTCTGTCTAGAAACTGGCCATAGGCGGGTACCTGTCCCACCACAAAGAATCATTGGATAAATTTTTTTCACCGATCAACACCTTATATTATGGTTATAATATAAGGTAATCTGTTTTATGTTACAAATTTGTTGATGAACCTTACAATAAAGTTTTAATTTTTTTTAGTATTTGTTCATCTGAGATATAGTAAGCATCTTCTAGACATTTGGCCGTTGGCGCAAAAGTAAAAGGTAGATGTAAATCATCTATGATAAGCGGCGTGCTCGGCAAGGCTTTTATAACGTTTTTTATAACCCCATCTCCGATGCTACAGAAAGACCATGTATCTTCAATGACTAATAGTTTTTTTGTATTTTTAACTGATTCAATAATAATCGAATGATCAGTTAAATGTAGTACACTTAAATCAATTAAATTGACTTGATCTAGCAAATTATTTTTTTTAAGTAATACTTTAGTTCTGGCATGCATAATGCCATAGGAAACAATGGTGAGTTTAGCATCACTGCCTATTAAGGATAATTTGGGTTTTGTCAATTTTTTTGATTGTAAAACCTTAGCGGTCATTTTTGGATCATTGTAATCAAGTAATTCTGCATCTAAAAATAAAATAATGGGGTCTTGTGCATTAAGAGACCACCTAAGAGTATTATAGGTTGATTCAACACCACTTGGGTAATAAATTTTCAAACCTGGCATATGTGCAAACCATGCTTGGAGGGACTGACTTTGCTGTGGACCAATTCCACCCCCTCTTTTAATAAAAAAGCAAACTGTGATTGGGAAAGGGGTATCTTGTCCTAAAAAATATCGCCATTTTGGCATTGTATTTGTCAACGCATCCATTGCATAAATTGCAAAATCAATTTTTGGATGTATCACTAAAGACCTACCACCTGACAAAGCATAACCAGCTGCCATGCCTGTGATAGCACTTTCTGATATTGGACAATCTCTAATACGTTCTTTCCCATACTTTTCTGGTAAATGATCTAATGTGTGACCATGATAAAAAGAATGCCACACCCCTTGACCAAAAATTTTCAAATCAAGCTGATTAGACATTTCCTGATCAATTGCAATTTGAAATGCATCCAAAATCTTCATCTATCAGCTTCCCCTAAATACTTATGTATTTGTGACACATTAGGATATGGATCTTTTTTTGCTTTTGCCCATGCCTCATGAATTTTATCATCGATGTCTTTTTTAATCTGTAAAATTTCTTTATTTGTACTTGAACAGTCATTTCGCAAGGATTGTTCTAAAATTTCACAAGGGTCAATGCTATAAGCCGCCTTAAATTTACCATCAGAGTAACTACCATACTTTTCAACAACATTCTGACCTACATGCTCACTCATTTTTAAAACGCGCACCTCCACAAAAGTAGGTCGCCTAGTATCTCGCATATATTGCACAGCATGCTCAAATGTACTCATTAAATCATTTATATCTGCTCCCATAGCCAGGTATCTTTTAATCTCGTGAGGAATCGCAAAACGTGTCATATTTGAGTCTGATTGACGCTCATGAATTTTAAGATGGGATGCCATTTGATTATTGATGCATAAAAACATAGCTGGGACCTGCCATGTTGCTGCCAAGTTTAATGATTCACTTAAAACACCTTCTTCGCATGCACCATCTCCAAAAAAAGTAATAGCAACACCCTGCCCCGATTTAAGCTTTAAAGCTGATCCAATAACCATTGGCACAACACTACTAATAATGGAAGATGATCCTGTAAAACCCTTATCTGGATAACAAAGCTGCATAGACCCACCCATCCCTTTACTACAACCTGTTTTTTTTCCCATAATTTCGGCAAAAAGTTTATGTGGGCTCTGTGATAAAGTTAAAAAACAAGCGTGTGAACGATGCGAGCCATATATAGTATCGCCGTATTTTCGATGTGAAAAAAAGGATAACAAAGTTGGCATAATCAATTCTTGACCAATCATTAAATGGACTGGGCCATATAAACCGTCAGATGATTTTGCATTACCGATTACTTCTTCAGTTCTACGTATTAAATAAACTCGTTTGAATAACGTAACTAGTGTTTTTTTAGCCAAATGATCAGTCATATCATAGTTATAGTCTACAACTGATTATTTATCTGGTAGATTATAAGCTTTTTATATTTTTTTTGATCGTATCAAGCTTAAATCCAAACTCGTCACACAAGTCTTGAATTGTATGTAATGCATACACTCTTTCACGCTCTCTTATTCTCAAGAATTGATTTTCAAGATGTTCCATTTCGTGCTTTAACTTTTCATAGTGTTTTTTTTCAGCCACTCTTCGAGTACTGTTCTTTGAATTAATTGCTATATCGTCCATGTTTATACCTCAATTTAACAAGTTTATAGTTTAAGATTTAAAATTTGTCAAAAAATTAAAAAGTAATTAATTAAATTATGGATTTTGAAACATAATTAGTAGCAAAATATACGAAAAAACTTCGACATATCTTTCTTTAAATTATACTCCATAGTCTCCCTGACCCTTTGCCGATAAGAGTCTTAATTATAAGATAGAAATATCTTTTGAGACTCAAGGATTTCAACATTTCTATTTCTAGCTTTAATTGTAGATCAGGCTTTTCTGTACCTAC
Source organism: Pseudomonadota bacterium (assembly GCA_036337715.1). Taxonomy (GTDB): domain Bacteria; phylum Pseudomonadota; class Gammaproteobacteria; order Comchoanobacterales; family Comchoanobacteraceae; genus JAURNZ01. The sequence goes on along the minus strand of JAYZDS010000007.1, from coordinate 2,130 downwards.
TTTTTTTATCTGTGCCAGACCTGTAATTCCAGGAAGGACGTCTAATATACCGTGTTGTTTTCTATCAGTGATTATATTTACTTCAGTTTTCATTCATCTAGTTTTTTTTATGAAAAAATGTTTAAATGAATAAATTAAACTGGAAAAATACTTTGATTAGTAATACATTGAACTTTCTTTTCAACCTGCCTAGAAATAGCAAATTGATAATATTGTTTCTACATGATTATTTTCTTTTAACAATCGCTTATCATCTTTCTTTAATAACTCATGGTTTCCCAATCCAATTTAGCTACTTAAGCATAGGCTTACCTCTTGCAACTAGTCTCTTCTTCTACTTCACAAACCTTTATAAAGACATGACGCGTTTCATTAGTCAAAAAACATCGTCATCAATCATTCTTGGCATCACATTAAGCAGCATACTTTTCTTTTTTAGTTTGTTTTACAATAACCTTAACGTCCTTTTTCTAGCTCCTTTGAATTTTTTTTTCATAAGCATTGTTTTCATCTTTGGCTCAAGGTTTACATCACTTCAGCTTTACAATTTGCTTGTAAATAAAAATCGTATCTCGATAGCCATTTATGGTGCAGGAGAAGCAGGGAAACAACTATTCAGAAGTCTTCAACAGAATAAAAATTATGCGCCTTTATTATTCATTGACGACAACCCTAAATTAAAGCGCACACAAATTGGGGGACTAAAAATAGTTCCACTTACCAACACTCAAAAATATATCAAAAAACTAAATATACAAATGATATTTTTTGCTATTCCAAGCTTGTCTAAATATAAAAAAAGTATTATTTTAAAAAAAATTACTAACTTAGGCGTAAAAGTTAAAACGCTACCTGGAATTGATGATTTAATAGATGGGAAAATAGCAATTCAAAATCTAAAATCAGTAAAAATAGATGACTTATTGGGTAGACAACCGGTAAAAGCTAATAAGCAACTACTTAAAAAAAGCATTGAAGATAAAACTGTTTTAGTTACAGGTGCTGGCGGCTCTATCGGTCAAGAATTGAGCAGGCAAGTATTAGCTCAGCAACCTAAAAAACTTATTTTATTAGACCATTCAGAATTTGCTCTTTATCAAGTTTATTCCGAATTAACAAACCATAGGCCTCATGATCAGATCATCCCAAAGCTCATATCCATTACCGATAAAGTCGCGTTAAGTAACTTATTTAAAACATACCAAATAGATACTATTTATCACGCAGCAGCTTATAAACACGTTCCATTAATCGAAACCAATGCCGGTGCGGGTTTTATGAATAACAGTTTTGGCACATTATCACTTATACAAGCTGCTTTAAAAAACAATGTAAAACAATTCACACTTGTTTCAACAGACAAAGCAGTTCGTCCAACTAACCTGATGGGGGCATCCAAACGTATCGCCGAGTTAATATGTCAAGCTTATGCCGATAGCCAATCAAAAACTTTGATATCCATGGTTAGATTTGGCAATGTATTAGGTTCATCTGGATCTGTCATACCTTTATTTGAAAAACAGATTGAAGCAGGTGGCCCGATTACATTGACACACTCTGAAATAAATCGCTACTTTATGTCAATTGAAGAAGCATCTCAACTGGTGATTCAAGCAAGTAACCTAGCAAAAGGTGGGGATGTGTTTTTATTAGATATGGGGAAACCAATCAAAATCATTGATCTTGCTAAACGTATGATTTTACTTCACGGACACAAGCCTTTTTTTAAAGGAGAAGATGGTGATATTGAAATAATCATTACTGGACTACGTCAAGGTGAAAAATTATATGAAGAACTATTAATAGACTCTGAAGCAAATAAAACTACACATAGTAGAATATATGCTGCCAATGAATCTTTTTTACCCCTAAATGAATTGTTGGGAAAACTAAAGCCGCTTTACCAGGCATGTGACAAGAATGATTTACCAGGTATAGTAAATAGTATTAAAAACTTACCTCTTTCATATAAACTTATGGCTTAACTGAAGATTTAATCGAGTAACACTAATAAATTACAAGTTAAATTTTTTTCAGTTTTAAAGAGAATAAATAATAAAAACATAAATACTACAATAGAATTTATTGCTGCTAAAAGATTCAAATTTAAATTGCCTTCGAAACTTCTTA
>JAYZDS010000006.1:0-89331 GCA_036337715.1 Pseudomonadota bacterium | reverse complement strand
ACTGTGGCATCACAAAATCAAATTGATTCATCATAGCCTGAACACTATAACGTGTATGTACATATTGCCATGTTTGATTGACAATGAACAACTGACCTTCTTTAGAATTTAAGCCAGGATTTGTAGCTAATAACTGATTTTTGATTTGTTCATAAGCCATGTAAAAATCTTGTTGGTCTATATTTTCATAACCTACTTTCCCAATTTTCTTTTTAGAAATGATGTTATTTTGCAAAGATGGTGAGAATACCAAGGAAAATATAAAAAGAACCGCTAAGCAAGCTGTAACATAAACTGCAATGGATCCTTTTGAAAAGTTTTTAATGCTCATATCGAATCACTTTAATGTCAGTTGATGGCGGAGTGGACGGGACTCGAACCCGCGACCCCCGGCGTGACAGGCCGGTATTCTAACCAACTGAACTACCACTCCCGCGTTGGTGGGTACTGAGGGACTTGAACCCCCGACATTCGCCGTGTAAAGGCGACGCTCTACCAACTGAGCTAAGTACCCGATATAGCTCACTTAAGTCTTGACTATAGCGTTTTTTTTATGCGACCGCAAGAATTTTTAAAATTAAAAAAGTATGTTAATGTATTGGCATAAACAATTAAGATTTCTAACTATGCATAAATCACTTTTAAAATGGTTTGAAAAACATCAAACAGGTTTGATTGACGAAGCCAAAGAGTATTATCAATCACATGTTTTATCATATCCTGACGATGTCAATGCTTGGCAACTACTGGGTATTGCTAATAGCCAATTGGAAGCTTATGACGAAGCACTAGTTGCTTTTAAAAAGGGGTTGAGCATTGATCCCAACAACGTCACAATACACAGTAATATTGGTCATGTGTATGTAAAACTCAAAGAATATGATTTAGGTGAAAAACATTTTAATATTGTTTTAAATATTCAACCGGGCCATTTAGGTGTATTAAAAAATCTTGGATTAATGCATTACAAACAAAATCAGTTTTCTACTGCTGAAGCTTATTTTCATAAAGCACTCGCACTGGATGAACACAATGACACATTACTTTATAACCTTGGCCTTTGTCAGTTTAATCAAAACAATATCAAATCAGCAACGAGAACTTTTATAAACGCACTTAACATAGATGATAATAATCAATCCATCATGATCAAAATCGGAGAATGTTATCTTCAGCAATCTTTATACGATCATGCCATCAAATATTTTTTAAAAGCAAAAAACATTGAAGCTTCTTTTAGAATATATCATGGATTAGGATGTGCATATTTAGGTGAAGATAACTCTGACCAAGCATTAAAGTATTTTAATCAAGCATATGAATTAGAACCCTTCAATTTTGAAAACTGTCATAATTTAGCTTCTGTTTATTTACATCAACAAAAACTTGGAGAAGCACTTCAATGTTGGTTTCAGTGCTTGCAAATGAAACCTAAGTGCGAACAAACACTTTATAACATTGGTGTCTGCTATCAGTATCAAAATAAATTTGAAGATGCATATAGTTATTTTCATAAAGTACTTAATCAAAATGAAAACCATAGTGATACTTTACATAATTTAGGCACATTAGCGCTCAAACAAAATAAACCAAATGAAGCAATTACATTTTATAGACGAGTTGCGCGGCTTAAACCTGATAACTCTCAAATTCAATTTCTATTAAATGCGTTAGAAGGTGAAAAAAATAGTTCATTCAAACAATGTCCTAAGGATTATGTTGCTCAATTATTTGATGACTACGCACCAACTTACAATGAACACTTAACGAAAGTATTAAAATATAATGGACATGAGAGATTATCCGACCTAATAGAAAATACAATACAACCTAGAAAAAAAATGTGGACACACATTGTTGATGTGGGTTGTGGGACTGGCTTAGCAGGTCCTTATTTAAAACCTTGGACAAAACAACTAAGTGGGATAGATTGTTCACAAAATATGTTAATGCTCGCCAATAAAACTGAGCTTTACGATCATCTAATAGAGGGTTTTATTCCTGATCTTCCATGGCCTAAAGCAGTAGATGTTTTTTTCTTAGCCGATTGTTTCCCATATATTGGTGATTTGAGCACGACAATAAGAAAAATGGTTCTTGCTCTCAATGAGAACGGATTAATTGTTTGCTCTATTGAAAGTGGAGATGATCAAACAGGCACATACGAATTATCAAAATCAGGAAGATTTAAGCATAGTAAGAATTACTTGGTTACATTAATGACAACCAATGGTTGCAAACAAATCAATTACGAAAAGACCAATATCCGCTATGAGCAACATAACCCTGTGAATAACGAATTATTTATTTTTAAAAAAATTAGCTAACCAGAAAATCAATTCGATGATTATCTAAATCAATTTTAAAAACTTTAATTTTTATTTGATCACCCAAAACAAAACTTCGTCCATTTTTTCTACCATTTAAAGACATTTTATCAGGATCAAAATCGTAATAATCTTTAGGTAGTCTTGAGATATGAATCAAACCGTCAATACCAAATTCATCGATGGTCACAAAGACGCCAAAATTCATTACTGAAGATATGTGTCCTTTAAACCGTTTTCCAAGATGCTTTTGTATAAACTTACATTTTAATTCACTTTCAATCCATCTTGATGCTTGTTCTGCCCTTCTTTCAGCATAAGAACAATGACTTGCGATTTGATTTAAATTAGATACTTCAACGCTCTCACCATGGATTAAACGTTTAATTTGTTGGTGAACTAATAAATCGGGATAACGTCTAATTGGCGAAGTAAAATGTAAATAGTTTTGATAGGCAAGACCAAAATGACCTTGACAGTATTGACTATACACAGCTTGAGGCAAAGCCCTTAGCATGAGCAAATCATAAACATTTGAATTAACTTTGTCGTGTACCTTTTCCATTAATTTTGATAATTGTTTCGAATTGATATCTTTTTTATGGATAGGCATTTTAATACCAAGGATATTTAACAACTGAAAGATTCCAGATAACTTGTCTTCATCAGGCTGACCATGATTACGAAATAAACAAGGTAGCTTATGCTTTTCGCAAAAGGTTGCTACTGACTCATTAGCAAGAAGCATAAACACTTCTACCAACTTCATTGATTCCAAAGCGCTTAAATTTTTAAAATCAACGATTTCTCCACCATTAAACACTGGTGTTGTCTCTTGCCTATTGAAACTAAGTGCGCCTCTTTGATGTTTGATTTCGACTAATTTACCAGCAAGCTCTATCATTGCATTCATGGATGATTCTATTGCTTTTGGTATTATTTTTTGCTTTTTAATAAATGATTCAACTTGATTATATGTGAGTCTTGCATGTGAATGAATGACAGCTTCATGTAAAGTATAACTCACTAGGCGACCGTTTAAATCTAATATCAACTTTACGCCCATGACATAACGATCTTGATTAGGGACGAGTGAACACAAATTGTTCGATAGTACTTTTGGCAACATTGGCACAACAAAACCAGGAAAATAGACAGATGTAGACCTGTCTCTAGCTTCCTCGTTTAAATCTGAATTAGGCGTGACATAATGACTAACATCAGCAATGGCGATGTATACTTCATATTCGTTTTCTAATTTTTTGACAAATAAAGCATCATCAAAATCTTTTGCATCTTCGCCATCAATGGTTACAAAAGGATGATGTCTCCAATCATCCCTGCCCTCAATACTAATAGAATCATCAAAGTCAGTTTTATGCTTTATATTAAAAGGAATACCGAACGCATGACATACCGTTTCAATAGAATGATTAATATCATTTTGAGTTGATACTTCATCAATGAACTCAACAATGACTGGTCTGCCAGGCTTAGGATAGTTGACAATACTTGTACGAATAACGGCCCCAGCTTTCAATTTAACTTCAGTTGGTTGTAAAATTGGATCTGTATAGCAACAAGGTTTTAACGGTACGATTGTAGAAATACCTTTTTCAGAATGAACACGTCCAACAATTTCTTTTAATGATCTAGATAAAATCTCGATTATGATTGCTTGTCCATCATTAATTGAGCGAGCTAAAATATAATCATTTTCAAGTAGCTCGGTTAATTGATAACCCGAAATACTGATCTTTTTTTGTGTCTCTTCTTCATATAGATAAGGTTGGCGATCTTTCCCAAAGTGAACGAAACCCTTGCACAGGCCCATTTGCTTAACAAGCACAAAATCATTATTTCTATTTTTGAGAAGTTGGCCATCTCGAACCATGGCACCTAATCTTTTATTGAATGCTGCACTTTCCTCAGCACCCTTAACGTTTAAGTGACTTTTTAATTGTTCTAGGGAAATTGGTGCATTAAACGCAACTAAGTTTTGTATGATCCACTCACGACTTGGAATTGGATTTTTATATCGCTTTTTTTCAGAGCCGTAAAAAGGATCTTTCATGAACCTTTATCGCTATGAAATGTCAGACTGATTTGACTGATCCTTAGGAAGAGTAAAGGTTTCTTTGTCTGGTGATTCTTGTTGGATTTTTTCATATATCTCTTGTCGATGAACCGAAACATCTTTGGGAGCATCAACACCAATTCGTACCTGATGTCCTCTGACACCTAATACAGTTAGTTTGATGTTATCATTTATTATTAGTGTTTCACCAACGCGGCGTGTCAAAATTAACATTGCAATCTCCTTATAAAAACTAAATCCTTTAAAAGTTAATGTATCTTTAATTGCTTTATTAGGCAATGCTCATTAAAGAATTTAGATACTGTTTTCAATGAAAAATTCATAAATCCCAGCATTTACAATATAAGTATAGATCTTGTGAGCATAATATTACAAGTATTTTGTAAATAATCTTATAATATGAGGATCTTTTGGCTTATAACGCCACAGCTTCTTTTGAAAGATCTCGACAAAAATAATGTAGATCAGAGACCATTGCCTTCATTTTGTAATCGGGCACTAATATTCGAACCACGAAATCAGATTTTTTCGTCGATAATATTTCAACGTACGTTATAGATTCAAAATACACAAGTAAAGTTTTTTTAAACATAGTATTAGGTGTAAAAATTGAAATCAGTGTTTGATTTGCTTGAATGCTCTCATCAATATCTAAATGTTGAATTAACCTCAATTTTGTTTTAATTTCAGGCAACACCATGGAGAGAAGATAACAATCATCACTACTATATACGATTTTATTTTTAAATAGTTTGATATATGCCTGTTTGGTTTTAGCATTGTGAAATAACTTTGTTAGGCCTGAGTATTTTACAATAATAGGCTTCGAAATTGCTTCATCACTAATGACTAATGTCCCCAACCCTGGCTCAAAGGTAGAGCAAATTCTGACTGAAACTTGATTATTTTCTGCATATTCTATGGCTGCATATTGAATCACTTCCGCACCTGCAAGTGCCATTTTTTTTAAAGTAACGTAGCCCATCTGATGAAAAATATCATTATTTGCAACAATATTGGGATCGGTTGCATACACACCCTGTACATCTGTGTATATCCAACACTGATCTGCATTTAGCTCATGCGCCAAAGCAACAGCAGTTAAGTCAGACCCACCTCTGCCTAGTGTGGTGATATTATCATCACAAACACCCTGAAAGCCAGTAATAACAGGAATCACCCCTTGTTCGATAAGAGACTTAATTTTTGAACCATCAACTGACTTTATGCTTGCATCTTGATAAATATCGTCTGTATGAATACCAGCCTGATTTCCAGTTAATGATATGGATTTTAGACCGATAGCTTCAAGTGCTAATGCCATCAAACTAGCACTGATTATTTCACCAGTTGCTAAAACTTGATCAAACTCTCTATTTGGAACTAGTGGGTTATAAGTTTTTTTTGCAAGCTCCAGTAATCTATTGGTTTCACCCTGCATCGCTGAAACAACAACAATGACTTCTGTACTCTGTGCATGCTCCATAACAATTTTTGCAGCATGTTTTATTTTTTCAACATCACCAACCGATGACCCACCAAACTTTAAAACCAATCGACGCATAATTATGATAATAAATCTTTTATCATCGAAACCACATTTTTTATGGTTTCAACTTCACCTTTACAAACGCCACGAATCATATCATCGCGACCGCCACCCTTGATTTCTAATTTTGTCTTTAAGTGATCTAACAATTTAAATGCACTGATATCATCTGAAAGTGCATTTTTATTCAGTGCAAGCACATACGGGTGAGATTCGCTACCTTCTCCACCAAAAAGAAAGATAATGCTTTTTTGCACCGACTTTAATTGATCTGTCATAGCCATCAATTCTTTTGCCGATACATTTGGATCATATGAAAAAAAGAGTTTATAATCCCCAAAAACTTCAGGTTCTAGCGTGACATGAGAACGTTTAGAATTGGTATTTAATTGCTCACGTAGTTGTTTGTTATCCTTAACCAGTTGATCAATTTTTTTATCAACCTCTGTTGTTGGGGTTTTTAATTTTGAACTTATCTCTTTCAGTGTCTGCCATTTTGACTCATACCAATCTAATGCCTTATCACCTGCAAGTGCCTCAATTCGCCGCACACCACTGGCAACCCCTGTTTCAGTAACAATCTTAAAAAGACCAATGTCTTGGGTATTATCAACATGTGTTCCGCCACAAAGTTCTTTTGAAAAATCACCCATTGATAATACCCTTACATTACTCTGGTACTTATCATTAAATAAAGCAATGGCTCCCTCAGATAACGCTTGATCCATGGTCATTTCTTCAACTTTTACTGGCAATGCAGCATAAATCTTTTCGTTAACCAATCTTTCAACAGCAATTTGTTGTTCTAAAGTCATTGGTTTGTCATAGGTGAAATCAAATCGCAGACGCATATCATTTACTAGTGAGCCTTTTTGTTCAACGGTTGAACCTAGAATGTGGCGCAGAGCAGCATGCAATAAATGCGTTGCTGAGTGATGTCTTTTAACTGCAAGTCTTTTGTTATCGACAATACAGTTTACTTTATCTTGTAGATTTATTTGTCCTTGGACCACTTTAGCATAGTGAATAATAACATCACCTTGCTTTTGAGTGTCATTAATATCTGCTTTGAAGTTATCGTTAAATATATGACCACTGTCACCAATCTGACCGCCACCTTCTGGGTAAAAAGGCGTTTCATTCAAAATAATCAATCCTTCTTTCGATAATGATTTAACACGCTTTCCATCTTCTATCAAAGCAATCACATTTGAGTTTGATTCTAGTGTCGTTGCACCAACAAATACTGTTGGCTCAATTTGCTCAAGAGGGAGTGCTTGTTGTGAACTAAATTTAGAAGACGCTTTCGAACGTTGCCTTTGTTTAGCCATATTTGTCTCGAAACCATCGATATCAATTTCAATATTTTTTTCCTTAGCAACATCTTCTGCTATATCAATTGGAAAACCATAAGTATCATAAAGTTTAAAAGCCAAATCTCCAGAGATCATATTTGATTTTTCAAGTGCAGATTCGAGCAAATTCATGCCTTGCTCTAAAGTCTGATAAAACTTTTCTTCTTCTTTTTTTAATGCGGCTTCGATATTAAGTTGTTCTTCATTTAAAATTGGATAAGCATTACCTAAATTTTCAACAACATCAGCAACAAAATGGTACATAATCGGTTCTTTCTGACCGCATTGGTATGCATATCTTAAAGCGCGCCTGATAATCCTTCTTAAAACATAAGCCCTACCTTCGTTACCAGGATAAATACCTTGCGCCATAATGAATGTCGATGATCTTAAATGATCTGCCATTACCTGAAGTGCTATCCTAGATAATGATACTTTTCCTAATTTAGATTTAATTTGGTTGATCAAATATTGAAATCCATCTGTTTCAAAATTAGATGTCACACCTTGCATAACAGCAGCAATTCGCTCTAACCCCATACCTGTATCTACACAAGGCTTAGGCAATGGTTTTTTCTGACCATCTGATTGACGATCAAATTGCATAAAAACAAGGTTCCAAATTTCAACATAACGATCGCCATCTGCTTCTTCAGTACCTGGCAAACCACCTTTGATACTAGGACCATGATCATAGAAAATTTCTGTACAAGGCCCGCATGGACCAGTCTCACCCATAGACCAAAAATTATCTTCATCACCACATTTTATAATACGACTTGAGTCCAAACCGATATCTTTTAACCATATATCATAACTTTCTTGATCATCGTGATGAACTGTGACCCAAAGTTTATCCTGAGGAATATTCAAGGATTGTGTGATAAATCGCCATGCAAGTTCAATCGCTTTTTCTTTAAAATAGTCTCCAAAACTAAAATTGCCAAGCATTTCAAAAAGGGTATGATGCCTAGTGGTATGACCTACATTTTTTAAATCATTGTGCTTCCCACCTACCCTAAGACACGGTTGAGCTGTTACAGCACATTGATAAGGCGCAGGAGCACCAAGGAAGTATTCCTTAAATTGCACCATCCCAGCATTAACAAACAATAAGCTTGGGTCATTTATAGGTACCAATGAAGCACCAGGTACATTGGCATGGTCTTGTGCACTAAAATAATCTAAAAATAATTGTCTAATTTCATTTGCATGCATATTTCATGGCCTCTAAGTCTTTACCACCTGATTGATCATCTCAAAGTCATATCCCTTATATAGTAGGTACCTTTGCAACTGCTGAGCTGTTTTGCAAGTGTGTTTATTAACTACATTGGATATATTTTCTCTCCAATTATGTTTTGAAATAACATTCTCGACAATCTCACTATCTATTTTTTTTGCAAGTAATTCTCTACAGACATAATTGGGACCATAACCTTGATTAAAACGTCTTTGCGTTAGTGCTTCAGCAAAACGGTTATCCGATTGTAGCCCTTCATCACGAAGTGCTGATACTACATCACGAACATCATTCTTATCAAAATATTTAGAAAGACGTAAATATAATTCTTCAAAACCATACTCTCGCCTTGCTAAAAAATCCATCGCTTTTGACCTTGGGGTCATTCGGCAAGCGTTTCCTCTTTTTCAACTTCAGGTTCTTCACTTGGCAAATAAATATCTCTAATCTTAGCTTCTAATGTTTCAACTATGCTTACATTGTCCCTTAAATATTGTCTTACATTATCTCTACCTTGGCCAACTCGATTGCCATCATAGCTATACCAAGCGCCGGCTTTTTGCATCAGCTCATTTTCTACTGCTAAGTCAATCAACTCGCCATACTTACATATCCCAGTTCCATAAATGATATCAAAATCAACTTTTTTGAAAGGAGGGGCTAATTTATTTTTTACCACTTTAACCCTTGTTTCGTTACCATATATTTCATCGCCACGCTTGAGTGCACCAACTCTTCTGATATCTAAACGAACAGAAGAATAGAACTTTAATGCGTTACCTCCCGTTGTCGTCTCAGGATTACCAAACATAACTCCAATTTTCATACGAATCTGGTTAATGAAAATAACCAATGTATTGGATCGTTTTATGTTTGCTGTTAGCTTTCTTAATGCTTGTGACATTAACCTTGCCTGTAAACCAACATGTTGATCACCCATATCACCTTCAATTTCAGCTTTAGGTGTCAGTGCAGCAACTGAGTCAACCACGACTAGATCTACTGCGCCTGAGCGAACTAACATATCAGTAATCTCAAGTGCTTGCTCTCCTGTATCTGGTTGAGAAACCAGCATATCGTCAATATTCACACCAAGTCTTTCTGCATAAACAGGGTCAAGTGCGTGCTCAGCATCAACAAAAGCAGCAACCCCACCTTGTTTTTGGCATGCTGCCACAGCGTGCAATGTTAAAGTTGTCTTACCAGATGATTCAGGACCAAAAATTTCAACCACTCTACCCTTTGGTAAACCACCTATTCCCAAAGCTATGTCAAGTCTTAAAGAGCCAGTTGAAATAGCAGTAATGTCTTTATTGACTTGTTTGTCTCCCATACGCATGATTGAGCCAGTACCAAACTGACGCTCAATGTGACCTAGAGCAGCATCTAGGGCTTTTTTTCTATCGTTATCTTTCATGTTATTCACCTTCAATATTCGTCTATTATTCCAGATATTTATTGTAATGACAATTGAGTGTTTAACTAACTTGAATAAAAAAACAACAAAACCATCCGATATGATCTACAATATAAAGGATATATCAAGGAGGATACACATGTCTTTATCGTTAATTTCATTTGCTGCAAGTTTATTTGCTCTGACAAACCCGATAGGTAATGTGATGATTTTTATATCTCTAACGCAAGGGTATTCAAAAGAAGATGCACGATCAAAAGCCATTAAAATAATGTGTTATGCTTGGGTAGGACTAACTTTAACAGCCATTATTGGCGCTTATGTCCTAAAATTATTTGGTATTTCAATTGCAGCATTTTCCTTAGCAGGTGGTATTTTATTAGCACACATTGGTTTTGTCATGACCACTGGTGATACACATAGTAGTGCGCTTAATGTGAAGCACGAAGACACCCAAACTGACCCTACCCTTGTACCATTAACAATCCCATTACTGGTAGGTCCTGGATCAATGGTTGCCATCATTTCATTTTTTGGCAATACCCATATTGAAATGTCATTATTTATTGAAGCATGGGGCATTATTACATTAATGAGTTTATTGATTGGCGGATGCTTTTATGGCGCCACTTTTCTACCCTCATTGAGTCCAAAGGTAACTTACGTAACCAATAGAATCATGGGACTTATTATTGGTGCCATAGGTCTTCAACTCATACTTCACGCCATCCAATTGTTTTATCATATTCACATTTAAATACTAAGTTTAACCATACTGGCATAAATACTTTCAATGATGTAATTTACAATCATAGACATCTTATATAGAGTAATGCTATGGTCAAATCAAAAGCTGAATTATCACAAGAGCGTGCGAAGCGATTAAAATGTCTCAGAGAAATGTCTGGATTAACCAGAGATAAAATTAAGGCAAGATATAATATTTCTCGTGGTACATTACAAAACTGGGAAAGTGCTCGCTTCGGTGGATTGACGTCTAAAGGTGCAGCACAAATCATAAAAGCCATGCAAGCAGAAGGCATCATCGTTAGTCATGACTGGCTTTATCTGGGTATAGGGGAATCCCCTTCTTTTGTCAATAAAAATACCCAGCGGCTACAGAAGCAAAAAAATACATATTCAATGAAACCGCAAGCTGTTCAGGAACTACTTCAATTTCAAACCAATAATTCAGATGTGATTGACTTGATTGCGCCAGATCAATCTATGTGGCCATATGTTCATAAAAATGATCTCGTAGCAGGTTTGCGTCGCTATCAAAATGACATTAAAAACTTAATCAATAAAATATCTATTATTCAAACTCATGAACATGGCACTATAATCCGCAAACTTTTACAGGGAGATATGAATGACACTTATCATCTAGTGTCAGTTAATCCTGACATACATCCTAAACATAATCCGATGTTATATAATGTATCCGTATTAAGTGCAGCGGAAGTAGTGTGGTTGAGAGTTAGTCAAAGAGAACCAATCATCAATTACTTATCTGATAAAGCTAATGCTTCACATATAGAAATTCATGAATAGTATGGCCTAATTTCAATGCTCTTTGCTCATATTTTGTTTTTGCTCGCTCAAACCTTGAGTGCAGCGCTGTTTTTTTCAACTTGCTTGAGCCTTTAAGTACTAAGCTAATCTGATTCGCATAGTCGTCCCAATCTGTTAGAATATGCAATAAACCACCAAATGAAAGTAAATTTTCCATTTGAGATACAAATGATTCAGAAATCAAGCGACGTTTGTGATGTCTGCGTTTTTGCCATGGGTCTGGAAAATAAATTTGAACTTTTGACCAGCTTGGTAAATTATCTTGACCTAAAAAAGATTCTACGTCTCCTTGGTAAACAAAAATATTTTCAATTGCGTATTTTTTACACTGATTTAATAAACTTCCGACACCAGGCGGATAAACCTCAACACCAACGAAATCAATTTCTGGGTTATGCATAGCTTGCTGAATAAGCGATCTACCGTCCCCAAAGCCGATCTCTAATACAACTTGCCGTTTTTTTCGATATTTTAAAGTTTCTAAGTAATGTTCAAATTTATTTTGACATGCACTTAATATTGCATCCTTTTGATTAGATGTTAATCTACCCTGACGAAACACATAACTCTTGATTGTTTGTTTAGAACAATTTAAATTTTTATCCATGACTAAATATTTGTGGTACTAATGAATGATTTAAGTAATAATTTTGCATCATCTATCATCTCTTGGCAAGAAAAATTTGGCAGACATCATCTCCCTTGGCAACATTCTGGCGCCTATGCAACATGGATTTCCGAAATTATGTTACAACAAACCCAAGTCATTACAGTTATCGATTATTACAATAAATTCATGTCAAGATTTCCTACTATCAAGCATCTTGCCCAAGCTAATATTGATGATGTTTTAGCGCTCTGGTCAGGGCTGGGTTACTATGCAAGAGCAAGAAATATTCATAAATCAGCCAAATTAATGGCAACCCTTCATAACTATCAGATACCCAAAAGTCTTGATGAGCTAACATCTTTACCTGGGATAGGTCCATCTACAGCAGGGGCTATTATGGCACTTGGCCATCTCAATTATGGTATTATTCTCGATGGCAATGTAAAGCGTATTTTATCGAGGTGCTTTGGACAACATGTAGATGGACAAAGTAGTTATGGTCAAAAACAATTATGGCACATTAGTAAACTAGTCACGCCTAGCGAAGCGTGCCACACATATACACAGGGGATCATGGATTTAGGTGCCAGTGTATGTCATAAACACCTACCACAATGTCCTAAATGTCCTGTACAAAACATCTGTTATGCTTTTAATAGCCATACAACCAGTCATTTACCATATAAAAAACCAAAAAAAGTTAAACCCATACTTCATAAGCACATGTTGATTCCAGTCAATAAAGGTAAAATCGGTTTGGTTAAAAATGCCAACAAAGGTATTTGGGGAGGTCTTTGGACACCCTTAATGATGGACAAACCATATCAAAACATCAAAATACTTCGCACCTATCACACAATTAAACATATATTTACGCACCAGACCTGGTTTATTGTCCCAATTGTTTTTGAAAATCAAATGCAGAATATTGAACATTGGTTTTCTATCGAAGATGCATTACAATTAGGGTTACCTAAACCAGTAAGAGACATCATCGAGATTATCCAACATGAGCAAATTAATTCATTGCAAGAAACTGAATGACAAAAAGCCATCACTTGAAAACCCACCTTTTCCAGGTCCGTTAGGCGAACAGATAATGGCAGAAATATCTGCAGAAGCCTGGCAACTCTGGTTAGACAGACAAGTTATGATCATAAATGAATATCGGCTAAACACAAGAGATCCAAAAAGTAGAGAATTTTTAGAAGAATCTATGAAAAAATTTCTTTTTGAAAACGATGACTCTATGTTGCCCCCAGGATACGAACCCCCATCTTAAGGCGTCTTTAGACTTTTAGATTGACAAGATAGGATCTCGAGACCAGTGATAAAATCGGATAAGTTTTCACTTATGATGGATAATTTAAAAATGCTATCAATGTCATGTTTTTGAAATTGTCCATAAAATATAATTCTATCATCATGATCGACAACGCTGACTAAACGCATATCAGAATAAAAATCATGATTAATAAATAATTTTTTATTAGGAATATATGGAAAGGAAAAACACATTGGAGAAATCCCATGTTTTAAAGTCATTAATGTTTGATAATAACCTACAGACTTTTTACGACCAAAAAAGCCACCATTATGATTTTGCATTCTATGCTCACTTCCCTATCAATGAATATCCATATTACTTTATTTAAGATAAAATTTTAAGTTAAACTTGACTGTTCGTAGTTGAATAGAGTTAAATAGATAAATCGGCCAGGTAGCTCAGGGGTAGAGCAGTGGACTGAAAATCCTCGTGTCGGTGGTTCAAATCCGCCTCTGGCCAAATCAGATTGTTTTTAATTCCGATAACCTATCATACTTTCAATGGCTGCAAGACGTCCTTTTTTAAAAACAATGAGTCCTCTGGTTTCCAAGGTAAGATCTTCTATATCATAACCAATCGAATTACCATTCATGTCAACCACATCATAACCATTTTTTTGCGCATAAAACATGCCTGGCAAAACATCCCATAGCGCAAGGTTTTGTACAGATAAAGCACCGATACCAGAACAACTGACAGCTAAACAAATACGATTGGCTATCGAGCCAACATGTGAAATATTTTTGGACGGCACATTTTTCTTACAAATAAAATTTGGACTTGTCAGTAACCTATCTTGATAATCAAATTGATTTATCTGACCAAGGTCAACCTCTATGCCATCATCCGTTGCAATCCAATACGCACGGGTTTCTGGGTTTATAATCCCTGTAACAAGTGGTTTTCCGTTATAGAGCAACATTATCACGACACTATATTCTTTTGAGCCTTTAATTAAATAAGTTGTCCCATCGATAGGATCAAGTAACCATGTGTAAGGCTTGCTAGGATTGAAATATTGTTCGCCTTCTTCAGAAATAATGTTGTGATCTGGATAGTATTCAAAAATTTGTTTTTTTAAAAATTCATCAATCTTATAATCTAAATTAGTGACCTTATGACCTGGACTTTTTTCAAATACTTCAAGTGATTCACTTGGAAAATCTCTACATATCTGAGCTGCTTCAAAAAGCCACTGGCGAATTATTTTATTAATATCTTTTATCATCTTACTTTATAATTATGGTTTATAAATCAATAATTTTCCATTATTTTTTGATTTATAATGGATGACAATGATTATTCTCATGCTCAATAACAGTCAGACATTGACGTATATATAAAAATTCACGATAGCTATTTTTATGGTAGACATTTTTGTAAACAAGTAACAAAATAGGAAATATTACCAAACACAGGGGGAATCTTGAAGAATTATTTAACACTGTTAGAAACTGTTTTAGACCATGGCATTGATCGTGATGACCGTACTGGAACTGGTACTAGAAGCTTATTTAGCCCAATGGAGTTACGTTATGATTTAAGCAAAGGCTTTCCTGCCATGACAACAAAAAAACTTCATTTTCATAGTGTAATTGGTGAACTAATCTGGTTTTTATCAGGTGAAACCAACGTCAAATGGCTCCAAGACAATAAAATTAGAATCTGGAACGAATGGGCCGATGAAGATGGCAACTTAGGCCCTGTGTATGGTTATCAATGGCGTCATTGGGAAGATCAAGCAGGTAACAAGCATGATCAAATTCAAACATTGATTGATGGCATAAAAAACAATCCATACAGCAGAAGGCACATAGTCAGTGCTTGGAATGTTGGCCAATTAGATCAAATGGCTTTACCACCCTGTCACTGTTTCTTTCAATTATATGTTGCTGACAATAAATTATCCTGCAAATTAACACAGCGTTCTGCTGATATATTTTTAGGCGTACCTTTCAATATTGCATCGTACAGTTTACTAACTCATATGATTGCACAACAATGTAATCTAGAGGTTGGTGAGTTTATATGGTCGGGTGGTGATTGTCATATTTATCACAACCATTTTGAACAAGTTAAAACACAGCTTGAACGAACACCCTATGCCCTACCAACACTTAACATCAAACGACAACCTGAGGACATCTTCACCTATCAAATTGATGATTTTGAGTTGGTAAATTATGAATGTCATCCCACCATTAAAGCACCGATAGCAGTTTAATCAATTTGCTAAATTTGGTTTTTGAGCTTTCTTAATACTTTTTCAAGATCGTTATTGATGAATGAGTAACCTCGCTGCATGCCTTTGCACCATTCAGAAAGAAAACTTTTCACCTCTATGATTTGAGACATATGTGTTAAATTCCAAGTTATAAGCTCATGAAACTTAACATTATGAAAAAAAGCAATGTGACTGACAACACCATGCTTAGCTAGATTCATTTTGGCATGTTTAATCACATAAAACATATCTATACTACCTAAATCTTTTAAATAGTAAACACCTTGATTCTGGTTATGCTTTTTTTTAATACCTTTGTTTAAATCAATGACAGAAAAGTTTTTTTCAAAATATTGATTATAATGTTTGATTTCATCATTGCTTTCAAAATCAGAACAAAAGACAACATAGTCATATTTGTCTTTCAGAAAATGTACCATTTTATCAAATTCTGATTTACCCCAATTAAGTTCTTTAAAAAACTGATAACGAAATTGAAAAAAAATGTATTCCTTTGGCATAATTTTTTTAAAAGTACTACTCTCTTTGGGTATAGCTAGATTTTGGTAGAGATGGTCCACCATAACATCATCACCTAGAAGTTTTTGTTGTGATTCTTTATAGCTGTATTGATTAACTTTTGTGCGATCAAGAACAAAGTATTTATTTAAGAACTTTCTTAAAAACAAACTTGGACGTAGTTTTTTATTACCATTGTATGTAATGCCGTAAAATTTAATTTTCCTAAATAAAACAGGCAACACGAAATAATAGCTTTTTGGTGTTAAAATATAGACTTCATCATACTTATTTGCCCAAATATCATAAGTGACTTTCAACTTGTCACGAAAACTCAAATTGTAATTGATTTTTTCAACTTGAGCTTTTTCAAAGAAAAAATTAAAATGATAATTAAGTTCTGATAGGTACATTTTGACACTATCTGAATCTCGTATTAAAGTTGAAATGGTTGTCAGCGATGTAAATAAATCACCAACACGATCATTTTTCAAAATCAACACTTTTGACATCTTATTACGCTCCTATGCAACCAAACAAATGGTGACTTATACATAACATAAATGTCAATTGATAATATTTTTTTTACATCTCTTAAATCCCTAATTACTCATGCAACTTTTCTCATAATTTCAGTACAGAATTATTGAAACGTTATCAATGGACTGTTATTGTCGCTAAATGCTGACAAGAATTGTGAGAAAACAAAAATAAGTTTAATGGGCACGACTGAGACTGATCCTTTTGAAGCACCAATGATTGAAATTTATAAGGAAATACCTTGTCTAGCACCTATATATTCTTTAGCGCATCATATATCTAGAACTGTGCCAGCAATTTCAGAAGATTAGCTTAGTCTTTGGAAAACACATTTTAAAAAAACTGACCAATGTCATTTGCCAGTTTAATTTAAATTAACAACCTGTTCTGCGTCTGCACCTGCTTGAACTAATTTATCTTTACTTTCCTTATTATCCGTAAATATCATGCCTTCGGATCGATGACTTTGAATTTGTAAATTATGAATATCATCCGACCATAAAAGCACTGATTCCAGTATAGAGCAAGTATATTCAACTTTAATTTTACTACATAACATAAGAGCTGAAAAAATTATCTTTTATTAAGAGCGCCATACCTCTTTTGTGACACGTAAAAAGTTTTCTCCGAGAATACCTTGTATAGCATCATTTTTATAGCCCCTTTTTTGCAACCCTTCGATCAGATGCAATATAGACTCTGGCTGGACTGATTGCCAAGACTGAGGATCCATATTAGACAAATATTCTTTGCTGTAAACACCTGGATTGGTTTTTTCAAAAAACAATTCTAGGACTGAATGAAAATATACAAGGTCTAAACCCAAACTAACATATTCTGACCCAACTAATTGTGATATAGCATCAATATGTTCTATCATAGCTTCAATTGTTGCGCCTTTTTCACCTAAAAGCATATTTGCACCATTGATACCAATAATACCTCCTTTAGCTGCACATACCTTGATCTGCTGATCTTTTAAATTACGAGGATGTGGGTGAACACTGAATACATTTGAATGTGAAAAAATAACTGGGTCCTCTGAACAAGCCATGACATCCAAAGATGTCTTTAAACTTGCATGTGATAAATCAATTAACATCCCAACTTTATTCATTCTCTCAATTAATAGTCTACCAAAATCACTTAGTCCACCATCATGCGTTTCTGCACAGCCATCGCCTACTGCATTTCTCTTATTGTATGTGAGTAGTAGATATCTGACACCTAAATCATAATATATATCTACCATATTGATATCATTATTCAGTGCGTTTGTGCCCTGAAACCAAAAACAAACTGCTAATTTATTTAGTTTTTTTGCAAGTTGTATATCGGCAACTGTATTAACCATGATAATCTTGTCATCTTGTTCTAAACGATTGCGATGTCTTGCCAAATACCGCATAGTCGTTTCTAACGACGTTGAATCACCGGAAATAGCTAACCCAAGAAAATTAAATCCTGCATTTAGATAACGAGGTATTAAATCCCATTTACTAGCTACCTCTAATTCAGGCTCAAAACCTAGCGCTAAATCACAAATAATTGATTTTTCAAATAATGTTTCTGCTTTTGACAAATTTTTATTTTTCATTACGTACTCCAGTTGGAAATATTTTACAACTCTTAAATAATATGTATTAAGATAATTATAGTACAACTTACACATAGAACTAAAAATCAAACATGCATTCCTTTGATCTAAAATTCTTAAGCTTCAAAGAGACCGACTATAGCAGTAACCTTGACTTGATTTGCCACACTATTAGGCACTAATTAGAAGGAAAAAGGACAAAATGAAGTTGACCTTATTGTATTAGCAACGGTTGACCCCATACAGTCATAGTAACAAATAGTATTAAAACCAACATTTTGTTCTGAAGTAAGATAACAAAAAGCATGTGCACTAGATATAAGAGCGAATACACTTAGAATAGATAAGATTAAAGTTCTCACAATTTGCTCCAAAGTCAATTATTAGTAAAGATATTAGCATATACTTTTTTTTTGTAAAAGTAGTAAAACTAGCCATCAAAACGTTGCATCCCATCTTTTGCAGTCACTTTAATATTATTTGTTATGCGTGAAAATCTTCGCATTGCATTGACATATGGCTGATGCGGGACTCCCTGCTTAAATTAGTGATTTAATATGCTTAATATCATCACATTTATTTACAATTATGTTAGTTTTCTAGCTTTTATGGTTTCTTTGGCTGAGGAGAGTCTGGATTTGTATGTTTATTGTGATTATAGCCACCTTCTTCAAACATGCTAGCTTTATTAAGTTTTTGTTCTAAAACATTTAACATTTCATTTTTTAGTTTAGCCGCATCAGATAAAGTCATGTTACTATATTCCAAAGCATAAGGTAGTTTTCTGTCTTTTGTATTAACCCCTTGTTTAATTTTATTCAGATAATCTTTATCCCAAATTTCTCGCCCAAAATCCTGCTCAAGTTGACGAATCTCTTGAAAAGTTTTATTTTTTAATGCTTTGAAGCACTCTTCTCTTGAGCTTAAGTTAACAACTTGTTTTGTGTCTAAACCGGCCTTTACAAATTTAGCTTTAATTTCTTTATTGTCTGTAAATATCGTGCCTTGAAAACCTTTAAATGCATCTTCTCCAATTGATGATACATTTTTTATATATAATGAATCTATTTTTGCAGTATTTAATTAAACACATCTTAGAAACCTTAATCAGCAACCCTAGCCATTAAAATATTGTTGCCCATCTACAGCAGTAACCTTAACTTGATTGGTCACACTATAAAACCGATTCATCGATTCTTTATGAGGATGATGGTAAGGGTTATGTCGCCCTGCACTCACCCAAATAATTTTTGGGTGCAAAGTGTATAACAATGGATAGCCATTGCTACCCTGACTACCATGATGCGCAGCAACCATTAGATCTACCGATTGCCCCCACAATCGTGACACCAGTTTCTTCTCATCTTGTTGATCAATATCACCCAGTAAAATAGCACTATGCTTTTGGTTGGAAACTAACAACACGCATGAATTTTTATTTTTTGATTTATGCCTATGATTGGTTGGGTGATAAAACTTAAAATTTACACCATCTAATTCAAAGGATTGACCATATAGACAAGGCTCACCCAATGCAGGGTCACTAGTGATAATTTTAGCTTTAGTTTTTGAACGAATTGCTGTCAGTCCACCTACGTGATCTTGATCCCAATGGCTAATAATAATGTGACTTAGCTCATTAGGCTTTTGTGACATAATAAAAGGTAGTAAAACTTTATAACCAGCATATTTTGGACCAGCATCATATAAAACAGCATGATGTTTGGTTTTTATCCATACACTTAATCCCTGACCCACATCTAACATTACGATACTAAAATTATTGTAAGGTACTTTTATTGGGTGATGAACAACAAGATAAAAAATAAACACTAGACAGACAACCACCAGCCAATTAGGACGTTTGACCATAAAATATATTAAACTTGCTTGTATGACAAAAGCGCTTAAAAATAGATGGTCAAATAAATAAATTTTGGGCCATGACTCAAAATACTGTAACAATTTAACTACATATAATAAGACACCATACACAATATTCCAAAGACTTGTTATTCCTAAAAAGCTGGCAAATAAACTAAACAGTATTAGAGGTAAAACAATAAATGAAAATAAAGGAACAACCATCAAATTTAACCATAAACTTGCGATTGGCCATTGATGAAAAAAATATAATGAGATAGGCATCATGAGTAAAGACAAATTAATTGAGAAACCGAATAAACCGCCCTCAGTAAAAACAGTTATAAATCTGATCATAATGATTGCCCAATAAGAGAGCAGTGTGCTCATAGAAAAAATATCTATAGGAAAAATTAAAAGATGTATCAAAAGGGTAAATATGAATATATAAATCCAACCAAGTTTTGGAAACATATAGTCTAATGTCACCATCAACATAGCCCTGACTCCTGATGGAGGCAACATTGCAAATATAACATACAACCAACCTATGATAATGGCTAATGGGATTGATTGCATCAAACCAGTAAACATACAAACTACCCACGCAACATGTAGACCTGATATAGCTAAGATATGTGCTGTACCAGTTTGCGTGAATAAGCCATATATTTGATCTGAAACACCCTGCCTATCGCCCCAAATAAGCGCTCTCACCAAAGGCCTTAACGTGTGTTCGGGAATTATTTTATCTAAATAAATGATCCATTTTTCTCTTAAGCTTTTTTGACCATATGAGACAAATATTGGCAGTGAATTTAATATGACCTGATCATGCGTCCGATCAAATACCTGACTAAACCATGAATATCGAAAATGTTTTATTTTAATGGCATAATTTAACAAGTAAATGCTGCCTTTGTCTAATGGCGCTTCATGATAGAAATTAATATAATGATTTAAAATAAAAGGGTTAATGTCTTTTGACAAAATGATCGCTTCGTAGTAATTGTGATCTTTATAAATTATTTGTGCTTCAACAGAGCCATTTTTATCCACGTTTTCATGAGAAATTAAATACCAGAACCCTAAAAGTCGAATCAAAACGATGATACACAAACAACGAAACATTTCTCCAGACTATTGATATTGTTTGTTTTTATCTAGACGGTTTTTTTTAATCATTAAAATCCTATAAAAAATGTAACGATTGGATTTATTTATCTTGTTTAATAGAGAAATGATGATATATACTAATTTTTGTTGAGGGATATGCAGACTTAAATCGGTTATACCAGTCTGTTGTGTGGATCTAATTTTGTTAAATAATAGCTAGTTATGGGATTTCAAACAGGCAAAAAATCATGAAAGAAGATTTTTATAAGATAATAGAATCATATAAAAATTTTTATAATGATATATTTTCTAATTTTCCTTCAAACACATCACTAGAATATGATGAAAATAAGAAAAAACTTCAAGGAGTTTTAAATCAATCATCTGGTGACATAAAAGAATTGGAAAAAATTATTAATGACGAAGCAGTCATTAAAGAAGAATTTTTTGATAAATTATATTTTGAGAATAATCGAATTGATGACTTATATTTTGCATCATTCAATGATGGGCTTAAGCTCTTTTTGAAAGGTCAAAATGACAATTTAAGAAAATTTTTAGAAGAAAGACTTTTATTCACAGATTTTTTAATATTTTATGAATATTTTTATTATAATTTATTCGAGATTAGTGCAGTCACTAAAGATATAGATGGTGATTCCATCGGCTCGGAAATAGCCCGCAAATTAAATGAAGTTAAAAAAAACTTGAGCGAAAAATCCCTGGAAGCTTTTATCCAAAACTCTAAAGAACTTGAAACGCTTGCAAATGAGGTTGCTATTGAGCTTGATAAACAATACAACACGACACAACACAGCAAAATTCAAGAAAATTTTAAAAAAACATTCAAATCTCTTATTGTGCCTTTAAAAGATTATTCAGAAGAAAGAAAAAATCAAAAAAAGTTGGCTGTAGAAACATTTTTTTCGGAATGTAGAAAAATCGCAGAGAACATCCAAAATGTGTCTATTGAAAGTATGATTTTTCTTGAATGTCAATGCGAGACTCTAGCATTGAAAGATGCATCTCAAAAATTCTTATCTGGACAATCAATCGATCAAACCATGTTCGATCATTTAAATAAGAATATATTTTTTAATTTTTTTCAGTTTTATCGTACCATAAAAAAAGATCAGCCATTTGAGACACAACTCATGGAATTTATGAAACAATTCCAATTCTGGTTTGATGATAATGATCCTGACTCAGTTTTGGGTATTAATTTAAATACTTTCATTCAATTAAATGATATGGATTTAAGCGAATTAAAAGATGAATATAAAAAAGATGTCATTTCACTGAGAAAAGATTTTTTTGTTGAAGTTCAAAAAATATATAAAGGATTAGGCAATCAAGAAAATCTAAAAAAAAATGTATACCAATCTGTACAAGAAGTTAATCAATTCATTCAAGAAAAAATCAAAAAAGAAGAATTTAACAAAAATGATATAAAAACTAGTTTTTATAAATCACATTTTGGGCAGCTTTTCAATCATCACATTGCACGCTTTTCGATCAATCATAACCCTAATGAAAATAATGCAATTCCAGTTACTTTTAAAACATTAACAGAGCATTTACAAAATAATTTACCCAGTCAGTCATGTAATCCGGCTTATGTCTACAAATGGCATAGCCTAGCTAATGATGAAATTCACAATAGAATATTAAGTGATCTGCAGCTTAGATATTCAGGCATGTATCATCAAGCTCAAAATAAACACTTCTACATCGCATTATCCATTTCTATTATAAGTACCCTAGGTTATTTAGCCCTTTATTTTAATATGCTATCACCAATTTTTACATTTGAATGCTTTGTCGCAACAGGCATTATAAGTCTTATATATAGTCAATTTATTATTAATAATGATACCTGTCAAAAAATATTCAAAAATCTAAAAAGTAATTTAAAATCATATAACGTATGGTCAGGCTTTAATTGCTGTACTCTGATTATGCTGATGCTTGCAGCAAGCATCAGCATTGTTTTTAATGCTTCAACCATAAGCACGATAACTTTATTATTTTATATATCTTCTTTATCAAGCTCATTTGCAACATTTCTTAATCAGTATTTTTCATACGACATCATTAAAAATAGATCGATTGAGGAAGCGTCTCCACTCATTGAAAAAGAATTCAATTCATTACATCTTAATTCCTTATTTACTTTAGACCCCAATAGTAATGAAATTATTTTCACAGAAGACAAAGAAAACTTTCTTTATGATAGCAATTAATAGACGCTTTCAAGTTTAATGTTTGATTTGTTGAATACATCAATATATATTGAGCTTAATAAGTTGAATTAACGAAATATGTTTAATTTTAGTTCATATCCAAATGAAAAAGCGCTTGTTAATGGATTTTATTCGGCCTATCATGATCCTGATAAAAACGGTACAGATAATATACATTATGATAACAAACATGCTTTTTTCGTTGATACATACAATAATCTAGAAGATCGCCACAAGTCTTTCTTATACCCTAAATGTGATGATAATTATATCCATCTTCTGAAATACATAAAAGAGCATAGAAAAGAACTCGATACAATTTTATATATACATTATGATCGTCAACCTACTTCTAAAACCTTACAAAAAGTTCCTCGAGAAGGTTTGATTGATAAGATTTTAAAACTTTATGAAGATAGATCAAATGATAGAGAGGTTATTACTGGATTTTATTCAGCCTATCATGATCCTAATAAAGAGATGATAACAGATAATATAAACTATGAAGACAAACAAACTTTTTTCTTTGATAAATACAATAATCTAGATGATCGCCACATGTCTTTCATGTATCATAAACTTGACGATAATTATATCCATTTCTTAAAATACATAAAAAGACATAAAGACAACCTTAATTTAACACTTACAAATATACAATTTGCTACTAATCTTCCAGCTGCCACCATCTTGCCAAAATCACCTCGAATAGATTTGATTGATAAGATTTTAGAATTTGTTGAAAACAAGGGCACTCAATATGCCTCAGAAAAAATTAAAATCTTTAATGCCCCCTCTTTCCAGCTAAGATGTTTTGATACTTTTTTTATAGCCAATATTTATAGGCAGTTGGTATACCTAATAGAAAAAGACAGTAGTACTTTTTCTAAGATTGATCTTACAAAGATTTTCAATAATAACAATCTTGATATCATTGAAAAATGCCTGGATTACTTTGATTCACCAGTTAATGATCATTTTGATAAGGTAGCAGCCAAAAAAGCATATCAAAAAAAAGTTTTATTTCATGATAAAAAAAACGTATATCAATATTACCGAAATCTGAAAAAGATTGAATGTTCTTCAAACTGGCGAGATTTTGTGACTGATACTTCTGAAATTGACAAAAAAATCAAAGCAGGCATTGAATTACTAAAAAATGTTATTAAAGATAAAAACAAACATGAGCTTGATCTTTTAATGATGCCTCTCCATGGCTTAGATGATATAGAAGAGCGGCTTTTACCAACCACCCCCGAGGAAGAACTTAAGGGTCGATATATTACTTGTCAAAATACCAATGCTGATTTTTTCAAATTACTTTACAAAATTGAGCCTGATTTAACTATCAATCATTTGATTGACTTTTTTCAGCCAAAAGTTTCAGAGCTCAAAACGGACTTATTAGACACCAAGATTTTCTCTACGAATTATATAGACTCAGCTTCAGAATTATATTATTTCAATAGGTTTATTGCCACTGAATTACTTGATGTTGTAAATACATTGGCTTGCAACTTATCAAATAAAAATGATTCCTATCTTAAATTCAATTTATTAAAGGATCGTCTGGAAGAAATTAAATCACTAATCAATGACTCTTATCTTTATAAAAAATTAATTAACAATTCATCGAATTCAAATTTCATAATCGAACCACGTGATCGTATGAAGCAAATCCCTATTTACTTTTGTCCCGATAGTCAACGAAAAGAATTTTACGAAACGTTGGCAAAAACTAGACTTGATCTTGAAAGTAATCGTCTCGATATAAATACTTTAAATCTAAGCATGCAATGCTTAAATTCCTGGGTGCAATTTGAAAATGAAAAAATCGATCGTCTAAAGCAAGAATATCTTGATTTTCATAAAGATTCTTGGATGGGAATATTGTTTCTTTCTTCATTTTCAACCTTGTTCGTTACTTCATTTTTCTTCTTAAACGTTGCATCTTGGTTGATTTTGGGAGTTGGCTTAGTCGGTTTAATCCTTGCAAATAGAATTATTTTAGGGTTTTCATCCAATGAAACCGTTCAAATTGATAAGGTAAAATGGCTTTTAATTTTAAATTTGTTTGCTTTGACCTCACCACTGGTGATCCCAAACTTGTTTTTAATCGGTACCATAGGTTGTCTTTTACCGCATGCAACAATTAAAACCATAATAATGGTGATTGAATTTTCTCATGAAAAATATGTTAATAATAAAACAAACGATTTAATAAAGAAAACAAAATTAGATTCTATTTTTAGTGTCAAAAAAGACAACGTGATAGAACTTAACTCAACCACTAAGAAATGTGAATCACCAAAATTAATTAAATAATCCTTTAAGTATTATCAATGGATTCGCTTCCATAATAATTATGATTGACTGAATAGGTTGAGATTAGTTAAAATCGAAGAGGTTAATAACAGGTGATAGCATGTTCACAGTGAAAGGTACAACTGATTCTCAAAAATTTAAGTTTATATTGTTAGAATTATTACAAAACTTAAATGATGGTGAAAAACTGGAAGGTATTTTAAATAAGAATATACTTCCTAAATCTAAAGCTTACGACGAAGATTCAATTACAAAAGATATTGATGTTGGTGTTAAAAACATAGCAAGTTTGATAAAGCTTTTATGCGAAAACAAAGTAGACAAAGAGGTTTTAGAAAGAATTTATATAAGACAAAATAAAGACTCTTTTAGCCTTAAAGATGATGAGAAAAATGCAATCAGATCTATCCTATCTAAAGAAACCCCATTATATAAAAAATATCACCCCATCACTTCAGATGCCAATAAATCAAATAGCGAGAAAGAATTACTAAAAGATTTAAACATTTCTAATGAAGACTCGGTCAATGTTGAAGTTAAAACTGCACTTGATAAATTAAGTTTAGAAAAAATACTTAAGAACCAAACCTTTTCAGATGATGACAAAGAAAACAAAATCAAAGCCAGTCAAGCAGTAGAATTTTTGCTTAAAGATGATCTTATTTATAATCTTAAATTCCCTGAAATTGATCTTTTGGTGACATTCACTAAAAATTGTTTAGACATGATTGATTCTAACTCCACGGATGAAAGCGCACCTAAAATAAATTCTCAAGATATTATAGAAGAACTACTTAAAAGTACTGAGTTATATAAAGCTTTGAATTCAGAAAAGGTTAACAAAAGCGCTATTCAACCATCAAAATATGATTATTTAACATTGAAGCGTTTATTACCAAAAATTGAGTCCGAAAAAGACGAGACAATTATAAATTTACTTCTTAAAGATAATCTTATTTACAAACTGAATATTTTTGATGCAGAGGTGTTAGTTCAATTCATAAGTTATCTTACGACTAAAAACAACGATTATTTAAATTATAAAACATCTGAAATATATAATATGTTTCATGACAACGCCGATATATATGACATACTGTCTAAAAAAACAGATTTTTATAAAGCAATTAATTCTAATCAAGCGCCAAAAATAGGTGATATTAAACCTACTACCCTCAATATTTTGGCTTTGCAGAAAACACTTGAAGCCGCATACTCTGACTCAAAAAATCCTATTTCAAACTTTAATGAACTGGCTGAACAGTTAATCAAATCTAAGGTTATTGCAGCTCTTGAGCCTCATCACTTCTCAAAAAATACATTGCAATTACTCATTAGTTTTGCAAAAAACAAGCTTTGTAATAAAGATTATGAAATCCCTGAATCAAGAACACAGCTGCTTGATTTGGCAAGAGAAACTTCACTGTATAAAGCAATTATAAATAATGAAAAACAGTTAAATCCAACGGTGAAACGAACTAAGTTAGATGCCCTTGCAATTGAAGCTGCTATAGAAGATAAATTTCCAACCTTACATGAAAGGTATGATAAAAATAGTAATCCACAAAACAAACTAATAAGTATTAAGGAAGTTTTAAAATGTATTTCCAATCTTCTAGTTTCATCAGAATTCATATACAAATACCGTGTTTATAGTGCTGATTGGATTTACGCAGCCTTAGGTAATGACCTAGATCAAATAGAAGATACATTTGGCGATCGTAATGACGATAAAAAGATATTAAATGTTTTAAAAGGTGATTTAGAAGATTATAACAATAGTTTAAATCGTTTTGATGAGCTTTTAAACCTGCCAGAGCGTGCATTTTTGACTGGTAGTAAAAGTAATTCATCTTCATTAATGACACTTAATAAGCATATGGAGGACTTATTCTGTGCGTTTGACGTCATTAAAAATCTACCTAAAGCAAACAACTATTATCAAATTCCACGTTCACATGAGCAGAATTTACTTTTTTATTTAAAACGTGATTTTAATTTTGATCAACATCATACGTGGCAGGAAAAAGAATTAAAAGAACATATCAATACACAGTTTGAAAGCAGAAACCTTAACCCGGCTTATCTTATAAAATATAGATATATGCTTAATGATAAATTAAACGTAAGCTATTCTAATCATGTTGAGCAACTAAAATTATATTATGATCAATTACACTTAACCGATTTTGTAGCAAGTGTCTTTTTTGCTTTTCTTGGCACCTTGGCAAATATTGGCTTTTTAACTCATATAATATCGTCAACAGTGGCAAGCTATATATTAATCCCAACGGTCATTTTGAGCTTTGTCTATGGTTCAGTCATCATTGCTAAGAAACATGCTCACAATGAAAGATTATATAGTCTCAATACTGCTATGAATGCACTCAATATAGGCTATCTATTTCTATCAGCTGCCTCAGTTGCGATCACTTCTATTTATTTACAAACATCATTGATGCCATTAAGCATCATAAGTTGTTTCATCAGCTTAGGTGCTTCTTATATTCATCGCTTTACGACTTTTAACGCAGTGATACCTAAAGAAGTTGAGCCTCTGGTCGATAAAGATATGCTAACTTACGTTGGTGAAAAAAATAGCAAAATATGTTCTCTATTCAAATATGATCATGACAAGAAAATTGTCAACATTTGTACTCATCTTGGACATGAATAATTGTTTTAAATTTTAATCGGAGTTATTTTTGAACAATCCATATTTTTACAGAACCAGAGGAAACCTACTTCCTGAGCAAAATTCTCAATCGAAAAGTAAACGTATGAATGGTTCATCCACAGAGGATAAAGCTAAAAGTAAAGTTATAGAAGAAACAGCCGAACAGTTTAAGACAGAACAAACTTTCTCACTAAACACTAGCGATGCAAGTATAGACTCGGCTAATGAACGACTTACAATAGACGAGCCTCAAGTGTCATCAGAAGCAGATATTGCTAAAAATAATGGCATAGAAGAAACAGACGGTCAGCTCGATATAAAAAATACTGACCCACTATCCACTAACGATGCCAGTATAGATTCGACCACCAAACAACGCACTTTAGACAAACCTCAAGTGTCATCCGCAGTAGATACTGCTAAAAATAATGATATAACAAAACATAACAATAAGCTCAGGACAAAAGAAACTAAACCTCTGGCAAAGGCTAACCTTGATAATATATTTGACTATTTTTCAAAATTAGAAATTTTTTTAAAAACTGCCTATAAAGATTCTGGTGACTTGATACCTTTAAACGAAGAAGATGCTCTATTTGCAAAACAAATATTCATTCATTCCAAAAATACATCTATAA
Source organism: Pseudomonadota bacterium (assembly GCA_036337715.1). Classification (GTDB taxonomy): domain Bacteria; phylum Pseudomonadota; class Gammaproteobacteria; order Comchoanobacterales; family Comchoanobacteraceae; genus JAURNZ01. The sequence goes on along the minus strand of JAYZDS010000006.1, from coordinate 60,088 downwards.
ATTTCATTAATGATACCAAAGACAAACTCAAGTATCTCAGATTAATTGATGAATTAAAAAAGAAAAGATATTTGCATTACTTTATTGGTTCATCTAAAACCGCTCATTATAAAAAAGATCATTCAAGAGAAAACATAGCTAGGAATTTAGCTAAGGCCGCAATTAACCATGATTGCAACCCTTTAGATGCCCTTAAATTCGTTGAACTGAATAATGAAGATATTCAAAAAAATCTTATTTCAAATATAACAAGAAACCATCAGACTTTTTTAAATAGTGAGCATGGAAGTCTTCAAAATGCATTCATATTGGTTGCAATAGGTCTTATAAGCTACCTACTCACTGTTTTTCAGGTAGTGCCTTTATTTTTTGGTGCAAGTTTTATGACGACCATAGGTTTAATAGGTATTTTTACTGCAGAAACCATCATTCTCAAAAAAACAACCTTACTTGAAAAAAATCCTAGTAAAGTATGGCAATGCATTACTTTGAATACATTGATTGTAGCCATGAGTTTGCTTTCTATTATATTTGTGCCCGTCTCACCATTTTTATCACTTGGATTAATTGGCACAATTTCGCCATTGATGGCTCAGTTTTATCACCAAAAAATCATTGTTAAATATATTAAGAGCAAACCCATTGATATGAATGATGCCAAATATTTTCTCGAACGAATTGATAACTATCAACTTTCAAGTATTTTTCATATCAATGATCAAATTACTTTAAACATTGGTGAAGATAGTTCTAAAATGAGTCCTTCAAAATAAGCTTCATTCACTAATTAAATGAACGATCATACTGACAACACAAGTTTCAAATTGACTCTCATATTTTACTTTTTTAACATATTGATATGATTCGATCTTCTTCAGATGCACGTAAATTAATTACTGAAAAAACTCGTTTTTATCGCTATTACTTATTTTATCTCAACAAACTTCGCAAAAGAAGAATTTATACTGATCGAGATATATCGAAGTTTCAAGATAATGCTGATGGTTTTTTTATTTTTTTTAATCTTTGCACAATAATCAATCATCTTGAATATTTTTATGAGACAGAAAAAAGTGAAGCGTCTACAAATAACATCATTGCAATACTTGGCATAACTGCCTGTGTTTTCTACCCCATCATTGGATCAACAATGACAGAACTTTTTGGGCTAATAGGGTTTATTAGCGCCCAAAAAATCATCTTAAAACCATATAAATGTAGTACAAACATCTTTAATCCTGACAAAAAATGGCCTTGTTTTTATATGAATGCCTTTTTATTTAATTGTTGTTGCATTGCAAGTATGTATCTAAATACACCGCCTGTTTTAACAATTAATTTAATTTTTTCGTTAGCACCAAACTTTGCTCAATATTACCACGAGCATATTATAACAATGTATATTAGTAGACAAAAACACCTTAACAGTAATGCAATTAATATCGTTGAAGATATTATTAAGATAAACGATTATGCATTTTTTTCAGTAAACAAAGAAGACATACGAGTTGAATACATGTCAACTTGTAAGATAAAAACATCAGAGGATAGTCATCAAAATAAATTAATGCTCATTTAGTTAGGATTTTCTAATAATAACTTTTCTATGGCATGTAGCCTATCTCTTAATTGAGCTGCTTTTTCAAACTCCAGAGACTCTGCACAAACCTGCATTTCTTTTTTAAGATTTTTAATGGTTCGCCCTAATTCATATGGTGGCATTTTCAATAAGCCATCCGCCTCGTCATTTGACAATACAGCAATAGAAGCTTTATCTTGCTTTTCATTATCTCCAACATCTAAAACATCCACATGAGCCTTAGTAATCGTTTTCGGTGTAATACCATGCGTTTCATTGTAAGCCAGCTGAGTTTCACGCCGACGATTGGTTTCATCTATCGCAGCCTGCATAGCAGGTGTGACAACATCTGCATACAATATCGCTTGCCCCTCTATGTGTCTAGCTGCTCTACCGATGGTCTGTATAAGACTAGATTTTGATCTCAAAAAACCTTGTTTATCTGCATCTAATATTGCAACCAATGAAACCTCAGGTAAATCCAGACCTTCTCTTAATAAATTGATACCTACCAAAACATCTATCTTACCAGAACGAAGATCCCTTAAGAGTTCTACTCGCTCAACTGTATCAACATCAGAATGTAGGTAACATACTTTAATGTTGTGTTCATTAAAGTAATCGGTTAACTGCTCAGCCAATCTTTTAGTTAAGGTTGTTACTAAAACCCTTTGTTTTTTTGCAATACGCTGGTTGATTTCAGACATTAAATCATCAACTTGGTTAGTAATAGGTCTAATATCAATCTTAGGATCGACTAACCCAGTTGGCCTAATAACAGCCTCTGTAACTTCATCAGTAAGTTCATCTTCCATCTTGCCTGGCGTTGCAGAAACAAATACAGTTTGATGCTTGTGTTTTAAAAACTCCTCATACATCAGTGGTCGATTATCCATTGCAGATGGTAAACGAAACCCATATTCTACTAATGTTGTTTTTCGAGCACGGTCACCTCGATACATGCCTTTAACTTGAGGCAAAGTCACATGCGACTCATCTATAAAAATAAGCGCATCTTTGGATAAGTAGTCCATTAAGGTAGGTGGCGACTCTCCTGGTTCTCTACCTGACAAATACCTTGAATAATTTTCAATACCACTACAATAGCCAAGTTCTTGCATCATTTCTAAATCATATTGCGTTCTCTGCTCTAACCTTTGTGCTTCAAGAAGCTTATCTTGTGATTTAAATTCGGCCAATCTTGTTTGTAATTCATCTTTAATAGCACCCAACGTATTGTCAATCCGTTCTTTGGGCGTTACATAATGTGTTTTTGGATAAATGGTAAAACGTTTGACTGCTTTTTGAATGGCCCCAGTCAATGGATCAAAACGCTCTAATCGTTCTATTTCGTCATCAAACAAATGAATTCTTATTGCATCATTTTCATGCTCTGCTGGAAAAACATCAATGACGTCACCACGTACCCTAAAATGCCCCCTGGTTAAAACCATATCATTTCTTTGATATTGCATCGAAACCAGCCGATGAATTAATTTTTGTTGATCATAGTGATCACCTACAACAAGATGACAAATCATTTGTAAATAAGCGGTTGGATCACCTAAACCATAAATGGCTGACACAGTAGCAACAATGACAGTATCAGATCTCTCAAGAACCGCTTTTGTTGCAGATAGACGCATTTGCTCTATATGTTCATTGATAGATGCGTCTTTTTCAATAAAGGTATCTGAGGAAACCACATAAGCTTCTGGCTGATAATAATCATAATAAGAAACAAAATACTCAACGGCATTATCTGGAAAAAATTGCTTCATTTCTGCATATAGCTGGGCAGCCAATGTTTTATTGTGGGCTAAGATGATGGCAGGGCGTTGCGTTTCTTGAATTATATTGGCCATCATAAACGTCTTACCACAACCGGTCACACCAAGCAAAGTTTGGTGATTCAAACCAGCAGATAAATTATCAACAATAGAATGAATAACCTGTGGTTGTTGGCCATTTGGTTTAAAAGGGGCTGTTAATTTAAAAGTCTTTTTCTCCACTATTAAATTATGACACATTTTCATATACTTGCCAAAATTATTGTAATTATAAACGATTGTTTTTATGAATGTTCATAATGTAATTTTTAAAAAACTTGATTCAAAACGATTGATGACTTAAATTATAGTTAACAATGATCATTAACTTTTCTAATTTAAATTGAGATACCCCCATGAAACTTTCTAATCGCCTCGATAGTATTGAGCCTTCTCAGACCTTTTCAATTGCCAATAGATTATTGCAATTAAAAAAAGAGGGATGTCCTGTTATAGCTATGAACTTAGGAGAAGCATCGATTGATACGCCTATTAATATTGCTAGTGCTGGTATTGAAGCCATACATGACGGTCATACACGCTACACGCCAATTGGTGGCACAACTAGACTAAAAAAAGCCATCATTAATAAGTTTATCAGAGATCAAAATACTCAATTTGAAAAAAACGAGATTTTAGTATCGTCAGGAAGTAAACAATCTATTAGTAATGCGCTGTTAGCGCTACTCAATGTCGGCGATGAAGTAATCATCCCTGCCCCATACTGGAGTCCCTACCCTAGCATGGTAAGACTGGCCAGCGGAAACCCTGTTATTATTCAAAGTAATTTAGAAAATGATTTTAAGATGACCCCAGATCAACTTGAAGCAGCAATTACACCAAAAACAAAACTACTTATCATTAATAATCCAAATAATCCCTCAGGCGTTATTTATACTGAAAAAGAGTTGATTGCTATTGGTGAAACACTCAAAAAATACCCTTATATTTACGTCATAAGTGATGATGTTTACGAGAAGTTGATTTGGTCAGAACAATCTTTTCACAACTTATTATCTGTTTGTCCAGATTTAAGAGCTAGGATTATTACCATCAATAGTGTTTCCAAAAGTCATGCTATGACAGGTTGGCGAATTGGTTATGCTGCAGCAGATGAGCGTATTATTGAAGCCATGCATCTTGTGCAGTCTCAAACAACATCATGTCCATGTGCAATCAGTCAATATGCTGCTCGCGAAGCACTTGAATGTGACCAACAGATCATCGAAGAACAAGTGATTCAATATCAAGAGCACCATAATTTTGTCATGCAACGTCTTGGCCAAATAGAAGGCATTCAAACCATGCCTTCAGATGGGACTTTTTATATCTTTCCGAGCGTAAAAGCATTACTACCCAAAATAGGTTTCAAAAGTGACGAGGCTTTTTGTCGTTTTTTATTAGATGATGTTCATGTTGGTGTTGTACCAGGTAGCTTTTTTGGTTCACCTGGTCATATTCGTTTAAACTTTGCTATTGAAAAGAAACAACTTACCGAGGCTATGGATAGAATCCAAAGTGCCATTGTTGATCGTCTTGGCGATGGATAATGCATTAACAATGATCAATTTTTTCTTTTAGCCAATGTTTCACTCTTTGCTTGTCTTTCCTGATTAAAAAGCGAAACCAGCGACCCCATTGTTCTATTTCATATTGACTTGTTTCACAAAAAGCGTCATTCGCTTGAGTTAAATGCGATCTGACCTGTTTCATTTGACCATCCGCATGAATAACAACTTGCATTGTGAGTAAATAAAAAATCACTACTATTTCTTTTATAATCATGATTACCTCCTTAAATGTTTAGGATAAATCATGTTGATTTTAGTTACATTACCGTAAAAATTTCTGAATTTTTACTATAATATAGTTATGACAAAAATAATTACATTTTCCCTATTGATGACAATGAGCATTGCTTTTGCAGTCGAAAGTGATCCCGCTAAACGATCATATGGTTGTTTAGGAAAAACCACTGACTGTGCTCAAATGACGTATCACTTTAATGATGGTAATAATACTACCTATTTCTACCAAGACTATGCTGGTTATTGGCACATTTATGGTGAAGAAGTGCATAACATGGATGAAAGTCAACTTTCAGATCTTTTAAGGATAGCTGATGAACAGCAAAATCAATCTGACTTAAATAATAGAACCAAATTTAATGAAGTATCTTTCTAAGATTCATCAATTTTCCTTGACCTATGGCACAACTTCGTTCAAAATAAGTTTTATTCCGCGGTAGCTCAGTGGTAGAGCAGGTGACTGTTAATCACTTGGTCGAAGGTTCGAATCCCTCCCGCGGAGCCATATTTTTAATCAAATGGTTAATCTTTTTAAATTTATATTTTTTTCTATCCTGTGCTGTCAAAACCTATTTGCTCGCCCAATTTCATATACAGGTGGCACAACCATCATTCAAAATAATGGACCGGTTAAACATTCTTTATTAATTCATTATACACCTTACTATACCTATTCTATTGGATATAAATGGGAGCATTTTAGAAATGATGATATCAACCTAAATGGCATACAAATCAATCGACTCATTAATCGTTGGCATTTCATGAATGCACAGGGGAATCTTTATTTGAAAACAGCGTTTGGTGACGCATCTAAATCTAATCAACATGATGTTTATGGTATGATTGATTTATCAGGTGATTATGAAACAGAGCATCTCTTCACTTCTTATGACGCAAAGTATTATCAATCTAATGGTGATATTATTAAACAATTTCAACAAGTAGGTAGGCTTGGGATCACACCTTATGTCGGTGATTATGGCGACCTTCACACCTGGTTAATGTTAGAACTGTCGCACCAACCTACTTATTCTGGTGACAAATTGATTTTAACGCCACTAATCCGTTTATTTAAGGGACCAAGACTAGTTGAATTTGGTTATAGTTCAGATAACCGCCTATTATTTAATTGGATTTTAAGATTTTAACGCCATCAGTGTGTTATAATGAATTTATAGAAGGGATGAATATGTTTAAAAAATTATTGTTGATTGTATTATTTTTAAATGTTGCGTTTGCAGATAACATTGATGTTAAAGTCAATGGCATGGTGTGCGATTTTTGCGCAAGCACAATGGAAAAAGCTTTTTTAAAGAACCCGAATGTTGAATCTGTATCCATCAATTTAAAGACAAAATATGTTCACTTGGATTTAAAATCAGGTAAAAACCTGTCTGATGAAGCAATCCAGTCCATTGTAACTAATCAAGGTTTTCTTGTTGAAGACATTTCAAGGTAACCACATGAAATATCGACCATTTTTATTGATTACTGGACTAGTTACCTCTTTTTCTACTTTGCTTTGTTGTGCTTTGCCAATGATTTTAGTGAGTCTTGGCCTCGGCAGTGTAATGGCCGCCCTACTTAGTAACCTACCCTGGCTTATCTGGCTATCTGAACACGCCATCTACTTATTTATCTTCACTCTGATTATTCTACTCATGAGTGGTTATATGATCTTTTGGCAACAAACCTTTTGCGAGGTTGACCCAAATAATATCAAACAATGTAAGGTTAAAAATCGTTATGCAAAACTGGTATGGTTTCTAACATTAACGATTTTCATTATTGGCTTCATATTCAAATACGTCTTAATTTATTTTTCCTAACATTACAAGTAATATAATTGCATGACTGCTCACGCATTTACTTTTCAAGGATTAAACAATCACACAATTGCTTTGTCAGATTTCAAAGGCAAACCCTTTCTTTTATGTAATACAGCAACACTTTGCGGTTTTAACGATCAGTTACATGGCCTTGAAAGCCTTCATCAATCAGGGCATCAAGTCATAGCAACACCTTCAAATGATTTTGGTCAACAAGAACCTGGCTCTTCAAATCAGCTCGCCTGCACACTTAACGATAGATATAAAATTACTTTTCCTGTGACTCAATGTGTTGGTATTAAATATCAGCCCCATCCTTTTTATACATGGTTAAGAAGCCAAGTCTCTTTTATTGGCTACCCACGTTGGAATTTTTACAAATTTGTTTTTGACAAAGATGGTTCACTGATTGAATGGTTCTCGCCATTATCCCAGCCAAACCAAAAAACAATCATAAACCTACTTACTACAAAAATTTCAAAGTAATTCACTTTGCCTATTATTCTTTTATTTTCTATAAATTAGTTTAATAGTATCTTAAGCTTTTGGATGTACAATAAAAAATATCAATAAAAATAAAAAAAAGAGGATATTTACTATGGACAAGAATCAAGAAAGTGTAAATTTATTATCAATGTTTGAACCTTCTGATGAAAATCAGGATGTCACATACAATCCAATGCATAAAAAAAATTAAATGGTGAAAAATATGAAACCAGATCAACCAAAATCTATATTACCATTAATTGAAATTGCTGAACATAAAACTGATAAATTATTGATGAAAATTTGGCTCAAAGGTACAGAAACACAAGACAATATTGAGTTTTCATCAAAACAAATAAAATTAATTCGAAGCATAATTAAAAATGAAAAAGAAATCGATGAAAAAATAGATGGTATAAAAAAACTCGGGCAGGGTAATCTTGAAGACGGATTGGCGACGCTTGAAAAAATTGCTTCACTCAATAAAGAACAATTTTTAACATTAAAAAATATGATACCTAAAGCTGATGATTACGAACAAACATCAAATCTTGTTAAATTAATAAGCTCATACTGTAATGAAAATATGAATTTCTCTCAAGCTTTTGATACATATATTAAAATTCCAAGCTTAGATAGTTATTCAATGTATCATTCTGATAAAGAAGCGAATCATTCAAATGAAGTGCATTCACAGGTTTGTATGGTTCCATAATCTTTTTTTCTATAACTAAAAGCACTGCTGATATCAAAATATTTTAGATTGATACTCAGAAGTGCTTTTTACTATATTGAGTTAGTAAAAGTTATTTATCTTCTTTCTTATCTTCTTTCTTATCATCAGATAAATCATCTTCTGGCGATTTATCATCTGTCTTAGCTTCTGCTTTATCAGCCGCTTCTTTTAAATCTGACTCGTCTTTCACTTCTAAGTCAGGATTAAGCTCTTCTAATAAACCAAGTAAATTAGCTTCGATTTTTGATAGCTCCGAGCTAAGTGCTTTTTGGGCAGTAATCGTTTCTTTAACTAATTTTCTTAAATGAATAATTCTATAATTTATAGGATTTTCTTTTTCATCAGCTGGAATGCCAAGCTCAGGATTAATTGAAACCCTTACTTTCTTAATAATACCTTGTATATCAAAATTGTCAGCCATAATTCTTCTCCTCTTATATATAATTTTAGACCAAAAAGGCAAATTTGTAAAAATTGCATATAATTATAGTAAGCGATTAGGGAGAATCTTATGCTTAATTACAATGCACCTATCAAAACCTATATGGAACTTTTGGATCTATTTGGTTACCAACATGAAGTATATGATCGTGAAAGTGTTGAAGCAATTTTAAATGGTATTAACAAGTTCTGCCAAGATGATTATTGGCCAGCCAATAAAATTGGCGATCAAGAAGGTCTTAAATATGACCCATCTAATCACACGGTAAAAATGCCCGAGTCATCTCACCATATCTATAAAAAATTGAAAGAAACTGGCGCTATGGCATTGGCTATGCCAGAAAGCTACGGCGGCGGTGAAGCACCATTAGCTGTGACTTGCCTAATCAATGAAATGCTTTCATCAGCTAATAATGCATTTACCATGGGACCAGGACTAACTGAGGCCGCCATTCATGCATTGATGGTATATGGTAGTGAATCGCTAAAAAAGGATTACATAGAAAAACTAGTATCTGGTGAATGGTTTGGCACAATGTGTTTAACAGAATCACATTGTGGAACCGATTTAGGACTCATTAAGACTAAAGCAACACCTTATGAGGACCATTATCAAATTTCAGGTACAAAAATTTGGATTTCTTTTGGGGAACATGATTTAACTTCAAACATCGTTCATTTAGTGCTTGCCAAATTACCAGATGCGCCTGAGGGTAGCAAAGGAATTAGCTTATTTCTTGTTCCTAAATTCAAACTAGATGGTTCAAGAAATAAAGTTTTTTGTGGTGGATTAGAGGAAAAAATGGGCATACATGTCTGCCCTACTTGTGTCATGAATTTTGAGCAAGCAGAGGGTTGGCTTATCGGTGAGCCACATAAAGGGTTAGCAGCAATGTTCGTCATGATGAATGCAGCCAGAATTGGCGTGGGTATTCAAGGTTTGGCATTATCGGAAATGGCTTATCAAACTGCACTTTTGTTTGCAAAAGACAGACGTCAATCACGTTCGTTAGATAAAAATAAACGTGAGTTAGATGAGCCTGCAGATACTATTTTAGTTCACCCAGATGTCAGAAGGATGCTTTTAGAATGTAAAGCCACAAATGAGGCTATGCGCGCTTTAGTTGTCTATAGTGCCATTGAAAAAGACCGTCATGGTGATAGTGATCGATTTGCACTATTAACCCCTGTGATAAAAAGCTATTTAACTGAACGGGGTTGCCACAATATCAGTTTAGCACAGCAAGTTCTTGGCGGATCAGGGTATGTAAAAGACTGGCACATTGAGCAATTTTATAGAGATGCAAGAATTGCGATGATTTATGAAGGCACAAATGGCATTCAAGCCTTAGATTTAGTTGGAAGAAAGCTACCAAAAGACCAAGGAAAAGCTTTTATGGCACTGATGGCTGAAATTCAATCTGAAGAAAATAATTTTCTCAATGAATTTAAAGAAGCATCAGCAAATGTGAGAGGTAAACTTCAAGAAGCGAGTATGTGGTTAATGACCCATGCATCCAAAGATCCTGAGCAAGCTGGTGCAGTATGTACCCGTTTTTTAAACTTATTTGCATTATGTATGTTGACTTATATGTGGGGTTTAATGACCAAGCACGATAAAAGCAAAGTCCCTACTGGAAAATATTTTATCGAACATATTTTACCAGAATCAGAAACACTGCTTTTACAAATCAAAGCTGGCAAAGATTCCATTATGTCACTTGATAACAAAGATTTTTGAGATCAATCATGTATCAAGCACCCTTAAAAGATTATGCCTATTTAATTCAATGCTTCATGCCCAACATGAAGGATGATGACAAATCTATTTATGAAGCCATCTTGAAAAACATCGATGCTTTTTGTCAAGCGCAATTGGTTGAATCTAATTTCATAGGTGATGAAACAGGGATCACGTTTGATCCTGAAAATCATCATATCCAATTACCAGATGGTTATCAGACACTTGTTAATCAAATGCGAGAACAAGGTTTATTTTCATTGGAGCACTCAAGTACCTGGGGGGGTCTAGATCTACCAAAAACGATTTGTCAGCTATGTTACGAAATGATGATGTCTGCTAATAGCGCCTTATTCTTAGGTATGAGTTTAACGCATAGTGCCTGTATTGCCATTCAAAAGAATGCAACAGATGAACTTAAAAAAACCTATTTACCAAAAATGGTAAGTGGTGAGTGGATGGGTTCAATGTGTTTAACAGAATCGCATTGTGGAACCGACCTTGGTTTAATCAGAACCAAAGCTGTACCCAAGGACGATCATTATTTAATTACAGGTCAAAAAATATGGATAACCTTTGGTGAACACGATGTTGCAAACAACATCATTCATTTGGTCTTGGCAAAATTACCAGATGCCCCAGAAGGCAGTAAAGGTATTTCACTCTTTTTAGTACCAAAGTGGTTACCAAATAAAAAACGTAATCATGTATTTTGTTCAGGTATAGAACATAAAATGGGGACACATGTATCACCTACTTGCGTCATGCAATTCGATGCAGCAGAAGGATTTTTAATTGGAGAATTAAACCACGGTTTAGCACATATGTTTGTCATGATGAATGATGCTCGAAAAACAGTAGCCAATCAAGGCATTGCTTTGGCTGAAATCGCATATCAAACCTCAAATGAGTTTGTTAAAGAAAGACGGCAATCAAGGGCTTTAGACAAAAACAAACAAAACTTATCTGATTCTGCTGACCCCATTTTACATCACCCTGATGTAAGACGACAAAGATTACATGCCAAATCGATCATCATAAGCTTAAGGGCATTTCTTTTTTATACGCATAGCCAATCAGAAAATAACAAACTGACAGATTTACTTACACCTATTTTAAAAAGCTTTTGTACAGAGTTAGGTTGCGACGTCATTGATCACTGTTTACAAGTTATGGGTGGTAGTGGGTACGTTAAAGATTGGCACATAGAACAATATTATCGAGACGCAAGAATTGCAATGATATATGAGGGCACCAATGGCATTCAGGCTTTAGATTTTGTTATGCGCAAACTAAGCATACATCAAAATGAATGGCGCTCATTGATAAATCAATGGGAAGACGATGCAAAAGATATGCCTCCTTTAATTCAAGCGACGTTACTTGACGCACTTAAAGAGACGCGTTTACATTTTGAAATTTTGATTAAAGATCTAGAAAAAAACAATGAAGTTGCTGCAGCTAAAGCGCCCATTTATTTAAAATTAGTTGGTTATGGGCTATTGACCTACATGTGGGGAGTGCTCATTTCAAAAAAGAATGCTCCTGAACAATACTTTCATCTTGCTAGCTATTTTATTGAACATGAAAGCACTAAAATAAAAGGCCTGTCTTCTCAGCTAAAGCAAGACTTTACACTAATTACTGAGTTTGATACATCAAATTTTTAACCTTTCTGACCAGGCACCAATGCGGTGCTTTCGCCTTCTTTGGCCAATTTTTCTGCTTGATCGTTCTGTATGAATTTTGCAGCATAAGCAGCAGACATCATCACTTTTATACCTTTCATAGATTTTTCAAGCGACGTAAATTTATCTTTTGAAATTTCAATTCCTTGAACATGAATGCTTTTAGCGGATTCAGCATTAAAGATACCAGATGTTGCGCCACCAGCTCGAGCAATAGTAAACTTAACAATGTTTTTTGATGAACTTATACCTGCTTTGGAAAGTGTTTTAATTAGATCATCTAAACGAAGATTATTTTTTCCAGCATATGCCTCTAAGACTTCCTTAGTAATGACGATACTACGTTTTGTTTTATAGTATTTTTCATTGGTTTCTTTTATTTGTTTTTCAATTTGTTTTTTAATGTCTTCAAGAAAGCGCTCAGCTTCCATCAACTCTTTTGGAAATAAATGTGCTACATCCACATCAATTAAACGAGAGCGCTCAACAAACTCATTATCAAGAAGAAAATCAATTTTAAATTCTGCAAGTCCTTCCTGTATATCATTTAGGGCATCAAGCCACCATGCAAGTACTTCATGATCTTCAGCGATCCATTTATAACCTATTTCAGGCATGATTTTAGTACATGCAATCATGATTGTAAGATATGCCATAGCTCTGCCATCTATTGGCTCAATAGGACGCATTCTATACCAATTCAAATGAAAGTTTGTCATTGGTCCTTCAACAATTGGATTCCATGATGCTTGGTATACACCATGTTCATCAACCAGTTGGTATTGATATTCACCAAAGACTTGGCCAATATTAGCTAGTAAAGCAGCAGAAAACACTGCATAAGGCATGATATCACCTTCTTTGAGCTGATGATGCCCATAAATTAAAAAATAGGATTCTAGCGCCTGTAATGCCCTTAATAAGCCATTATTAAGCACAAACCTACTCCATTGACCCGATTGAATGGATATAGATTGAACCATTTCAGTATATTTTGTAATCAGGTCCATATATAAAGATTCAAAAAAAGACTCAGCAAAAGCAATATCTGTGTCATCTTCATCTTTCATCACAAGACTTTTTAATCGCTCAATATAATTTTGATAAGTTTCATGAGCTAATAGTTCCTCTGCAGTCTTGATTTGATAAATTGTTAGTGAGTTTTTCATATTTTCATGTACTCTAGTTGTATTTTGTTCAATTGTAGTCTCAAACATAATTATACACCCTCCTCAGCCATCATTGTATAAAAATTTGGTATTTTGTAATTTTCAGGATACTTTGCACCTTCAAAATATAACCCACATGCAGGTGCCATATTGGCAATTGCTTTACGAGACCTATCGTCTAATAATTTTTTGATCCACGAAGGCTCTTCATGACCAAACCCTACTTGCATTAGGGTGTAAACAATGATTCTTACCATATGATGTAAAAAAGCATTGGCCTCGATACGGATAGATACCCAATCGTTTTTTTCACAAACATCTAACTGATAAATGGCTCTAATGGGGGAAAAAGCTTGACATTGACTAACCCTAAACGAGGAAAAGTCATGCTCACCAAGTAAATAATTTGCTGCCTGTTGCATTTTTTTAATATTAAGTTTTTCTGAAACGACATAAGCGCTCTCCTGCCAAAGAACTTTAATAGGCTCATTTTGCTTAACTAGGTAACAATATCGCCGAGAAGTGGCAGAAAACCTTGCATGAAAATCACGATCAACTTCACGATGCCAAAGTACCTGGATGTCTTTGGGTAAGAAAGCATTGGTACCTTTAACCCAGCTGTGTGTTGGTCTATCTAAATCTGCGTCAAAATGTATACATTGTTGTGCTGCATGTACACCTCGATCAGTACGACCAGCGCAAGTGACCTTAAGAGGTAATTGTGTGAATTGTTCTAATGCATGTTGAATGTGTGCTTGCACAGTGATGTCTTCAGGCTGGATCTGCCAGCCGAAGTATTTTTTTCCATGGTAAGCAACGCCCATGACGTATCGTTTCATAAGCTTGGTAATTGACTAAGTAGTGCAGATGCTTTTTGTCTTTGGTCTGAATCACCTTGATCAAGAATCCCTTCTAATACTCTCTTAGCTTGACGAAACTCACGCATCTGCATGTATGCTTCAGCAAGGTTAAATCTAGCTGGCACAGCCTCTTGTGAGCCCATAAAATCATATTCTTCATCTTGATGTTCTCTTTTAATTTCTGGCAATTTAGATTGTTTATTCTTTTTGGGCACCATTTGTTTTCTTTGTTTTGGTTGACGTTCTAAACAACCTGCCAGCACAAGAAAGACAACCAAACCTGATATGATCATTAAGATAAAAATATCATTCATAGCTGTTGGTTTATTAACATTGTTTGTTGATGAATTAAGTCTAGATGATAACGCTTGGTTTTGCGCAAATAAAGTTCGCTCATTATCCTCTAGTTTGTGTAGATTAGCTTCCATTGAATCCAAACGGCTTATCATTGGGGCCTGATCAACTGTATTTGATTGGGCAAAGGCTGGGAAACAAGATAAAATGATTAATATAAAGAGCTTTTTAATATTCATAGAATTTATAATAACTGTATTATAAATACTGTATCAAGTGTTTGTAGAAAAAACTACTCAATTAAATATCAAATGCTGTAAAAGAACCTGTTTAAACTTAGGGAATACTATATAGCAACTAAGCTTTTTAACGAAACGCCTATCTTGTTAGTTTAGGTGGTTGATGAGCAGGATTACCTTGAAAACGACCAGTATATATTACATTATTATTCCTTGAAGTTTTTGGCTTCAATGACTCTTCTTGAGCTGATTTGTTGTGCGCAAAATTAACCATCAATAGTGCTGAGGGTACTGGCATCAAAATCCTTGAGAATTGTAACCCGATGTAATTTAAATCTTTATTTCTGAAAATGTCCATAGTCATAGTGTAGTCTATTTATATTAAAATTACCTTAAGTAAGTTTGATTTTCTCAAAATTACGCTCAACTAGTATATAAATTAGCATAACTTTGTATTTTTATCAACATGGCAGCTTATTGCTGTATAACAAATTAGATAACTAAACTACATAGCCTCAGTTATTTCAAACATTTCAGTAACTTTGTGTAATACATATTGTTTGATACCAAAAGCTAACTCATCTGCGAGCACGTGAAAACTAATCCCCCGATTATGTTCAGGATGTTGTTTGATTTGGCTTATTGCAACTCGGTTAAAACATTGTGCGTATTCTCGGTTACTTACTAAATTGACATGATGTAATAATGGGTCTGATTCAAATGACTTGCCAACCTCACACATATCTATTGGATTTTTTGACGTCACATGCACAACAGCATGATGTCCTTGTATGACAGGTAGCTGCATAAATGACATATCTATCGATAAATCATTTTTAAGTGCTTGTTTCAACTCTTTTGTCATCATTCTCCGGCAAGCATCATAACCTGTCGTTTCATCAACTGAAATATCTGATATAGAATTAAATGCTATTGGTTTGGGGAAAACATTAAAATATTCTTCATCGTAACTCATATATGCTTTAGTTTGATTCATAAGCTCTAAAATACCGTCTTCACCTTCAATATCTGCACCGCATGCAACACATATATTGACAGTCTCAATTTTTGATAATTTATCAATATGTGATAGGGGTAAATATAGTTGTTGGGTGATAGGGTGTTTCATTTGATATATGTTTTCATCATTTGGCTCCAAAATTAAGTTTTCGACCCCCAAACCCCAACTAAGGTTTAGCATCGGAATGTTCAAACGATTAAATTGACTATGAAACGCGTTGAAATTAAATGCTTTACCAGCATATATGATGATATCAGGCATGTAATTTTCTAAACTGTTATAAGTTTCTACTTGAAGACATTCACCACGATACATTAACCGCACTGGATCGTTGACTGGATCTAAAAAGACTTTGATTGACTCTATTTGCACTAATCTTTCAAGTGATTGACAAATTGCAAAGCCTATTCTCTGAGATGTTGCACATAAAGCAATTTTGATTCCATTCGATTGCATACTTGATATCCTTTCA
Organism: Pseudomonadota bacterium; assembly: GCA_036337715.1. Lineage (GTDB taxonomy): Bacteria > Pseudomonadota > Gammaproteobacteria > Comchoanobacterales > Comchoanobacteraceae > JAURNZ01. Next base: position 43,893 of record JAYZDS010000006.1, on the reverse strand, counting down.
ATGATACCTTAATGATAGTAAGCATTCTTATTTTCGTCAATAACGTTGCCTTAAACCATAGATTAAGTTAATATGAACCTAATTTTGAATAAATCACTACTCTAATGAACGACGAAAACATACAAGCCGAGACAGTTCTAAATTATAAGAAAAACGGAGTCAATTCCTCTCAAATAAGGCATTTAAAACGTGCTCAGCATTTATTTACCATTGATCTTCATGGTCTAACTCAATCAGAAGCAAGATCAAAATTAAACAATGTCTTTTCGACCAGTCATCCACAAATGTTTAAAATCATTCATGGCAAAGGTCAACATAACCCAGATGCTATACCAGTTTTGAAAATTATGGTTTTCGAGTTTTTAAAAGACGAACCAGATGTACTTGCGTTTTGCTCAGCAAAACCTCATGACGGTGGCGCTGGCGCTACTTACGTATTAACTAAGAAGGAAGGTGATTAATGCCAAACGAAAATAGACCCATCTTAATCGGTGTTGCCGGACCATCAGGCTCGGGGAAAAGCTTACTAGTTGATAATCTTCATAAAACACTTCATGAAGATCATACTGTGTCAATAATACGTGAAGATAGTTATTATTTAGATCAAGCACACATAGATCCTGTAGAACGCCCCAAAAAAAATTATGATCATCCAGATGCTCTAGAACATACTCTGCTTGTCGAGCATTTAAGCACTTTGAAAAAAGGCCAATCCGTCGACATTCCTATCTATAAGTTTCATACCCATACCCGATCAGATGAAACACAATACGTAGCACCAGCACAAGTGATTCTTTGTGACGGCATATTATTACTTGCTGATAAAAAAATTAGAAAAGAACTCGATATTACTGTATTCATCGATGCACCTTTAGATATTTGTTTGATTAGACGTTTAAACCGTGATCTTTCAGAAAGAGGTCGATCCATTCAGAACACATTAGATCAATACGTGCACACTGTACGTCCAATGTATTGGGAATTTATTGCACCAAGTAAGGAAGGGGTCAATCATATCGTAACTGGCGGTGGTAAAAATTGGGAAGCCATTGAACAAATCAAAGCTGATATTGTTAGCAAACTGAAACAAGTCCAATCAGGGGTATAACGATGGCAAGGGTATTAATTGTTGGTGGTGGTTATATAGGTAAACCTTTAGCCTATGATCTAGCAAAGCAAGGTAATAGAGTGTTTGTCGTTCGACGTAGCAATGACTTTTACGATCATGGAAATATATCACTTATCAAAAGTGATATATTTGATTTACATGAATTACCCCAAGTAGATGCTGTCATATACCTTGTTTCTGCCGATGCAAAAACACAAGCTTGTTATCAGTCTGCTTACATTGATGGCCCTGAAAAAATTTGGCAGCTTTGTAAACCGTACTTGCCAAAAAGATTTATGTTTGCCTCAAGCACAGCTGTTTATCCCTTTAATGATGGCGCCTGGGTTGATGAGACCACAACTTTACCCAAAGCAACCGAAATGAACGGCATTTGTCTACAAGAGGCAGAAAAACAAATTCTTTCATTTTCATGTGACCCAATCATCACACGAATAGGTGGCATTTATGGTCCAGATCGCTACTACATCATTAATCAGATCAAAAAAGGCCGTCTTCATATGACAGACAAACCTGTCTATACAAATCGAATACATAGGGATGATTGCGTTCGTTCACTTCAACACCTATTTAACTTGCCTGAGATAAAATCGGTGTACAACGTTGTTGACTCGAGCCCAACAACAGTTAATGAATTATTATCCTGGTTAAGCACGACACTTGGCATTTATTCACCGGTTCCTAGTCAAACAAATGATCACTTTCATAGCAAAACGAATAAACAAGTGAGTAATGCTCGCTTACTCGAAACTTTATTTGAATTTAAATATCCTAGTTTTCGTGAAGGCTATGAGCCATTATTAGATACCAAATAATCTAATCGCTTAACCAATTTGTGAGTTGTTCTTCAGACGTCGGCTCAATGCCTTGCTTTTGCGCTTTAGTCCATTTAGAACCCGGTTTACTACCAAGTAGAATATCAGTTGTCGAGCCACTCACTTGACCCACTACTGTGGCACCTAACTGTTCTAAATAGTCTTTAGCCTGTTCGCGTGACATACTTTTTAACTGTCCAGTAATCACAAAACGCCGACCTGAAAGCAGACCTGATTCAACCTGGGTTTTTGATTCAATAATAGAAAGACCAAATTGTTCTAATTTTTCCACTTCTTTAGCTAACGTGTCATTTTTAATTGCTGATAATAGATGTTTTGCAACTTGAGGACCAACATCAGAAACCTCTAAAAGATCATCTATTTCAGCTTTTAATAAACCATCCCAATGAATATATTTATCGGCAATTTTTTTGGCTGTAACTCGACCGACTTCAGCAATGCCTAAAGCATACAAAAAACGATCAAAAGATACTTTTTTGGATTGGTCAATTTCTGTCAATAAATTTTTTACTGATTTATCTCCCATGCGCGGTAACGAAATCAGATCATCATAATTAAGTTTATAGATATCTGAAAAGGTCTCTACTAATTTATTTTCATAAAGTATTTTAAGCCAGGTTCTACCTAAACCAGTGATATTAAGCGCATGCTTGGAAGTAAAATGTTCAAGACCGCCTAAAACTTGTTCTGGGCATTTAGGATTAATACAAATTCGATTTAACTCATTTATTTCTAACTTACTTGAACAACTTGGACAATATAGAGGTAAATTAGGTTTTTTTAGGTCATCTGATCTTTTTTCCTTAACTACACCAATGATTTCTGGAATAACGTCCCCTGCTCTTCTTAACCAAACATAATCACCTGCCCTAACATCTTTTCGTGCAAGTTCAGAAAAATTATGCAAAGTAGCATTTTGGATAACAACTCCCCCTAATGGTGTTGGTTCTAATTGTGCAACAGGTGTCACTACCCCTGTGCGACCTACTTGGAATCCAATATTTAACACCTTTGCCATGGTTTCATTGGCAGGAAATTTATGAGCTATGGCCCACCTAGGTGCTCTTGATGTAGCCCCCATCAAATGATGTATGGCTACCTCATTCACTTTATAAACAAGGCCATCAATCTCGTAAGGTAGAGACATTCTTTTTTCAAACATAACATCATAAAAGGCCATGCAACTTTTTAAATCTTTCACGACTGTGCGCTCTTCAGCAATACTAAACCCCATTTGTTTAAGCCATAACATTTTTTCATTTTGAACACTAGGTAATTGGTTGTTACCTTCAACATTATACGCCATGAAAGTGAGCGGTCTTTCTGCTGTAATTTTTAAATTCAATTGTCGCAAACTACCCGCAGCAGCATTGCGAGGGTTAGCAAATGTTTTTTTTCCTTCTTTGGACAACTCTGCATTTAATATTTTAAAATCTTCTTTAGTGATAACAACTTCGCCACGAACGCAAAAGTTTTCAGCGTAAACAACTGACTCGGGAACATTATCGATCGTCAGAACATTCTCTGTAATGTCTTCTCCCGTTTGTCCATCTCCGCGAGTTGCCCCGAGTTTAAGATGACCCTTTTCATATACAAGACTAACAGCAATTCCATCAAATTTTGGTTCAATAACTATTTCTGGCGCTAAATTAGTTTCTGTTGCGAAAGGTTTTATACGATTAAGAAATTGCTCTATATCTTCCTCGCTAAATGCATTATCTAAAGACATCATTGGTATTTGGTGTTGAACTTTTTTCAAACCTGAGCGATTGGCTTTAGTGATTGTCTGCGTTGGTGACTGAGGATCAAAAAACTGTGGATATTCAGATTCTAAAGCCTTTAATTCATGAAATAACTTGTCGTAAGTGGCATCATCAACAATTGGACTATCTAGATTAAAATAAGCGTCGTTAAGCCTACTAATTTCTTTACGCAGGGTTTTGATTTTGTTTTCTATCGTCATTTACTTCTACACTCATTTTACTTATTACCCAATCCTTCGTAGGATGTGACATTAATTGTAATTTGACGGTTAAATGAATCACTTCAACTTTTTTAGCAAGATGACTATCATAACCGTGAAACATTAGATTAACATGAAGTGTTTTTTCATTTTGATCTGATTCAAAGGGATTGGTTTGAATTGTATCTGCTAGTGTTGCTTTCACTATAAATTGATGCCTAATAAGAAGAGGAATTTGTTTTTTTTGCCATGAGGAATAATCTTTTAGTCCTGAATCGTTAAAATACTTGTTAATCATCTGATCATGTATTGAAAAATTAATATGATCTTCGCTGAAAATTTCAGGAATGTGCATATCCAACCATTTAGTCTGCGTTAATTTAACTTTTTCCACACTGTCAGTGTTAGAGGCTTGATTGAGAGGGTCATTTGTTTCAGCACCATCACCATGATATTGATGGGTAGCAACTTTAGTCTCCAAAAAAGGCGTTACTTCTTGAGCAAACAAATGCTGAGGCAAAACAACTGAAATAACCAATATTAACCACATTTGTTTCATGCAGACAACATATCTTTCTGAACAACATTAGCACCATTAGTTACCATCGTATCATTTAACCATGTGTCCGTATCTACGGGGCCATTTGCATCATATATTTGACCACCATATTGTTCCTTGCACAGACATGCAAGCTTCATCATTTCATTCAGACACGCTTTTTTATCTTCTGTATTAATCGCAGCAATATCCGTTACAAACATCAGCCCATGAATGGTTTTCCCATCTTCTAAGTTATCAAACTTACCTGGTTTGCGAAGATTTAAACATCTAAACCATAATTGATCGTTTTCTATAAAGTTAAAAATTTGGTGATTAGCATCATATTTAAAACCAAAGTCATATAAACATTGAACAAATTCATATCCATTAGAAATATCAATTTCCCTAAGTTTAAGTGTTAACCACTGAGGTTTTGGTTTTGGTTGTTCACTTTCTGAGCGCGTAAAAAAACCTAGCCATATGACCAATCCCAGTAAAGGAATTAAAAATACCACCATCGAATTCATGTCTTATCCTCTTATTAGCTTCAAATATTGTAACCCATTCATTTTAAAACTTGAAGACGTCAATTTAATTCAGCCATAATAATTATTCGCCCCGATGGCACAGCTGGATAGCGCGATCCCCTCCTAAGGGATAGGTCGCAGGTTCGAATCCTGCTCGGGGCGCAATACTAATTACTCAGCTTGAAATAGAGCATAACTACTTTGAGCATCTGGAACCACTTTATCATCAATTTCTTTTTTCAAAGCTGTAATGAGCTCATCGAGAGGTATGTCTGTTTTTTGTTTACCATTAACACAACGCAATGCCACGGTTTTATTAGTCTTTTCTGACTCACCAATAATAAATTCATATGGCACTTTTTTAATCGTATAATCACGTATTTTAAAACCAAGCTTTTCATTTCGTTTATCAAGCTTGACCCTAAACCCAGCTTTTTTCAAACTAAGTTGGATTTCTTGTGCATAGTCCATATATTGGTCTGATACTGTTAAGATGGCAATTTGTACAGGCGCTAACCATAATGGTAATCGACCAGCATAGTGCTCTACTAAAATACCAATGAAACGTTCGATTGAGCCAAAAATAGCACGATGGATCATAATTGGCGTCCCTTTTTGTCCCTGCTCATCAATATAAGATGCGTTTAGTCGACCTGGCATAGAATAATCAACCTGTATGGTACCACATTGCCAAACACGGCCTAAGCAATCATGTAAATGGAACTCTATCTTAGGACCATAAAATGCCCCCTCGTTAGGTGCTATGGTATAAGCGATAGAGTGGTTTTGACATGCTTTCTCAAGTGATGCTTCGGATCGGTCCCAATCTTCGTCTGAACCAATTCTTTTTTCTGGTCGCGTTGCAACCCTTACTTCAATTTCTGTAAAACCAAAATCTTTATAAGTATCATAAACAAGCATAATTAACTTTGAAACTTCATCATCTAATTGTGTCGAAGTACAAAAAACGTGAGCGTCATCTTGGGTAAAGGCCCTAAGCCGCATTAGACCATGTAAGGTTCCAGACATCTCATTACGATGAACAAAACCAAATTCCCCCATTTTAAGCGGCAAATCACGGTAACTTTTTAAACCTATATTATAAACTTGCAAACCACCTGGACAATTCATTGGTTTAACACAAAAGGTTTTATCCTCAGCCTCTGTAACAAACATATCATCTTTAAATTTATCCCAGTGACCTGACGCTTCCCACAATGACCTATCAAGTATCATAGGGGTAGCAATTTCTTCATAATCAAATTCATAAAGCTTTTGTCGCATATAGTGAATGATGGTCTGATATAAAACATACCCATTATGATGCCAAAAAACCATGCCGGGTGATGCGTCTTGAAAATGAAACAAGCTCATAATTTTGGCTAACTTTCTGTGATCTCTTTTTTCAGCCTCTTCTTGTTGATGTAAGTAAGCCTTCAGATCATCTTCATTAGCCCAGGCAGTTCCATAGATTCTTTGTAACATTTCATTATCGGAATCGCCTCGCCAATAAGCACCGGCAACTTTTGTTAACTTAAATGAACCAAGCATGCCAGTGTGTGGCACATGGGCACCTCTGCACAGATCAATGAAATCACCTTGCTGATAAAGCGATATTTTTTCAGATGAATCTATGTCACTGATGATTTCCGCTTTGTAATATTCACCTTGGGCTTTAAAATAATCAATGGCTTCATCTCTTGGCCAAACAAGTCTTTGGATAGGAAGTCTTTGTTTGACGATTTGTTTCATCTTTTTTTCAATTGCAGGTAATTCATCTAATGAGAAACCAGCCTTGTGAGAAAAATCATAATAAAAGCCTTTATCAATGACAGGCCCAATTGTAACTTGTACGTTTGGATATAAGGTTTTGACAGCATGAGCAAGTAAATGTGCTGTCGAATGCCTTACAATATCAATACCTTCTTCGCTATTTGCTTCTATAAAAGTAATTTTTTTTGAATCACCGATTAATTCACTTAAATCATAAATATGATTGTCGGCTTTGACAGCAACAATTTGCTTAATCTTTAAATTTTTAATTAAATCTTTGAACGTCTGCTTTTGATCAATCTCAATGTCTTTGTCTATATTTTCAATATATGCTTTACTCATCTTAACCTTCATAAAAAAAAATTCATTATATCATTGCAGCAAACCATAAACCACACTTATAATGAACATTTTATGGCTAATTATAGATAAGGTATTATGAATAAGCAACGATCGCATTTAACACTTGGGTTAAGGTATTTCGAAATTCAACTTGGTATATTGATAAGTTATATCATTGTTCATAGTCCAAATATTTTAATTAATTTTGGACTTATGTTAATCGGTGGTTTTATAGGTTATTTCTTCTATCGACAAATTCATTCACAATCTAGAGATTTTGGACCATTGCCACTTGCTAATATTTTCATTACATTAGCGCTTCTTCACTGGTACTGGGTTGGCGAAATACAATGGTCAGTACACATTACAATTATCAGCGCCTGTCTGGCATTGGCCTATTTCCCATTATTTAAATTTAAACACTTATCTAAAACCAAAATATTACCTCATTTTCTTATTTTTTTACTAGCAATTTCTACAGCATCAGTCATCAACTCTATCCTTTTTTTCTGGATTGTATTTAATATCGTTGCAAGCATATATTTGGTAAAGTTAATGCCACGTGCACTTATCGTTGGTCTTCTAAGGACAATTTTTGCTTTATGTTTTCGAGTTCGCATAGAAGGATTAGAACATTATCATAGCAAGCGTAAAAGAATCGTTATTGCCAATCACCAATCTTGGCTGGATGGGCTTTTACTTTCAGCTTTTTTACCCAATGAGCTCACTTTTGCTGTCAATACATTTACAACACAAAGATCGTGGTTTAAATTTTTTGATTTCCTCAATGATCATGTCGCACTTGATCCGTCCAAGCCAATCGCACTAAAGACCTTAATTGAAGCAGTCGATCAACACAAAACAGTCGTTATCTTCCCCGAAGGTAGACATACCGTCACGGGTGCATTAATGAAGATCTATGAAGGCCCAACCATCATTGCTTTAAAAACTGGTGCAACCTTCATTCCCATCAGAATCGAGGGTTCACAATATTCATACTTTTCACGGTATTTAAGAGGCAAAAGAAGACTGTTTCCAAAAATAACACTTGAAGTTATGGCACCCAGAAACATTAATCATGAATCCCCCAAAGCTAAACAAGGTACGGATTTGTTTGATATCATGCAAGACCTTATGTTCTACTCTTCAAAACAAGACATTGGCTTATGGCACATGCTTCTTGCATCAAAAAAACTTTACGGTCGCAATCATGTTATTTTAGAGGACTATAAACACTGTCCTGAAAAATATGGCAGGTTTACAATGAAGGCTGCAGTTTTAGGTCATGCCATGCAAAGAAAATTACCCTCAAAATGGGTCGGGGTACTACTACCTAACAGCATCGGATTTGCAGCAACTATTTTTGGCTTGTGGTCACAACATAAAAGTGCTTTATTACTCAATTACTCTATGACATCGAAAGCCTTAATAGAAACCATCAAACCCATTGGCCTAACTCAAATAGTGACAGCGAAGGCTTTCATTGCCCATCAGAAACTAGAACCTTTAATAGATAATCTTAGAGAAAATGGCATTAAAGTTTTCTACATCGATGACATAAAAATACCTTTATCGTCAAAAGTCATTGGTATTATAAAATCCTTTGGCTTTTTGAATAAACAACAAGACCTCAGCGAGCCTGCCCTAGCCCTGTTGTCGTCTGGATCGGAAAAAACACCTAAAACCATTATTTTGTCGCATAAAAACCTTACTTCTCAAATCACACAAACATATACAAGCATTGACTTACATTCCAAAGATGTCCTTTTCAATACTTTACCCGGATTTCATGCGTTTGGTTTGTCTGTTGGCTTGTTGGTACCTGTTATTTGTGGAATACGCTCTTTCCAATACCCCAACCCACTTCACTATAGACTAATCCCGGAACTTATCTATGGTTGTGATGCTACCATTCTTCTTGGAACAAATACATTTCTTAGAGAGTACGCAAAAACAGCACACTCTTATGATTTTTATAATATTAGATATGTCTTCAGTGGCGGTGAGAAGCTACAACAAAGTGTCTTTGATGAATGGATAAAACGCTTTGCTATTGTCATTTTAGAAGGCTATGGGACAACCGAAGCATCGCCACTTATTAGTATCAATAATCGCATGTATCATAAAATAGGTACAGTAGGTAAATTAATTCCTGATATGGATGCGAAAGTCGTCCCAGTAGAAGGCATTGATGAAGGTGGTGAGCTATATTTAAAAGGACCCAATATTATGTCTGGTTATGCCTCTAGTTTATCACCATTAAAAATAAAGACATATGAAGATGGTTGGTACCCGACAGGAGATATCGTAAGCATTGATGATATGGGCTTCATTACCATTCATGGAAGAAAACGACGTTTTGCAAAAATCAGTGGTGAAATGGTTTCGCTTGAAGCCATCGAGAAAATCATTAATCAATATTTTGATGACTCTGACAATGCTTTAATTGCAATAAAAGATGAAAAAAGAGGCGAAGCCTTAGTGCTGGTGACAGATGATAAAACCTTAACACTCAAAAAGTTAAGACAAACCATACCAATAGATGAGTTAAATAATTTAATGACCCCTAAGAAAATTCATTTCTTAGAGGACATTCCTAAATTGCCTACCGGCAAAGTCAATTATCCAGGGCTAACTCTAAGCATTCAGTAGCCAGTTACCATTTGTCTGACGACAGGCAACACCACTTGCTTGAGAATAATTTTCAGGTGTTTTTGCAACAATATCATAATGTCTGCAAACTTCGTTATTTCCAAAGGCTGGTGTGCCAGCTTTTAGACTGTATAAAGTATTGTTTGCTGTATCTTGCCAGCGTTTCCACTGATCAGAAGATTGATATTCTAACATATTAGCCATTTTTAATCGATTGGCTTCTGACATTTTTGCATCAAGTGACTGTACAACAAACGCACCAACCAATGTTCCAGAAGCATTATGTATATGCGCATCATCAGCTGGAATTGCAATCCCTGTACCAGATGATACAACGCCACCCAGGTAACGATCTTTTTTCGCTTCAGCCAGCATCTGATCTTCAGGTGCTTGACTACAGCCAACGAGCACGAAACTACCTATCATGACTTTCATTAATGTTGAGTAATTAAGCTTCATTGTCAGCTCCCTTTTTTTAAATATTTATTACTACTTATTCTTTTCTGTTTCATCAACAGAGGCACCCAGTTTTGATCCAACATACGCACCACCAACTGTTCCTGCTATGGTAGCAGCGGTTTGACCGGAGCCATCACCTACTTTTGAACCAGCGATACCACCTAAAGTAGCACCTATAACTGCACCGCCCTGCTCATTTGATAAACCATTGCCATCACAACCAAATAATACTGAAGAAGCAACAACAACTGTTAGAATTGATTTTTTATGTTTCATAATTAAACTCCATTTAAAGATTTAAGTCCATGTACTAATTGTAGACCAAAAATCAAAATATTTATTTTTTTTTAAATTTATGTTAAAATAACAACTTTATGTGAATAAATCAATATGAAATTTATTAGAAAATACATATGCTTATGCTTGATAGCAGTTTTCATTCCTCAGACGGTCATATCTGAAGGTTTAGAATTACCTCGCTCTGAGGTGATGAAAGTACTCTATAAAGCGTACATAAAAGCTAAAAAAGAACATTTAATCGACTCCTCTATTGTTACAGTAGTTGATTATTCATTACCGTCCAACCAGCCAAGACTATGGGTCATGGACATGAATAATCAAGCCATACTTCAACACACCACCGTTGCACATGGTAAATATTCAGGAAAAGCTAACACAACATCATTTTCAAATAAAGAAGGCTCATTAAAGTCTTCTCTTGGTGTATTTCTAACTGGTGAAACTTATCAAGGCATACACGGTCAATCAATGAGATTGAAAGGGTTAGAAAAAGGATTTAATGACAATGCCGAAAAAAGAGGCATTGTTGTTCACGGCGCTAGTTATGTGCATCATAAATGTATAGATGCACATGGTATGTGTAATGGAAGAAGCTTTGGGTGCCCTGCTGTTTCTAACAAAAAAGTGAAAGCCATTATTCAAAAAACACAATCTGGATCGCTATGGGTATCTTATTACCCTGATCAAACATGGTTAAATAATTCTCGATTTTTAGCCTAATGACATAAATAACTAATTTTTCTTTACACAAACACCACAATTGAGCTTTAATAGGAAGAGTTATAAGTTTGGAGTTGTGTATGTCTAATAACAAATATATCGAAGATACAAAAAACAAATTAAGAAGCGATTACCAAAAAATTGCGGCTTTAATTCCTTTAAAGTCTAGTTATTACGGGATGGATCAAGATATCCCTAATTCAAACTATGTTTGGTATTCGTTAATATTATTTCTCACGGTTGTTATCCTTGCCGGTCTTCTCACAGGTTTCGGTGCAGCTGCACCTGTGATTGGTGCAATTATATCCATGTTCAGTGTGGTAAACACGCAAATTGGCTTTATTGCTCTAAGTATTTTTTCAATTTATGCAATTCCTTGGGCATTGGTTTATATTCCAGCGATTGGAAACAAATTTAGAACCTGGTGGGAGGGTAATACTTCTAAATTAAATGTCACAGCACATTCTATGGCTTTGGAAAAAGCTCACGACATACTCCAAATGTTGTACAGAAAAGAAATCAGATTACTAGAAAAGAAAAAAATAAAAACTTCAAAACTTGACCCCAAAAAAGCGCTATTGGAACTAGGTTCAATATTAAACCAAGACAGCGACCCAATCACTAGCAAACTGGGAGATAAAATACTGGAAATAGCTAACAGCAAGAATAGCTATGCATTTGTGGGGAAAATTTTTCAATTGCCCTATGCTACAAATATTCGTTTTTCCCGCTCTGATGAGAATATCTCAAATCTAGATACATTATATAAAGACTACGAATCATCATTAAATTATTATGAGAGTAACGATTCAGCTTACAGAACAAAATCGAAGATTCGAGCAAAAGCACTTTGGTCAAAAATACGGAAACAAGACACTAATAAATCATTTTATATTTATATTGCCAATTTCTTTGGGTTATTATTAGGCTGGATTAACGCACTTCTAGCAAACTCAACTGGAACTGCATTAGCCCCATTATTAATTACTGCAACTTTGTTTATGACTTATGCACCAGCTGCAGTTATGCCCTTTTATCTTTCGTTATTCTTCACAATATTGTTTGGTATAGCAGGATTTGTTGCTGCTTATGGTTTGACAAAACAAAGCATTGAGAAAAGTTTCAATAATATTGCAGATTTTTTCTTAGACAACACAAAAGCCAATCGAAAGGCCAAAATGTTCAAGCATTCGTTTTTGGAAAGACCACTATCATACATGCTTTATTTGAATAACAAATACAGTATTACACCTATTACTATGTCATTATTCCTTGCTATTGGAATAGCAAGTTTTAACTTTCTTGCTGGAGTCATTGTTGGTCATCTAATTCTTTATCCTGCAATGCTGACTAATCCTATCGCTATCGCATCATTCAGTATCTCTTCATTGTCAGGTTTGCATGCCATTGAGTTATTTTTTGGCATTGTTGGCTTTAGTTTTACTGTCATAGCAGTCACACCCCTGATGGTTAATGCTTGGCAGGGATTTATAAAATCGCTTACATTAGAGCCTTTATCACAAAACAAAGGTATAGCAACGGTTTCGTTTCTAGCATCTTTAGTCAATACATTGCTATTAGCAAGAATGCTTCTTCGCCCTGGATCCCCCTTAAATTTATTTTTTGGATCAACGCCTATGCTAATAAGTGTGATTTCCTATGTTGCACCTGTTTGCATCCTACTCCTTGGTTTTGCACTATTTTACATGGGTCTCAAACAAATGTTTGCAGATAGAGGTCACGGTTTCAAAAGCATCATCGAACAAAATTACCACCTATCGCCAGATTACACTTGCACAAAAAATATTGCACCGGAAATCATATCTTTGTTTAAACCTTCGCTAAAAGATGGAGCAACCTTCATATCAAAGCAGCAACCCATAAATAATGAACTTCCCAAAGGTATGAAATAAGAATTTGGCTACTTCACTCCTAGACGATTACCAGTATATTGCTAGACATATTGCAATAAAAAATACTTTATATACTAAGCGAGATAAACCTTCCCTACTAAGTAATTTACTTTACTATATTTGTCTTTTTATTGTTGTTGTCGTTTTAGCAGGTGTGCTTACTGGTTTCGGTCAGGCTGCACCCATCATTAGTGCCATTGTCTCATTGTTTCCCTTTGTAAATATCCAGGTAGGCTATTTAGCACTTTTAGCTTTCTCTATCTACGCAATACCTTGGGCAATGGTTTATATTCCAGATGTTAGTAATATATTCAGGCATTGGTGGGAGAACTGGCAGGACTATTTATCTGGAAGAGCATCCATTCCTAACCGAAATTCAATTGCTTTAGATCGAGCACACAATATTCTTAGTATGCTTTATAGAAAGGAAATGAAAAGAGAGGGCGTGCGTAGTAATACTCAACTATATACAAGCATGCTTAAGAAGGATGCTTTAACACATGTTGGAAATACGCTAATTTATCTATCAATTTTGGATGCACTAGAAGAAAAAATCTATTTAGAATGGGAAAATATTGACGATTTTTACAGTAATGTTGCAAAAAGAGATAGCTTTAAACTAGGCTATCATTTGATTAAGAAAGCTAAATATAGTGAAGGGAATAATTTTAAGAATTTACTAGAAGAAACCGCTGAAATACATTTATCACATGACGCTAATTTGTTATCAGAATCCGAAGCATTTTTAAATGATCAAATACAAAATCATCAATCTGGTAGAAAAAAACATTTTTTTTGGTCAATTTTATCCAAACAAATTGTGACTGGTCTAAATAATTTTGATATGCAATCATGGGTAAAATTCAGAAAAGAACTACTTAATACACAAACGGCATCCGCATATCAAGCAACACAAAACAAACAAATTGCTCAACGAATATGGGACATACAACGCAAACATGTCAGCACGATTTCAAGATGGTCACTGACAGCTGAATGGCTAGGAACCGTCCTTGGTTTTTTAAATGCATCTATTGCCAATGCATCCGGAACTGCATTAGCGCCACTCTACTTAATTTCAACTATATTTATGATTTATGGCATCCCTAATGCGGTTATTTCTTTTGCATTAGCTTACAACTTAGTGATTGCTTTTGCTGCATCAGGCTTTGTTTCCTCATTTGGTATTACCAGAAAAAGTATAGAAAAGTCTTTTTCAAATATGGCTAACTTTATTTTGGATAATGACCGAGCACAAAGGTCGCATAAAAAATTTGTTTATCACGGCCCTATTTACAAAAAACCATTTGTATACCTTTATCATATCAATAAGCGATATTCTATATTACCTATTCTGATGGCTTTATTTTTATCACTTGCCATTGCTAGCTTTAACTTTCTTGCAGGGGTAACTTGTGCGCATATGATTCTCAATCCCTCAATCATGATTCACCCAACACAAATCGCAGCTTTTAGTATCCAAAGTATAAGTTCACTAACAGCTTTTGAACTTGGGCTTGGTATCATAGGCTTTAGTTTTACTGTCATTGCTGTTACCCCACTCATGCTTTGTGCATGGAAAAACTTTTTAAAGTCGATTAAGCTTGAACCACTCAGCACTAAACCCTGGCTCACATTAGCCGCATTCTTAACGAGTTTAATCAATACAATGCTCATGTTTAGAATGATGCTTCGCCCTGGTTCACCGTTAGATTTATTTTTCGGTGCAAGTCCCTTAGTTATTAAAATCATGACTTATGTTGCCCCCATTTGTATTCTTATTCTTGGGTTTGCACTATTTTATATGGGATTAAAGACCATGCTGAGTGATAAAGGCCGTAATGTCATATCGATTTGCAAGGAGTCATTAGCATTAAAAGCCAATTATCATACACCAAAACTAATACCAGCATCAAAGATTAATCAACAAAATAAAGAAAGAGACAATTTTATTATAAATAATTTGCCCACGTTGCTAATACTTAGTAACAATGACAACGGGTTTGTTATGTAGGTTACTACTCTGCCCATGATGATCATCTGCATCCATTTCTAAGTTATCATTGCCTTGTTCATTGACAGGCTTTTTAGGTGACTGGCTAAACAAACCACTTGGCTGCGTACTTAGCGTTTTATTCACAATGTATTTTCTTTCACTTGTTTCTTGAACCATAACAGAAGATACATAAAAACTAAAAAATAAAATACTTGATGATATCGCAACAAAACCAGCTATGATTGGACCAGTAATCGGTAATAAAGCGGCAAATACAGCAATAATTGATGCGATTACACAGACTGTGCCAATAGAACCCTTTAAAGATACTTGCCAACGCCATTGGTTAGTCAATGTCATCAATCCAGCAAATAAAACCATTGCAACGCATGCAATCAGTAAAAAGCTTGAAAAAGGGGTTATTGACCAAAAAGCAAATAATATTGGTATATAATGTGCATTAACAACAAACACACTGACGGCAGCACCAACAACGCATAAATTGAATAAAATTGGTATACGTTTGTTATACAAATCTTTCATGTAAAAGCACCACCTTGGATAAGATGCATATAAGCGCTTACCCATCATGGTTATAATAGCGATCATTGTTGAAACAAAAACGATCACTGCAAGTGCGAATATAATAGGCGACGCTTGGAAAGCCAAATAGAAACCTAAAGCATTAATAATTGCAATACCAAGGGCTGCAGGAAGTGTAGCCATAATAGTGAAAATATTTCTTGGTTTTTTCAGCTCTAACCATAAAGCATGCCATTTATTTTTATTTTTCAACCAAAGCGTCAATCGGTAGCCCAAATTATTGAAAGCCTCTTGAATATCAAGTCGAGTAACTAGATAAGAACCAATGGCACACAAACTTGCAAATAAAATCTTAATGGTCCACCCTAAAATTCCTGTTGCGGTAAATATTGCAATACTACCGCCCCCAACCCAAAAAATGAATTGACCTAGTGCAAAAAATGCACCCAAACCAATTAAAACATTTACGAAAATATTAAGGTATGAAAGAAAAACACCTAAAACTTTACTCTGCTTAATGATGGTTTGATCCTCAATAAAATGTCCTTCTTTATCATGCATAAGAGGCTCATATAATTTAACAATTTCAGACCTAAAAGTCTTATCTTGTGAGGCATCATATTTATTCAAACTATCTTTAACAATGCCGACCATAGTTTGGTCAATATTTTTTTCAGTTAAATTATTAGCCAATAAAACATCCTTCATTGCTATTTTTATTGGTTGGTAATAGGTTTGATCTAAAAATTTGATACGTTCATCCAATTTTTCATAAAGATCGTCATCAAAAGAAGACAATTGTTTAATCCTGGATGTTAATTCAGCACGCCACTTTTTAAAATTTAAACCCTCAAACCAATCTTCCTCATCCATGATTTTCTTATCTAATGAATTTTTTTTAGCTTCAATTAATGCAATGATTTTTTTATGAGCAAGTTTGTGCAGCTCTATATCAAAGACTTTAATGAAATTCTCATTTTCAAATTCGTCAGTTTGTAAATTACTTAAATTTAAACTAAATAAGAATTCTTTGTTGACTGATTGTAGTAACGAAAGACGTTTGTGATCTTCTTTGTAAACTGCGCCATGCACTCTGATAAAATCTGATAGCAAGAAGTTTGCCTGGGCAATCGCACTACAAGAACCCATAATTAGTAAGCCAGGATGTTGCGCAAATATAGCCATATCACTGGCATCATGATCTAAATTACGAAGTGCCATTAATGATGGCACACTCAATAATCCAGTTGCAACACCACTTAACAAGCTCAGAATACCAAATATAAACTGACCAGGATTTTTTGCATAATGCAGCAAATAACCGCCATTCATTTCGATGGTATTATTCGGTAAATTAGTAAGCTCAGCTTCTAACTGCTTATAAAGATTAAGTTCTTGTGACATATGCTTTTTATTCTTAATATACAATCTATTTTCAACTTAAAACCTTAAGAAAACCTTAAGAAAGTAAGCTTATAAGAAAACGTTATGATGATTAGATCTATGATCTAGATTGATTATCAATTAATAATGAATCTGATTCACTTGAAAGCACTTCATCATCATATTCAAACATTGAATTATCAATAATAGCTCTGGACATATCAGTCAGTGCTTGTTCAGCTGGTTCTGAATCAGCAGTTTGATTTTTTTTACAATGTTTTAATATACTATGTCTTTCCATTTCATCTTCAGGCAATGCGACACACATAACAGCCCAGCTGAAAAAGAGCGGGAAGCTCAATATAGCAAGTCCACATGCAAAAGCAAGACCTATTGGGTTTGAAAACAATAATGCCGTGTAGCAAAAAATTGCAATACTTTGACCAACTGCGGCAGTTAATCCTAAAGATGCATAAAATGCCCTATCTTTTGGCCAATTGCCGTAATAAGCAAATATCATTGTAAATACGATTATGGAAATAACGCCCATCAATAACATAGCCGATACTGGCCCTAAGGCCATAAATGGCGCTGTTATGGGGTTTAAAAACAATGCTAACCCAATTGCGACCATGATAATCGTTGCAATACCTGCAGGAACAGCCAAACGTTGATAATTTATTTTGGTGATCATTTTCTCAAGACGATCATAAGACTCATAAAACATACCACCAAATAAACTCACACAAGCAATAAATGAAATCACACCAATCAATATTGCTATTGGCATTATTGGCATAGATACATAAAAGGCAACAGCACCAACAATAGATAAACCTATTGCTGAAGGCAAAGTGACTAGCAAGGTTATCAGATCCTTTTGTGTTAAGTCATTTAAATGCTCCAATAATGTTTTTTTTGAATCCCACCAAAGTTTAAAATTATATGCAAAATTCTCAAAAAATTGATTAATGTATATTCTTGTTATTAAGAAAGGCATCATCATGCTTAAGAAAGCAAAAAATAGTATTGCCAGCATCAATGGCCAGCCCGATCCAATCAGTGCGATGATGCTAATGCCAGTTAAAGCATAAATGATCATACTAAAGCTAACAAAGGCACCTATCCCAATACCAAAATTGACTGCAACATTAATCCAACCTAAAGAATAGCCAAGATATTTAGTGCCGTTGTATAAATTTGAATCACCTATATATTCATGGTTTTGTGGATTAATCTCTAAGGATCTCGCAAAATCATCCAAATTAAAAAGTGATATATCATCAAAAATTTCCTCATTATCAGACGAATCTGGTGATTGGGCTTTTAAAATTTCATTGTGTATCCATAAATAAATGACCTCATTGATAAACGCTTGTCTAAGTTTTTTAGTTTTTAAGACATCATAGAGCTCATCATAAAATACCTTATCATTATCTTTAATAGAAAATGCATGTAATCTCTTAATCACAGATTTGTCTAATAAAGATTGATAATCTGAAAAAGATTTAAGAAATTGAATAAGTAAATCAGCATTGTTGTTATTATAAGACTCGCGATCTGAAACATATAAAACATCGAGTTCATTGAGAATATTTAATAATCCTTGATATTTGTTGATATATTTTTTATTTATTTTGTCAATTACTTCTGGTGACTTTATCTCATTATCTAAGTTTGGAAGTAATCTTACTAATTCAACATTAGTGATGATATCATCATGATTTTCAATTAAAGCCACTTTATATTCAAACAATCTCTTTTGAACATCGATATGTAATGCTTTTTTATAAGCTTCTGTAAATCTATTGACAATATCAGTATGGTCGTTCTTATTCTCAACAAAATAAACACTTAACAAATTGTGTAATCTTTTAAGTTGTGCTTGTCTTTTTTCGTGAATTTTCACACTATCTGTTTCACGACGAGATTTAATTAATTGCTGAATAGTGATAACAGTGTTTGCTATCATACACAAAGAAACTAAAATTTTCTGTGGGCCATGGTACATGACACCGTTTGAATTATCTAGATAAGCTAACCCTGACTGATTTGGAACATCAAGGGAACCTTCACTTATACCATTGATACTGCTTAAAACAAGCATTGAAATGGCAATGAAGTACTGTGTATCGCTTAATCGGTTTTTATCTGAATCTTTTTGGGATAGATTATCTTTTCCGTTTGAGTTATAACCAAGTTCTTCAACAGCAGTTAGCTTTTGTGAAGCAATTGCTTTTAAATAATTTAAAATGTCTTGTGTTTCGCTCATTTTTTAACTTCTTATGCTTGTCATTATTTTTTATTACTTTTATATCTTTTATTATAACTTTTTTATATTAACAAAACCTTATAAATGTTGTATTCCGAATATGATAAAGTTATTGTAAATATGAGGATATTTATATGGCCAATGAAAGTCATTTTGGATTTAAAACAGTAGATGAAAAGTCAAAAAAATCTCTTGTTGATGATGTTTTTTCTTCAGTTTCAAAAAACTACGACTTGATGAATGATGTCATGTCTTTCGGACTTCACAGGGTCTGGAAAGATTACTTTGTGCGACGTCTTAATTTACACCATGCAAATACAATCCTGGATCTCGCAGCAGGTACAGGCGACATTTCAAAACGCATGTATCAAAAACTTTCCAAATCTGGAAAAATCATCATTGCAGATTATAATTTACCCATGATGCAAAAAGGTCATGAGTCCCTCTTAAATAATGGCGTTATTCATGAATGTTGTATTGTTGATGGCCATCATTTACCCTTCAAAGAAAATACATTTGACCACATCGTAATTAGCTTTGGTTTAAGAAATATGGACAAACATGACTTAGTGTTGAAAAGCTGCCTAAAAGCACTTAAACCAAAAGGTTATTTGTCAGTACTAGAATTTAGCAAACCTGAAAATGATGTCTTTTCAAAGCTCTATGATTGGTATTCGTTTAATTTAATACCTCAATTTGGAAAATGGGTTGCACAGTCTGAAGAAAGTTACCAATATTTAGTTGAATCTATACGTATGCACCCCAATGCACCAGAATTACAGGCTACTTTTGATCAAGCAGGCTATAATAATACAAGTTATGAATATTTAACCGGTGGCATTGTAGCCATTCATCGAGGTCAGAAATTATGATTTTAGAAAAAGTTGCAAGTTTTTGGATCAATTCCATTACACCACAAATGGATTTAACAGCCTTAGACGATAAAATGGTTGCCTTGAGAATAGATACACCTAATCTAGAACAATTACTATATTTTCATGGACAAAGAATCGAAATTGAATCCATGCCAATTAGAGAGCCTGACGTTATTATAACTGGAGATATTTATACTATCTTACAATTTCTTGGCGGCAACGATCGTGCAAAAGTTACAATTGAAGGCGATCTATCGCTTGCAGTTGCAATACAACAATTAATTCAAACTGCAAATATAGACTGTCAGGAGTGGTTATCCCAAGCTACAAGTCGATTTATACCTGACCCAATACTTGCTTTTAATCCCTTTTCTCAAAACAATCAAAGTCTAATTGATCGCATCAATGCACTTGAAGATCGAATCAGTCAACTGGAACAGAAAAACAAATCATGAGAAAAGCATTAAGATTAACACGAATTATTTTCTTATTTATTTTTAATGGTTTAGATCAACTAATTTTACCTGGATTTAAAGCGCCCTCAAGGTGGCTATTCATATCACTAAAAAAAGAAAATAGAGCAGATATTTTAGTTAAATCATTGATTAAATTAGGGCCGCTATTTATAAAATTTGGTCAAATTCTATCTACCAGAAGAGACTTAATGCCACTCGACATATCGAATCAATTAGCTACCTTACAAGATAAAGTGCCACCGTTTGATTTTAAACATGTTAAAAAAACATTAATCAAACATTTTGGAGACCAATATAACCAAACCTTTAAACACATTGATGAGGTACCTTTAGGATCAGCTTCCATTGCTCAAGTTCATGCCGCGACCCTAAAAGATGACAATCAAGTAGTAATTAAATTACTCCGACCTAAAATCAAACAACAAGTAGATAAAGACATTCAACTGCTTTACACACTTGCAAAAATAATCACTGCATTGAATAAAGATTATCGTCGCTTACATTTAGAAGCTGTTGTAGATGAAATTAGTCAAACATTAAATAATGAACTTAACCTTTTAAATGAAGCAGCCAATGGTGCTGAATTAAGGAGAAACTTTCAAGTATCTACTAAAATGTATGTGCCAGAAATGCATTGGGATTATTGTTTCAAAGATGTCATAACTATGGAAAGAATATATGGCATTCCCATTAATCAAATTGAAAAGCTTAAAGAAGCTAATGCCAATATGGCTTGTCTTTCTGAAAGAGGAACAGAGATTTTTTTACAACAGGTTTTTGAAGATAACTTTTTTCATGCAGATATGCACCCTGGTAATTTATTTGTAGATGTATCAAATCCTGAATACCCTAAGTATATTGGTGTTGATTTTGGGATCTGTGGTTCATTATCGCCAGAGGATCAGCGCTATATCGCCGAAAATCTAGTCGCTTTTTTTCAGCAAGACTATCTTAAAATTGCACAACTTCATATTGATTCAGGCTGGGTCCCAGAGACAACGAATGCACAACATTTTGCTAATCAAATCAGACGTGTTTGCGAACCAATCATAAACAAACCTATCAAGGAAATATCTTTTGGCAAGTTACTTGACGGTCTTATAACCACAGCTAGATCCTTTAATATGGAAGTGCAACCTCAACTCTTATTACTGCAAAAAACAATATTTAATATCGAAGGTTTAGGTAGGGACCTTTATCCAGATATGAATCTATGGGATCAAGCTAAACCATTTCTTGAAGATTGGGTCAGAAAGCAAAAAAGTCCACTTTATAATATACCGCAATATTTCGAATTCTTAAGCGATCAAATGAGGCCTGGCCAGACAAATAAAGTTCCACAAGTACAGCCACCAATACAAAAAAAAGGAACCACGACGAAAAGATCTTTGGCTTTAATCGGTACATTAACTGGCATTACAGGTTTATGCTTTAGTGTAGATGCACAAAACTTATGGGTATTTACCTTAACCATAATTCAGGCGATTATTTTATGGCAAAAATAAGGGTATTTTTTTCATTTATTGTGATTATATTGTGTACTAATGCTTATGCCATTACCATTGACGAAGCTGTTCAACTAACCCTAAATAATAACTTCAACATAAAATCTGCCAAGCTTGATAGACAAAATCAAAATTATGCAGTCAAAGTGAGTAAAGATGCTTTTCAATGGCAAACTAGCGTCACAGGTACTTCAACAGTAATGGATAACTCCAATCCTGATGATAATGATATAAAATCATCAACCTCCATCACACCCTCAACTAGCATACGTTCTACTTTTGGTACCGAATTCTCTTTTGAGCCAAATTTTGATATAGATACAGGCGTTGAACCTGAAATCGTTGTCACACAACATCTTTTAAGGGGATCAAGCTCTAATGTTAACCTAGTAGATTTGAGAAATGCCATTGACCAAAACGAAATCGATAAGATCAATTATAAAAATATTGTATCTCAAGCCATTTCAGATACACTAACCAATTACATTACTATCATCAGCACTGATAGACAAATCCGTTCCTTAAAAAGATCACTTAAAATGAATCGTGACAACTTAGAACAAATTAAAATTAAATTTCAATTTGGTGAAGCGCCAATGACTGACGTTATCAACAAACGTATTTCGGTCGCAAGTACCTTAAGTGCACTAACTGCAAGTGAATCCGAAAGAATAGCAAACATAAATACTCTGCTTGATACAATGAATGTTCATGGAAAAACAATCACCATTGACAATAACTTGTTTGATATCAGTAGACGGTTTACTATACCAAGCCAGGAAAAAGTTACAAGCAAATTGTTAACAAATAATTTAGACTACCTTACTTTAAAATTAAATCTCGTAAAAAATAGAAGAACTCTTTTGAAAGCCGAAGATGACTTAAGAATGGATTTAACTGCAGTTGGCACAAAAAATTTAAGAGATTCATCAGCTACGAGCATTGTTCTGAATCTTGATATACCTATCAACAACATAACAAAAAAACAAGCCGTGGTTAATGCTAATGTAGATATAAAAAAATCAGAAACTGCTATAAAAAATAAAGAAATTGAACTCACCAACCATGCGATTGATGCTGTTAATGAACTTAAACTTCTCGAAAAATCAATTAAACAAGAAAAACAGGAAGTAGATCTGCGTGTAGAGCTTGTAAAAACAAATCAAGAGCGATTTAGACGCGGCTTTATTAGTGCATTTCAACTATCAGAGCAAATCAATGAAAAAGAAGAGGCTGTTGACAGATACAGTGATTTAGTTTCAAACTTTGCGTCAAAGCTCATTAGTCTTTATAATGATATGGGAATAACTTTGGATCAATGGCATGTACAATTACCTAAAGACTTTTAGTCTATTTATGATTTTTTTATTGGTAGGTTGTGAACAACAAAACACTCACAATGAAAAAAAAGATCAACCAAAAACTTATGAAACATATGTTATTCAAAAAAGTAAAATCAATGACAACATAGAACAAATAGGGGTAATCACTCCATTGACCCATAATGTTATTGTATCATCAGTTTCAGGCTTCATTGAAGAACAATTTCATCCTTATGGCTCAGACATTAAAAAGGATGAGCCCTTATTTAAAATTTCAGGTTCAACTTTATCTATTGATGTGTTTTCTAAATTAGTTGAATACCATAATGCAAAATGGGACTATGAGTCTAGTAAAAATAAGTATCAAGATTATAAATTGCAGTTTACATCAGGATTAGTGGCAAATGAAGAAGTTGTAGCAAAAGAAATAGAATTCAATAGGGCAAAAATTAAACTGCTTCAAACAGAATTTGAATTAAAAAGCTTTTCTGAAAAAATTGATAAAACATTTGAGCAATTAACGTCAATTAAAATCGATGATCTACAAAAATTTTTCATTGATGGTAATAGTGCTGATTCTATTATTATTCAAGCTCCAGATAATGGTAGTCTTATTCCCTTAACAAAGGAACCAAGCGAAGATAATAGCGGTGCTGCTAAACCAGGATCAAAAGTTGAAGGCGGTCAAGCTTTTGCAGCACTTACCAATTTAAATCAAGGTGAAATCCTCATTGAGCTTGATGAAAATCAAATTTTATCGTTAAAAAACAAAATGCCCGTTATCGTCAAGCCTCTTTCAAGACCAGATATTGAGCTTAGTGGCTATATCAATGCTATAAAATTGTTCGAATTTACTCAAAAATCCGATAATTTAACACGTTACCCAGTTGTTATCCACGTTGAAAGTAAAACTAACATTGTACCCGGCACAAGATGTAAAATTATTATCAATATGCCATCAAGAACTGCAATAATGGTCCCTATCAACGCTATCTATGATCCCTATAAAAATCCATATGCTATTTTGGCAAATGGTTCAAAACGTCCAGTTAAGCTTGGAAGAACTGAATTAGATCGTGTTGAGATTAAGTCTGGACTCTCTGTAGATGAAAAAATATTAATACCAAAAATGTCCGACAAAAAATCATGATCGAAGTTAAATCACTCAGTCATAGTTTCAATACAACAAAAGTATTAGATAATATTTCATTTACAATACATCAAGGTGAGTATGTTGCACTATTAGGTCAATCTGGTGCTGGCAAGTCAACGCTAATGCATATTTTAGGCTTATTACAAAAACCCCAATATGGTGACTATTGGCTTAATGGGCAACACATCAATCAACTTAATAACAATCAAAAAGCAAAGCTGAGAAATCAAAAGATAGGGTTTATTTTTCAACAGTATCACCTATTATCTGAATTATCTGTTTTTGAAAATATTAAATTGCCATGGCAATATAGCAACCATCAAAATCATGACCATTTGGATGAACTTGTGACCTCTTTAGGCATTACACATTTACTAGGAAAAAAACCATCGCAACTTTCTGGTGGTGAACAACAACGTGTCGCTATTGCCCGATCAATGATTAATAGTCCAAGCTTATTACTTGCTGATGAACCAACTGGTGCACTTGATCAAAATAATGGTAAAAATGTGATGGCTTTACTAAAAAAACATAGGGCTAACAAAACACTGCTTCTTGTGACTCACAATCAAACGATTGCACAACAATGTGACCGCATCATTCAGCTTAAAGATGGAATAATATCGTGACTATTTTCTATGCACTTAAACAAATCAGAAACCATTGGGTTCGCACTTTATTGGCGGTTCTTGGTGTACTGATTGGTACTTGCGCATTTATTGTATTAATCAATATTGGTTTGATTTTCAAATATAATATGGAACAAGAACTCAATCAAATTGGAAAAAACATTCATATCTTTAATCTTTTGTATCCAACAGAAAGAGCAAAATTTATTACCCAGTCACAAGTCAACAACCTCATTGTCCCACCTGTGAAAAACATTATCCCAATAGCTACAAAATCATATAATTACAATTTATCTAATGGAAAAAACATTAATTTAAATATCATTGGGATACCCTTTAATATGGAGAAACCTTTTGATATTAATGTATCTCAAGGTCGATTAATTATACCAAGTGATGAAAGAAATGTAACTATTAGTCAACCACTTGCCGACGAATTTAACGACAACAATGAACCCATGCAGATCGGTTTTGATTTACTACTTGAGCACCAAGTACTTCATATTGTAGGCACCCATCAAAAACAAAAAGAGGGTTTACGCACCTTGCTATTTGGTGATGTAAATCATCAAATTGTGATGAATTTAGATAGTGCATTAAAATTCATGCCAAATCTATCCATAGAAAGATTAATCATCGAGCTTGAAAGTGATGATGACTCAAAACATGTTTTAGAAAAAATAAAAAAAAGAATTGAGACTTTGTCTCCTGATATTCAAGTATTTATCCAAAGTTTTACTGACTTTTATAAGTCCACAAATACAATTACGTCACAATTTAACTTATTCTTAACCCTTGTTGGCAGCATTGCATTACTGATTGGGGGTGTTGGTATTATGAATATTATGCTTGTCGTTGTTACAGAGAGACAAGGAGAAATTGGTCTAAGAATGGCGTTAGGGGCAAATGGTAAGCAAATCATCGCATTATTTTTAATAGAATCAATTATCATATGTCTATTGGGTGGGATTATCGGAATTATATTGGCGATGCCAATATTGTATTTCTTTATGCTAATGACACAAGCTCCCATGATGTTTTTTCCTAAAACACTAATCATTGGATTTAGTATCCCAATTATGATTGGGTTATTTTTTGGTATCTTCCCTGCCATCAAGGCTTCGAGAATGGATCCAATTAAAGCATTACACGACTTATAATTGCCTAGTGTTTTTAAAATTTAAGTGTGCTAAATTACGACTATTAAAGAGGAAATAATTATGAGCAAACGTACCGAATACGATAGTATGGGCCCGGTAGATGTAGAAAGTAATGCCTACTACGGCGCACAAACTGTGCGGTCTCTTCATCATTTCAATATAGGATCAGAAAAACTGTCTTCTGATTTCATCAAAAACTATGCGCTCTTGAAAATGTCTGCAGCAAAAGCTAATAATCAATTTGGGAAGTTGACACAAGCTAATATGGATTTCATTTGCGGTGCAGCTAAAGAAATTTTAAATAACCAATTCCTCGATCAATTTCCATTGAGTGTTTGGCAAACAGGAAGCGGTACACAAACGAATATGAATGTCAACGAAGTGATTGCCAATCGTGCTAACGAATTGGCAGGTGAAAAACTGGGAACAAAAAAACCGATCCATCCTAATGATCACGTCAATTTGTCACAATCTTCAAATGATACGTTTCCAACTGTCATGTATATGACAGCATATCAGTCTCTAAAAACATATTTACTACCTACGCTAAATGATTTCAAAAGTACGCTACAAAAGAAAATCAATGATTTTTCAGGAATCATCAAAATAGGTAGAACACATTTACAAGATGCAACACCCCTTAAGTTATCTCAAGAATACTCAGGATTTTTATATTTAATTGAAAACAATATAGAACAATTAACAAAAAGTCTTGAAGGATTAGAGTTATTAGCGATTGGTGGGACTGCAGTTGGCACAGGTCTTAATGCACCTGACGGTTTTGATGAATCAGTTTGTCATTATATTAACGAAGTACTGAAAACAAATTTTAAACCACATCCAAATAAATTTGCCGCGTTATCTGCCCACGACGAGTTAGTTCATAGTGCACATTGTTTATCTACACTGGCTGGTAGTCTTCTTAAAATTGCAAATGACATTCGCTGGTCTGGATCAGGTCCAAGAAGTGGTTTAGGTGAAATATCATTACCAGAGAATGAGCCAGGCTCCTCAATTATGCCGGGGAAAGTAAATCCAACACAATGTGAAGCACTGACGATGATAGCAGTTCAGGTGAAAGGGTTAGTCACTGCAATTGACATTGCAGGATCGCAGGGTAATTTTCAACTTAATGTTTTTAAACCACTGTTGATTTATAATTTCGAAAATGCAATTAAATTATTAAGTGAAGGACTAAATAATTTCAATCAATTCTGCCTTAATGGCTTAGAAGCAAATGAAAAAAGGATTAAACAATTGGTTGATAATTCACTTATGCTTGTCACTGCTTTGACACCAATTATTGGATACGATCAATCTGCAGAAATTGCTCATCATGCACTAGTGAACGATATGAGCTTAAAAGAAGCCTGTGTCGAGCTAAATTATCTTTCTGCTGATGATTATGATAAAGCCATTGATCTTGAAAAAATGGTGACATAAATCAATATTTATTTATAAATAATGTAATTGATTTAATTTATAAATGGATGTATTTTTTGACATTTACCATCGATGAAAGTATTATAAGAATGTGATAGATCCAGTATTAATTTCAAGATTACAATTTGCATTTACAATAACTTTTCATATTCTCTACCCTGCCTTTAGTATTGGGCTTGTAACATTTATTGCTATCATGGAAGCATGTTGGTTGAGAACACACGAAATCGTTTACTATAACATATGTCGTTTCTTCACTAAATTGTTTGCTCTCACATTTGGTATGGGGGTTGTTTCTGGTATTGTAATGGAATTTCAGATTGGTACCAATTGGTCAGGGATGAGTTTAGTAGCTGGTGATATTTTAGGCACATTATTTACTTACGAAGTTATGACAGCTTTCTTTGTTGAAGCTGGCTTCTTGGGTGTGCTCTTATTTGGATGGAACAAAGTGAGTCCAAAGCTTCATATGACAGCCACCTGTTTGGTCGCATTTGGTGTTATCCTATCCGCTTTATGGATATTAACTGCTAATACCTGGATGCAACATCCCATTGGCTATCAAATGATCAACAACAAGCTTGTAGCAGATAACTGGCATAATATATTATTTAACCCTATGATAGCGCCGCGATTCTTACACATGTTGTTATCGTCATTCATAGCAACAGCATGTGCCATTGCTGCAATTGGCGCATACTACTTAATTACAAACCAGCATCCAAAAATTTCGAAAAAAATATTTAAATTTGCTTTGGTTACTATGATGATTTTAACACCTACACAAGTTCTGATCGGTGATTGGGTTGGCCTCAATGTTCATGAGTACCAACCAATCAAATCGGCTGCAATTGAAGGTGTTTGGGAAACATCTAAAGGTGTACCTTACTTAATTTTTGCAGTACCTGATCAGGCTGCGCAAAAAAATTATTTTGAAATCAAAGTACCTTACGCAGCTAGTATTATCAACACACATAGTATAAATGGTGAATTAACGGGGCTTAAGAGTGTTCCACCTGAAGACCAACCACCTGTATCAGCAGTATTTTTTAGTTTCAGAATTATGTTATATGCAGGATTCTTAATGCTTTTTGTAAGCTTAATAAGTGCCTATTATTATAGAAAAGGAACATTATTGAAACAAAAATGGCTTCAATGGATTTGGCTATTAATGGCACCAATGGGATTCATTGCTATGGAAACAGGCTGGATAACAGCAGAATCAGGAAGACAGCCTTGGATAATTTATAATGTGATTAGGACACATGACGCAGCCTCAAGTATTGATATATATCAAGTCACCGCATCCTTTGTCATGCTTTTTATAGTATATGTTATTATATTTGGTTTTTTCTATTTCAAATATTTAATTGAAACAATCAAACTTGGGCCTAGAAAATTTAAAGATGATGAAATCACTTTGCCTTTTGGTTATATGAACACAAATGAAAGGAAGCAAATCGAATGAATTTAGAATTTATACTTCCTTTGCTTTGGTATATGATTATTGGTTTTGCCATTATCATGTACGTTATTCTTGACGGTTATTCCCAAGGAATAGGCATACTTTTACCCTTCGCTCATAATAAACACGAAAGATGTATGATGATGAGCGTCATATTACCAACATGGGATGGGAACCAAACCTGGCTTGTCTTTGGTACTGCAGCATTATATGGTGCTTTCCCGCTTGCTTTTGCAACTTTGATGCCGATGTTATATTTGCCAATCATGACAATGGTGATTGCAATCTTATTTAGAGGTGTCGCTTTTGAATATAGAATGAAATCAAAAAATCATTCACATTTATGGGATAGAGTAATTGCAGTGAGTTCATTTATAGCTGCGTTTATACAGGGAAATATACTTGGGGCATTTGTTGAAGGCTTCAACCATCAAGAACTTCTTAAAGACGCATTTGCATGGCACACAAGCTTCGCTTATCTCACAGGCTTTGGTGTTGTGTGTGGATATGCATTATTAGGCTCTACAAGGCTCATTCTCAAGCTTGAGGGTCGTATACAGAAACATATGTATCAAATAGCTAAAATATGCCTTATTCTCGTTGCTATAGCTATGGCTGCCGTTAGTATATGTACACCTTTTGTAGACCCAACATTAATTAAATTTTGGTTTAATATTGATAATTTTTTATTTCTTGCGCCACTACCCTTTTTTACAGCATGTATTTTTGGTTGGTGCTGGTATGAATTAAACACCCAAAAACATGATCGATACCCGTATTTTTTGAGTTATCTTATGTTTATTGGGGGTTACATTGGCCTTGGCATTAGTACCTTTCCATACTTAGTGCCTCGAACCATTACATTATGGGAAGCAGCATCACCAGTACACTCTTTATTGTTTGTATCCGTTGGTGCAGTAATTATTTTACCAATGTTGTTGGTGTATACCACATATGCATATATTGTTTTTAAAGGTAAAGTCAAAGATGTCATCAAATACTAAGTCTTATATTTGGTTTGTGACATTATACGTAACAGGTGTTGTAGGCGTAGGTCTAATTCACTACGCCTTTAAATATTTCGCAAACGGATTGGTTTTCGCTGCAAGACTAATCGTTTAAACAACTAGGCTTTTTTCTTAGCTTCTTCTGGTGTTTTTGTTTTCTTTTCTACAGGTGCTTTCTTAGCTTTAGGCGCAGGTTCTTCTGCCTTTAGATCTTCTTTGAAATCTACAAGCTGAACAAATGCCAAAGGTGCATTATCACCAGCCCTGTAACCACACTTAAGAATGCGGACATAGCCACCTGGTCTATCTTTATAAAAAGGACCAATTTGTTCAAATAGCTTTTTACATGCTTCTTTATCTCTTAGGGCAGCAAATATTCTCTTTCTATTTGCATCACTATCTACTTTAGCCCTAGTTATCAAAGGCTCAATAAACTGTCTGAAGTACTTTGACTTTGGCAATGTTGTTTTAATCATATTATGCTTGATAAGCGCAACAGACAAAGCCTTTAACATGGCTTTTTTATGGGCGGGACTACGATTGAAATGTTTTTTTGCTGAGCGATGACGCATAATCTATTACCTCACTTATTATTCAAATGACTCAGGAGATTGCCACTGACCAATAGGCATTCCTAATGTAAGTTGATGATCTGATAAAATCATTTTAATCTCAGTAAGTGACTTTCTACCTAAATTTGGCACCTTCAAAAGCTCAGACTCATGCCTACTTACTAAGTCACCAATAAAATGAATGTTTTCAGCTTTTAAGCAGTTTGCCGCTCTGACAGGCAATTCTAGAACATCAACTGGTTGAGATAGAATCGGGTTTTCATCTTCCTCAACTGGCTTTTCAGGCTCCACTTTAGGAATTGATAAATCAGCAAAAGCATGTAATTGATACTGTAGAATGGTTGCTGCATGTCTTATTGCTGCTATAGGCTCTAGAGTACCATTAGTTTCCAAGTCAATAATTAACTTATCTAAATCTGTTTGATTCTCAACACGCGCATTTTCGACTTTACAAACACATTTCAAAATTGGACTAAACGATGCTTCAATTTTCATACTACCAACTGAAGATGTTGTTCCATCATCATTATTATCATATACATCATAGCCTGAACCCATTTTAGCAACCATTGTCATATTGAGCTCTCTATCACCGGTTACCGTAGCTATTGGATGATCTGTATTTATAATTTCAGCTTGTCCATTAATTTTAATGTCAGCAGCTGTAATTTCACAAGGACCCTTAGCTTGGATGCTTAAAACAATATCTTTTTGTTCATGATTTTTTATTGCAATGCCTTTTAAATTCATAAGAATCAAATCAACATCTTCCTTCACACCATCAATTGTACTGTATTCGTGCGAAACACCATCTATTTGAACAGAAGTAATTGCACAACCAGGCATAGAAGATAATAAGATTCTTCTTAATGCAACACCAACAGTATATGCAAAACCTCTTTCAAAAGGCTTTAATGTTACCGACGCAAGTGTATTTGAACGCTGATTGATATCAATATCAGTAGCGTGATATAAATTTGATACATCAAATGATTGATTTTCCATGACTGTACTCACTTTGAATATAATTCTATAACAAGATTGACTTTAAACATATCCGCAAAGAATGCCGGATCAGCAAAATCGTTTACTTTACCAATAAACTGATCTTTCTCGCGAGAAAGCCAATTTACCATTTCTTTTTGCTCTGCAAGCTGAATAGAACGATTAACTCTTTCATGCTTTCTGAAGCTTTCAATTACTGACACTTCGTCGCCTATTAAACAACGATAGGATGGTATATCAACACGCTGTCCATTTACGGCAATGTGTCCATGACGGACCATTTGGCGGGCTTCAGCTCTAGTAGAAGCCAGACCAAGCCTGTAAGTAATATTATCTAATCTAGACTCTAAATATATTAATAAATTATCACCAGTAGATCCTGATGCCTTATCAGCTCTTTTATATAAATTTCTAAATTGTTTTTCTGATAAATCATAATAATAACGTATGGTTTGTTTCATATTTAACTGAATACCATAGTCAGAACCTCTGGAACGTCGACCAGCTGGTTTTCCAGGAGATTGCTCAAATCGACACTTTTTTTCGATTGGCTTTACACCTGATTTATTTTCAAGATCCATACCTACTCTTCTAGAAAGTCGGCATTTTGGTCCTCGATATCTTGCCATATATTTGCCCCTAAATTAAATACGTTTTTTCTTTTTTCGACGACATCCATTGTGCGGGATACCAGTCAATTCACTTATTGATAAAATGGTTAAACCACCTGCGTGTAAACCTCTTACACCTGAATCACGCCCATTACCCGCACCACGGAGGTTAACATGAACCTGAGTCATACCAAGCTCTACAGCCACACCAGCTGCATACTTTGCCGCTTCCTCTCCAGCATGAGCTGTAGACTTACGAGCACCCTTTTGGAATCTACCACCACTTGCTGATGCAATCACATCACCATTTGGATTAGCAATGGTAACTATGGTGTTATTAGATTGTGAAGAAATTGAAGCAATTCCTTGTCCTTGTACTTTGATTTTTGGTGATGCCATAATTAACCTCTTCTTCTACCTTTACGCGTTCTAGCATTGGTTTTTGTTCTTTGTCCACGAACAGGCAAGCCTCTTCTATGTCTAATACCACGATAACAACCAATATCTAAGAGACGTTTTTTATGCATATTAACTTCTCGTCGCAAATCACCTTCAATGATGTATTCTGATAAAGCCTCACGAAGTTTATCAACTTCTTCAGGTGATAATGCTTCTACTTTTTTTGTAGTTTCTATCCCAACTTTATTACACACGTCTTTAGATCTGTTAAAACCAATACCATAGATAGTTGTTAGACCTATGACAATATGCTTTTTGTTCGGAAGTATTCTACCAGCAATGACTATGCTCATTCTCTGCCTCTTATCCTTGTCTCTGTTTATGTTTAGCTACCTTTTTACAGATAACACGAATTCGACCATGTCTTTTGATTACTTGACAAAATCTACAAATTTTCTTAACTGATGCTCTAACTTTCATAATAAACCTTATCGTAATAAATGTAATTTAGACTGACTACTTTTCTTGCCTTGCTTACCGCTAAGCTCTCTATATTGCGATGGCAACATATGCATTTGAAGCTGACTAACAAAATCCATTATGACAACTACAATGATTAGCAGTGATGTTCCACCGAAATAAAATGGTACACTCAGCGCCTGTATTAAGAACTGAGGAATCAGTGACACAATTACCAAGTATATACTGCCAATGAACGTAAGTCTAGTCACAACTTGATCAATATAGCTTGCAGTGTTTGATCCAGGCCGAATACCAGGCACTAATGCACCAGATTTTTTTAAATTATCTGCAATATCTTTAGGCTCAAACATCACACTTGTATAAAAAAAGCAAAAATATATTATAGATGCAGCAAAAACAACTAAGTAAAGTGGTTGACCAGGGGAAATTGCATATAAAATTTCACCCAGTATACCAGTTTTAGCAGCTGAACCAAACCAACTTATTAAAGTGCCTGGAAACATAATGACCATTGATGCAAAGATGGGAGGTATCACACCTGCCATATTAATTTTAAGTGGCAAAGACGATGACTGGCCACCATATAGCTTATTGCCGTGTTGTCTTTTTGGATAGTTAATTGCAATTTTTCTTAATGCCCTTTCCATATAAACGACAAATAGAATTAAAAGAGCTACGAAAATAACTAGACTTAAAAAGGTGATTGCACTCATTTGACCTTGTCTGACTTGCATTAGTAATTGACCGCATGCTCCAGGAAGATTGGAGACAATCCCAAGTACGATAAGTAGTGATATCCCATTACCTATGCCTTTTTCTGTGATTTGCTCTCCTAACCAAACAAGAAACATTGTACCAGTGGCTAATGTAGCAACCGAAGTAATATAGAATATAAATGAGGCTTGAATGACAAGGTCCTGTGAAATAAGCCAAGTCGTTGTTGCTGATCCTTGTAATAAAGAAATCAATAAAGCACCGTAACGTGTATATTGACTTATTTTTCTTCTTCCAGCGTCACCTTCTTTTCTGAGCTGACTCAAATGTGGGTGCGAAGTTGATAATAATTGCATGATAATCGATGCAGAAATATAAGGCATAACGCCTAATGCAAAAATAGTCAATTTAGAAAATGCACCGCCAGAAAACATATTAAATAAACCAACGATGCCACCTTGATTTCTATTAAAATATTCAGCAAGCTTAACAAAATCAATACCAGGGACTGGGATATGTGCACCCAATCTAAAAATCAGTATTGCAAATAATACAAAATAGATACGATTTCTTAATTCCTTAAGTGAATCTTGGTTTAACATAGCTTATTCGACCGAACCTTTCTTAGCAAGCACTGCTTCCTCAGCACCTTTACTTATTTTAATATTTTTTATAGTAAGTTTTTTATCGATTTCGCCATTGAAAAAAATCTTTACTGTTTTAATATTCCTATTGATGATATTTAGCTCTTTCAACCTATTAAGGTCAATTGGCTTTTCATCGAGTATTTTTTGGTCAATCGCATTGAATGCTTTTAAACCAAGTTCTGTATGAGTATATGAGACTCTAGATTTGAATCCAAACTTAGGTAGTCGCCTATATATAGGCATTTGTCCGCCTTCAAAACCAACTTTATGAAAGCCACCAGATCTTGATTTCTGACCTTTATGGCCACGCCCACAAGTTTTACCTTTCTTCCCAGCACCGCGACCTACACGTATTGCAGATTTTTTTGCAGCTGGATTACTTGAAATTGTATTTAATTCGATCATTCGACCACCTCAATTACTAAATGTTTTACCTTATTAAACATACCGCGATTAGCAGGTGTGTCTTTAATTTTAGAAACTGAACCAGTTTTTTTTAGTCCAAGTCCACTTACGGTCGCACGTGTTCTTTGTGTTTGACCTGATAAACCACCTGTAAGTTTAATTGTAAAGTACTTATCTGCCATAGGTTATTTCCCCTGTTTTCGATCTTTAAAAGAGATACCTCTTCTTTTAGCAACTTCATAACGGGTTTTTTGTTGCTTCAAACCATCAAATGTTGCATTTACAACATTGACTGTAGTTGTTGAGCCAATACATTTTGACAAGACATTTTCAACGCCCAATACTTCAAAAATCGCCCGTGTAGCTCCACCGGCTATAACACCAGTACCTTCAGAAGCTGGTCTCATAAATACTTTTGTTGAACAATGCTTACCGTTAACCATATGTTGGATGGTATTTCCACGCAAAGAAACTTGTATCATTGATTTTTTTGCTTGATCAGTTGCTTTTTGGATCGCACCAGGAACATCCTGTGATTTGCCAATACCAAATCCAACCTTACCTTTACCATTTCCTACAACAACAATAGCTGAAAAGTTGAAAATCCTACCACCTTCAACAACTTTTGATGTTCTATTAATTTCAATAGTTTTTTCAACTAACTCATATTGAGTTGATTCATTTAACTCTTTTTTCACTTCCGGTCTTTTAGACATTAGAAATTAACTCCTGATTCTCTGATTCCCTCAGCAACTGCTTTGACTCTCCCATGATAGATAAAACCATTTCTATCAAAAACAACATTTGACTTGTCTAATTTCTTCTTCTTTAGCCACTCACCCATGGACTTTCCAATTTCAGTAGCAGCTTTGATGTTCGAACCAATTTTAGTCTTCTTTAATAATTTTTCGTCAGTTGTTTTCATTGAAAACTGACAAATACCATCATTATCAATAAACATTACTGTCATGTGTTTGTTTGAACGAAAGACCTTAACTCTATTAACTTCTTTATGATTTTGCTGACTTTTGATAGCAGCATTAAACTTGTTTTTTACGCGTTGCCTTGACATTACTTTTTCTTACCTTCCTTCAGAATAATTTGCTCATTTTTCAATCTAACACCTTTGCCTTTATATGCATCCGGTCTTCTAAAATCTCTTATATTTGCAACACATTGGCCAACTAACTGTTTATCTGCGCCTTTAACAACAACTTCAGTTTGAGAAGGCACTTCAATAGTAATTCCTTGTGGTACTTCAAAATAAATAGGATGAGAGTAACCTAATGATAAAACTAATTTACTACCCTCTAGTTTAGCTTTATAACCTACACCATATATTTGCAGTTCTGTTTTATAGCCTTCGGCTACACCAGTGAGGTTATTTTGTACTAAGGCTCTTTCGGTACCAGACTGAGCGTGAGCTTCTTTTGTCGTATCCATTGGCTCAAATGTTATGACATTGTCTTTCATCTCAAATGAGACTTTATCACTAACCGTTCTAGTTAAAGACACTGATCCTTTAGAAAACGTAATCGATTTATCCTCAACTTTACATTGAACAGTTTCAGGAATAATAATTGGTTTTTTTGCAATTCTAGACATTTAATTTCTCACTCAACTTGACAGATGACTTCGCCACCAACATTTAACTGTTTAGCTTTATAATCAGGAATAACACCCACATTTGTAGAAATGACACTAACACCCAACCCATCTAGTACCATTGGAATATCATTTGCACTTGAATACTTTCTTAAGCTTGGTTTACTGTATCTATCAATTTTTCTTATAACTGGTAAACCATCTACATACTTCAAAGTAATTTCAAGCAACTTATGACCTTTCTCATTAGTGGTTTCTTTGACAGCAACCAAATAGCCTTCGTCAATTAATACATTTAATATATCTTTCTTTAAATTACTGAAAGGTGTTACGACTTCTTTATGTTTTGCTTTTAAACCATTACGAATAACAGTAAGCATATCTGAAATAGGATCTTGTAAACTCATAATTACCAACTATCTAATGTTACGCCCGGCAAATAACCCAAGGCTATATTTTCTCTTATACAGATACGACATAATTTAAAGCGCCTGTATACACCATGAACACGACCACAACTGACACATCTAAGTGATTATCTTGTAGGACTTTCATCTCTAGGTCTTTTTTGAAGCTGTTCACTTGTTTTTAACTTTTCGTCTAATGAAAGATTCGGGTCTTTCATTTTTTTTCTTAATTCGTTTCTTTTCGCACGACCACTTGAAATTAAACTTTCAAGCTGATCATTTCTTGCTTTCATTCTCATCGTTGCCATATCTTACCTCAATGGAAAACCTAAAAGAGATAATAAATACTGTGCTTCTTCATCTGATTTGGCAGATGTTGTCACTGTAATATTCATACCTAATAATTTATCAATTTTATTATAATCGATTTCAGGGAAAATAATATGTTCCTTGATACCAAAATTATAATTACCCTGACCATCAAACGACTTTTTATTTAAACCCCTAAAGTCTCTCACACGAGGTAATACAATATTTACGAGTTTATAGATAAAATCATCCATGTTATTTCTACGCAAAGTCACTTTTACACCAATTGGCCAACCATCTCTAATTTTGAAACCAGCAATGGATTTTTTTGTGAATGTTCTAAGTGGCTGTTGACCAGCAATTTGTTTCATCTCGTTAAAAGCTGTTTCAATGATTTTTTTATCATTAACCGCCTCACCAAGACCCATATTAAGTGTTACCTTAAGAACCTTAGGCACTTCCATGTTATTTTTATAGCCAAATTTCTCCTTAAGTTTTGGGACGACATTTTTTTGATAATGTTGTTTTAACTCTGACATATCTATTCACCTAATTCCTTTTTTGTTATTTTGTTCATTCGTACTTTTTTTCCATCTTTAAGTAACTTTATACCTACTTTAATGACTTTATCATCCTTATCTACTAAAGCAACATTAGAAACGTGAATAGGTGCTTCAATCTTTTTGATACCACCTTGTTCATTTGCTCTTGGATTAGCTTTGACACATTTTGAAACTAAATTTAAACCTTCTATATAACAATATGGATGATCTAACTTTTTGACAGTACCAAACTTTCCTTTGTCTTTTCCAACGATGATCTTAACTCTATCATTTTTTTGAATTTTATTAATACTCATAAAAACCTCTATAATACCTCAGGAGCCAATGAAACAATCTTCATGAATTCCTTTCTCAATTCTCGGGTTACAGGTCCAAAAACACGTGTACCAACAGGTTGATATTGAGCGTTCAACATAACTACTGAGTTAGAATCAAACCTAATTACTGAACCATCAGATCTGCGGACACCTTTTTTTGTTCGAACAATAACGGCAAAAAAGACATCGCCTTTCTTGATCTTCTGATTTGCACTAACTTCAATAGCGCTCACTTTAATGACATCTGAAATATTTGCATAGCGACGATGTGATCCTTTTAGGACCTTAATACATCGAACACGCTTAGCGCCACTATTATCTGCAACATCAAGTTCGGATTGCATTTGAATCATAATAACTCTCTCTATGCTTCGTTTTTTGTTTCTAAAATTTTAACTAGTTCCCAACTTTTATTCTTAGAAAACGGACTAGTTTCTACAATTTCTACCAAGTCACCAATTTTTGCATCATTTTTTTCATCATGAGCATGTATTTTCAAATGACGTGTTATAAATTTCCCAATCGGGTGTTTAATACGGCGTTCAATCTTTACAACAATGGTTTTATCCATTTTATCGCTACTTACAGCGCCTTGGAGTGTTCTTTTAATCTTCATGAGTTTCCCTTTTTCTCTCGTTCATGACTGTTAGCATTCTTGCTATTGCCTTTTTAATATTTGTTAAGTGATGTGTTTTAGCACTTTGGTCAGTTACCTGCTGAACTCTTAAAGTAAGACGCTCACGAACTAATTTATCCATTTCAACAAGAATATCTTTATCAGATAATTTACGTATTTCTTCAACTTTCATCTTCAGCCTTCCAACGTTTAATTAGTTTAGTTTTAAAAGGTAATTTTGCCTCGGCTAACTTAAATGCCCGCACCGCTTGTTCCTCACTAACACCAGCTAATTCAAAAACCACTGTTCCAGGCTTAACTTCATATGCATAATACTCAACATTCCCTTTACCCTTACCTTGTCTTACTTCAAGAGGTTTTTGGGTAATAGGCTTTTGAGGGAATACTCTAATCCATAATTTACCAGTCCTTTTTAAACTGTGTGTAATCGCACGACGAGCAGACTCAATTTGTCTTGCATTTAGTCTATTACGACCTACTGACATCATGGCGAAATCACCAAAATGAACACCTGGATTAGCAATATAGCCACGATTACGGCCCTTATGCTCTTTTCTATATTTTAATTGATTTGGTGGTTGAAACATAATGATTTAACCTTTTTTCCTTTCGTTAATATTACCACGATATATCCAGACTTTTACACCAATGATACCATATGTTGTTGAAGCCCTTGCCGTTGCATAATCAATGTTTGCCCTAAGGGTATGAAGCGGAACACGACCTTCACGATTATCTTCACTTCTTGCAATTTCAGCACCACCCAATCTACCACTGACATTAACTTTAATGCCTTGTGCGCCTGCACGCATGGTTGTTTGAACAGTCCTTTTTAGAACTCTTCTAAAAGCAGCCCTTTTTTCAAGTTGTAAAGCAACAGATTCTGCAACAAGTTTTGCACTAAGATCAGGCTTCTTAATTTCTTCTACATTCACCTGCACAGTACTTCCAGTTAACTTAGCAATTTTGTTTCTGAGCACAGAAATATCTGCACCCTTCTTACCAATGACCAAACCGGGTCTAGCACAATATATAGTTACAATTACATTTGAATCTGAAGGTCTAGAAATATCAATTCTGTTAATCCCTGCTGACTTGTAATTTTTTTCCAAATATTTCCTGAGATCAAGGTCTTGCTTTAGATAGCTTGCATAGTCTTTGACCGCAAACCATATGGCAGATGACTTTCTTCTTTCTTCTGCAGGATTCTTCTCATAACCGGTTTCTACACCCAGTCTAAATACTGTTGGATTTACCTTCTGGCCCATCTTATTCAGCCTCTTGGTTTAATAATTCAATTTTAACATGACACGTACGTTTCAAAATACGAGTACCCCTACCTTTTGCTCTTGCTCTAAATCGCTTTAATGTAACGCCTTCATCAACAATGAGATTATTAACAGTTAGCTCGTCTATATCAAAGCCGTTATTATTTTCTGCGTTAGCAATGGCAGACTCCAATAATTTCTTTAACATCCCAGAAGCTTTCTGTTTACTGTAGATAAGATTATCAAGTGCCTTCTCTACTGATTGACCTTTGATCAATCTTGTTAATGCGCGAACTTTTTGGGCAGATGATCGATAATTCTTAATAGATGATATAACAATACTCATAATTAACCCGCCTTCCTGTCGCCAGCATGCATCTTAAATGTTCTGGTTAATGCAAAATCACCTAACTTGAACCCTACCATATTTTCATTTATGAAAACGGGAACCATCATTCTGCCGTTATGGACCTGAATCGTTAGACCGACCATAAAAGGAATAATAACTGATCTTCTAGACCATGTTTGTATAGGTTTTTTTGATCCTTCTGCTACAGCAACCTTTACTTTCTTTAGTAAGTTATGATCTATAAATGGACCTTTTTTTGATGAACGTGGCATAATTAAACTCGCTTCTTACGTCTTGTGACAATCATTTTATCTGTTCTCTTGTTACTTCTGGTCTTCTTACCTTTGGCTTTAACGCCTGTAGGGCTGACCGCTGGACGACCTCCAGATGTTCTACCTTCACCACCACCATGAGGATGGTCAACTGGGTTCATAGCAACACCTCTAACAGTAGGCCTAACGCCTCTCCATCTCTTAGCACCAGCTTTACCTAGTTCCTTAAGGTTGTTTTTGTCATTAGATACAATACCAACTGTTGCTCGACAAGTTGAAAGTACTTTCCTCACCTCGCCAGACTTTAATTTAATTAGTACATATTGACCATCTTTAGAAACCAATGAAGCATAAGTACCAGCAGATCTAGCAAGCTGTGCACCAGCACCAGGATTTAATTCAATACATGAAATTAAGGTACCTTGCGGTATTAAACTTAATGGCAAACAATTGCCTTGCTTGATTGGTGCATCCACACCATTAGATATATGGTCACCAACATTCATTCCTTTGGTTGCAATGATATAAGACCATCGGCCATTCGCATAACATATTAATGCAATATGAGCACTTCTATTTGGGTCATACTCAATTTTTACAATTTTGGCTGATATGCCATCCATATTTCTTTTAAAATCAATTACACGGTAATGACGCTTATGCCCACCACCCCTGTGACGAACAGTAATTCTTCCGGCACTATTTCTACCATCTATTTTGTTTTTTGACTCAAGAAGCTTTCTATGTGGCTTCTCTTTTGACAAAACAGAAGATTTAACACGGACAACGTGTCTTGTCCCTGGTGAAGTTGGTTTAAGTTTTTTTATCTCAATCATGCTTCAGCTCCCCATATAGGTAACACTTGCCCTTCCGCCAAGGTAATGATAGCTTTTTTCTTATCACTTCTCTTCCCGACAAACTTACCATGACGTTTTTCCTTACCCTTCAGAATTAACGTATTAATTGATACCGCATCTACGTTATAAAACTTTTTTATAGCCTGCTTAATATTAACTTTAGAAGCCTTGAGGTCAACTAAAAAAGTATACTGATTGTTTATTTCTTGCCTAGAGGTTTTCTCAGTCATAATTGGTTTAATTAAAACTCTTGAAATATTAGTCATTTTGATACCTCTTTAACATTACTTCGAGTGCTTTCTTTTCAATATAAATATTTTTGGAATCGGCAAGTAAAACAGGATCAACCATCATTGGATCAACGACACAAACATAATAAATATTATTAGTAGCCAAAATTAAATTTTCACTGAATTCAGCAACAATAAATGTTGATTTTGTTAAATCCTTATCTTTAAATGTCTCTAAAAAGGTTTTTGTCTTGTGATCTTTTAACTTCACTTCATCTAAGACATGAATTCTTTTTTCCTTATCTAATGAAGACAGCAAACACATCATCCCTTTACGATACATTTTTTTATTTAGCTTGATAGGAGATTTACCTGGTGTATGAGCAAAAGTTACGCCACCACCACGCCAAATTGGTCCTCTTGATGTACCTGCACGAGCTCGTCCTGTACCCTTTTGACGCCAAGGTTTCTTACCGCCACCACTTACTTCGGATCTATTTTTAGTTTTTTTACTCCACTGTCTACCATTGTTTTGATAAGTAACAATAAGTTGATGAACTAAATCACTATTAAATTCAATTTTTGGTATTGCACTAGCCATTAGATTTTACCTTATTTTTTAAGCTTGGTTTTATTACAAGATAAGCACCATTAGCACCAGGCACTGCGCCTTTGATAACTAATAAATTACTATCTTCAATAAAATCAATGATTTTTAAATTTTTAATGGTCACTTGAGAAGCACCCATTCTTCCTGGCATCTTCTTTCCCTTGAAAACTTTACCAGGGTCCTGACAATGTCCAATAGATCCAGGTGCTCTATGAGAAAGTGAGTTACCATGAGATGCATCCTGTGTTTTAAAGTTATGTCTTTTAACACAACCTGCAAACCCCTTACCTTTAGATGTTGCAGTAACATCAACTGCATTGATATCTTTTAGCCACCCTAATTGAGTTGGATCACCAAGTTTATAGTCACCATTATTATCTACTCGCCATTCACAAACAAATTTTGCATTTTCAATTTTGGCTTTTTTCATATGACCTTTTTCAGCTTTAGTGTAATGCTTCCTTTTACCAAGTGAAACCTGAATAGCATTATAACCATCATTTTCCTTAGTTTTAAGCTGAGAAATCAAATTAGGCTCAATAGATACGAGCGTTACATGACAAGTTGACCCGTCATCAAACGTCTTTCTAGACTGACCTTCTTTTAAACCTACAACACCTAAACTCATTTGGATTCACCCTTCTTTAAATCATCAACACTGATTTTAACATTCACGCCTGAAGCAAGATTTAATTGCATTAAGGCATCAACAGTTACCGTATCAGGATCTAGAATGTCAACTAAACGAGAATGAATACTTAACTTGTATTGTTCACGTGCGTCCTTATACTTGTGAGGAGATGTTAATACTGTAAAACGTTCTTTCACATTTGGCAAAGGAATTGGGCCCTTGATAATAGCACCCGTTCTTTTTGCCGTATTAACGATTTCTTCTGTAGCTTTGTCAATCATCTTAGAATCAAAAGACTTTAATCTGATTCTAATTCTTTGACCACTGTTTATTACTGACATAATTCTATCTTCTCGTTTCTAATTTGTAAACCCTTAAGCAAGAATTTTTGACACAACACCTGCACCAACCGTTCTTCCACCTTCACGAATTGAGAACTTCATACCCTCTTCCATCGCGATTGGATTAATCAACTTAACATTGATTTTAACGTTGTCACCTGGCATGACCATCTCTACATCCGCAGGTAATATTACTTCACCTGTTACGTCTGTTGTTCTTATATAAAACTGAGGTCTATAACCTTTGAAGAATGGCGTATGTCTACCTCCCTCTTCTTTA